>WANX01000090.1 GCA_015521565.1 Candidatus Hydrothermarchaeota archaeon
CCCCGCCACCTTCCCCCTGGGAGAGGAGCTGGAGCAGAGCACCAGAATAGATGTGGTGGCAATAGGGGTGGTTAAAAACGGCAGGGTGTATGCAAACAAGCTGCTGGTAAAGTGCCCGTCAAAATACGAAGCTAAAATAGCAGAGTGATTGATGGGAGAGCATCGTCCGCCGGAGAGCTTCGGCGCCAGCTATGCGGCGCCGAAGCTCAGCCGCAGGAAGCCCAGGTAGAACAGCAGCAGAACAGCACCCTCAATTCTGGAGACCCTCCATCCCGTCCGCATGAAAAGCAGCATCGCTCCGGTGATAAAAAGCACTGCCGGGATGCTCCTGTACAGGATGGCCGCATCCGCCGGTATCGGCGCTGCCACTGCAGCAGCTCCCAGCACCAGCAGGATGTTGAAGACGTTGCTTCCTACCACATTGCCCACAACCATGGTGTAGTATCCCTTCCTCGCCGCCACAATAGAAACCGCAAGCTCCGGCACACTGGTGCCGAAGGCTACCAGGGTGAGGCCTATTACAGATTCAGGCACGCCCAGCCCCCTCGCAACCGCAACCGCCGAGTTTACCAGCAGGATGCTGCCTGCAAGCACTCCTACAAGTCCCAGCAGGAGGTGGACCGCCGCCCTTTCGCTGTCCTCATCCGTGTCTCTGGCGTACACGGTGTTGTTTGGATTCTTTATAGAATAGTAGATGTACACAGCAAAAACCCCCAGCAGAAGGAAACCGTCTGTGCGTGAAACAACACCTCCTGCCAGAATAAGCAGCGCTGCCAGTGCTGTTAGCAGAAGGCATGCTGCGGCGTTGATATACTCAATCTTCTGACGCACAAGTG
The DNA here is from genome assembly GCA_015521565.1 of Candidatus Hydrothermarchaeota archaeon. GTDB lineage: Archaea > Hydrothermarchaeota > Hydrothermarchaeia > Hydrothermarchaeales > BMS3B > Pyrohabitans. Next base: position 837 of record WANX01000090.1, read on the forward strand.
CAGGTCTTATAAAGGCTGCCGAGCCCAGAATAAGTCCAATATTGGCTATATTGGAGCCCACCACATTTCCGAGGGCAACACCTCCTGCATTCATCAGGGAGGCATACACAGAAGAAAACAGTTCCGGCGATGATGTGCCGAAGCCGATGACCACCGCACCTATTATGAATCTGGAGACACCGAGTCTTCTGGCGACCCTGGCGGCACCCTCAGTGAAGTAGTCGCTGGAGTACGCCAGCAGCAGTACTGAAAACGCGAGTACCGCAATGTTCTGCACAACTGACAGCATCAGCTCGGGCATAGAGCTAAAATTCCGAAGATAACCTCTGCATTAAATTCTTTTAATGTCAAATCTGCAGTACTCTCTCCCGGTTCCCCAGCACTCCACCTCCCTCACCCTGAAGGCTGTTCCGAGCCTGCCCTCCAGCACACCGGCTATCATCCCCTCATCGGTGGCACACAGCGGCCTGCCAACATTGGGCATGTGCATGCACTGATAGCAGTCCCTGACCATTATCCATGCGCTGTCTCCTGTTACATCCCCCACCTCCACTGTACCCAGCTCCAGCTCCCGCCACAGCCGTGCCAGAGAGTGGAGCACGTCTTCGAGGCTGTCTCCATCAACCATCTCGGCGAACACCCGCCTGCCCAGCTCATAGCCAAGGTCATAGAGCACATCGTCCAGGTCAACCCGTGCGGAAAGAAAGGCACTCCTGTAGATTTTCAGAAAGGTCACGTTGACCTCGTCGCTCAGCTGCTTTCTGAACTTCCTGTTGGCAAAGAGGCGCCTGAACTCCCTGACCATCTCATCCACCACAGGTTTTGAGATATCCTTTTCCTCCGACTCCAGAAAGCGGGCATCGAGGGTGTAGTACTTTTTGGGTATCCCCCTTGTCTCCTCAACACGGGAGACCCTCACAACGCCCGCCTCTTCCAGAATCTTCATGTGGTGGGTCACAGTTGCCTTTGAAATCCCCAGCTCCTTTGCAAGAAGCGTGTTTGTCATCTCCCGCTCCCTTAGAAGCTCCACGATCTTCAGCCTGGTTCTGTCAGAAAATATTCTGGCAGTTTCCAGGTCGGGCTTAAGCAGATACTGCCTCTGAGGCATCTCATCACCGCTATTAAATTACAATTAAACTATTACTACCACCCATATATAACAAACTCAAAAATATAAGCAATTGCCCTCATCCCCTGCATCCGCCAGGTGGCAGGAAACCAAAAAGCTTATATAGTTAGATGGATTTCTAACTGTAATATACATATCTTACAATGGAGGTCTGCAAATGGAGCTTGTGAGTGAGAACAGGCTGGGTGTCTCGAGGGGCAGTGCGGTTGAGGAAGAGGTAAAAATGAACTTCAAGGGTGAGTGCACTGAGGTTGGTCTATACCTTGCCATGGCGCGCGTGGCCATGCGTCAGGGCTACCCGGAAATTGCACTGGCTCTGGAAAAGATCGCCTGGGAGGAGGCACAGCACGCTGCCGTGTTCGCGGAGATGAATGGCATGGTTGACGAGGACACGAAGGCAAACCTGGAGAAGATGCTCAGCGGAGAGCAGAATGCAAACAGGGGTAAAAGGGAGGCCGCCATAAAAGCCAAGGAAAACGGAGTGGATGAGGCACATGACTTCTTCGATGTCTCGGCGAGGGATGAGGCGAGGCATGCGCGGGCGCTTAAGGCGCTTCTCGACAGATATTTTGGATAAGAGGTGTCCCTGTTGGAGCCGGAGGAGGAAGGATTTGAGCCTGTGGGAACACTGGCGGTGATGGTACTCCTGGCGCTGGTTATCCTGACGGTCTGGCTCGGCATGTACTTCGGAGTCTTCCTCCCCAGAAACTTTGAAGTGGGCGGGTGCTGCTACCTATGACAATCAACAAGTATGAGAAAGCCTGGCTGATTTTTTCAGCCGTCATGGTCGTGGCCTTTCTGAGCATAATAGGTTACTTCAGCTTTGTCGCAGGTCTGCAGACGCCGCAGGAGGCAGAGGTGATTGACCCCTTACTTATAGGGGAGGATGCGCGCTTCTCACAGCCCAGGGTTGAGGAGGTAATCCCCGGAGAACTTTACAACGTTTACATGGTTGGCAGAATGTGGAGCTATTCGCCCAGGGAGCTCCAGGTTCCAAGAGGCGCCTATGTGAAGTTTTACATCACATCGCCGGATGTCCAGCACGGCTTCCACGTGGTTGGAACCAATGTGCAGGCGAATGTAATCCCGGGGTATGTGACGGTTATAACCGCCAGATTTGAGAAGCCTGGAGAGTACCTGATTGTCTGCAACGAGTACTGCGGCCGGGGTCATCAGTTCATGCGGGCAAAGCTGATTGTGACGGAGGATGAGGGATGAAATTCAGAGATGATGGTCTAATAAAGCTTGGGTTCTACATCTCGTACGTGGCCATAGGCCTGGGTGCCCTTTTCGGGCTTCTTCAGGTGCTGGAGCGGATACCCGGTGTGACCCTTGTATCCGCCGGTACCTACTACCTCTCACTCACCGCCCACGGTGTGCTTATGGCGCTGGTTTTCACCACCTTCTTCATAATGTCACTGGCCACGTATGTGGTCACCCGCGAGCTCGGTATGAACACCTTCAGCTATGCGCTGAACAGGGTTTCCTATGCACTGGTTGCTCTGGGCACGGTGATGGCGGCCGTTCCCATACTCCTGGGAAAGGCCAGCGTGCTGTACACCTTCTACCCGCCAATGAAGGCTTCGCCCCTTTTCTACATAGGCGCGACGGTGCTGGTGATAGGCACCTGGATATTCGGGGCCAACCTTCTGCTCACGGTGAAGAAGTGGCGTTCTGCCGGCAATGCCCGAAGGAAACTCCCCCTGGGCGTATTTGGAGTGGTTGCCACGCTCATAATCTGGTACATCGCCACCACAGGCATAGCGATAGAGATGCTCTTTCAGCTCATCCCCTGGTCTCTGGGACTGGTCGAGAGGATAGACCCGCTGCTCGCCAGAAACTTCTTCTGGTACTTCGGCCACCCTCTGGTGTACTTCTGGCTTCTTCCCGCATACATAGTGTGGTACACCATCCTTCCCAGACTGCTCAACACCCCTATATTCAGCGACTTCCTTGCAAGAGTGGTTTTTGTGCTATTCATACTCTTCTCCACACCCGTTGGCTACCACCATCAGTTTATGGACCCTGGCATAGAAGCAGGATGGAAGTTTCTGCACACCACCACAACCTTCTTTGTATTTGTGCCCAGTCTGATAACAGCCTTCACAGTAACAGCCACCATGGAGCTTGCCGCGCGCAGAAGGGGTGGGAGAGGGCTTCTGGGATGGATTGGGGCGCTTCCCTGGCGTGACCCGGTGTTCGCATCCATAGCCTTTGCCATGATACTCTTCGGATTCGGCGGGGCAACAGGTGCGGTGAACGCGGGAAACAACCTGAATTATGTGGTGCACAACACCGCCTGGGTTCCGGGACATCTGCATCTTACCGTGGGCACGGCGGTGGCGCTGACCTTCATGGGACTCACCTACCTGCTCCTCCCGTCGCTCACCGGAAAACAGCTCCACAGCAGAAAGCTCGCCCTCGCCCAGGTTTATCTGTGGTTCTTCGGCATGGTGCTCTTCTCCTCCGCCATGCACTACCTGGGGATTCTTGGCTCCCCGCGCAGGACCTACGACGTAACCTATGGCGGAGCCCAGATTGCACAGGAGTGGGGGCCCTTTCTCATAATAGCGGCTGTGGGAGGGATTCTGCTATTCCTCAGCGTGGCTCTCTTCCTGTACAATGTGTTCCGCACCCTAACTTCTGGGGTGAGGATTGAATCTCCCCGGCCGGAAGGCACACCACCGCTGCCACAGGGCGAACCGGGACTGGTGGACAACTTCAAAATCTTTGCTGCCATAGCCCTGGTGCTGGTGCTCATAGCCTACCTTATCCCAACGGCGAACATAATAGCTCTTGGCACTCCCGGCGCACCGCCTGTGGAAATAAGGTAGCCCGGCACCTTTACCCTATTTTTTTGGAAATTTTTCAGAATATAATTCCAATGGCAGGATTTTATCTAATCATGAGGGCAGTGGATGGGAAAGTTTCGTCTCCTGTGCGTCGAAGGTGGAGAGGTGCTTGAGGGCGGGTTTGTACTCAGCTGTGGGACGCACAGGGGGCTGCTGAGAAGCATATATTCCCGCAGGAGGTTAATTCCGGGAGCTCACCCGGGTGTGTGGCGCTTTATAGACTGGCTACCCGTTGAGAAGCCCTCCAGCTATGCCTGCAAACCTGTGACCTACAGGAGCGAGGCTCTTGCGGATGAGCTCGGTCTCACAAACCTCTACATAGTCTTCAACGGCTACTGGCCGGAGCACGGCACGCGCATGGAGACCTGCACCTTCAAGGAGCTGGAGTCGGCAGTAACAGTGCGATATGCGCAGGAGAGCGGAGTCGAAAGGCTGGTGGTTGCCTCCGCCGGCAACACCGCAAAGGCCTTCGCAGCCGCAGCAACGCAGGAGCGCTTTCCAGTTGTGCTGCTCGTGCCCAAGAAGTGCCTGTGCGGTGTTTTTCTGCCCCGCTACGACCGCAGATATGTGAAGACTGTCATGATCACCGACGGCGACTACTCGGACAGCATAGCAATCGCAAAGCGTCTGGCGAGGATAAAGGGCTTCACCTACGAGGGCGGCGCCAGGAATGTTGCCCGAAGGGACGGCCTGGGCACAGTGCTGCTGGACGCGACGCTTGAGATAGGACGCCTGCCGCGGCACTACTTCCAGGCGGTGGGGAGCGGCACCGGAGCGATAGCCGCGTACGAGGCAGCGCTCCGCCTGCGCCGGGACGGGCGCTTCGGCGGGCGCCTGCCGAAACTCCACCTGGCCCAGAACCTGCCGGTGGCTCCCATGTACAGCGCCTGGCGCGAGGGCAGAAGGGAAATTCTGCCGGAGCGGGACATACCCCGGGCTGAGAATGTACTCGACCTCATCTACGCCAGGGTGCTCTCAAACCGCTATCCGCCCTACGGCATAGCCGGCGGGGTCTACGACGCGCTCAGGGCTACGCAGGGGGAGATGTACGGTGTGAAGAACAGCGAGGCGAAGCGCGCGAGGGCGCTCTTCGCAAGGCTTGAAGGCGTGGACATACTTCCCGCCGCGGGCGTTGCGGTGGCTGCGCTGCTGCAGGCGGTGGAGAGGGGGAGCATCCGCAGACATGACATAACCCTGCTCAACATAACAGGGGGAGGAAGCGCAAGGCTGCGAAAGGATAAAAAGCTCCACAGGTTAAAGGAGGATTATACCCTCAGCAGGCACGTCGCCGACAGGGAGCTTGAGGAGCTTGAGCTATGAGCCCCGAAGAAGAGGTGGTGGCGCTTTTAAAAGAGTCGGGTGCGAACATCGCTCTGACCCTTCCCTGCGACAGGGTAAAAGCGCTCCATTACCTGCTCACCCGCGAATTCATGCACGTGCCCCTCACCCGCGAGGAGGAGGGCGTTGGCATAGCCGCAGGCGCTGCCCTTGCCGGACTTAAGCCGGTGATGCTGGTTCAGACCTCCGGTGTGGGGAATATGCTCAACGCCCTGGCGTCGCTCACAAAGCTGTACGGGCTTCCTCTCTTCCTGCTGATAAGCTGGCGCGGCATCTACAGGGAAGATATAGTGGCCCAGAAGCCCATGGGTAAGTACGTGCCAGAGCTGCTCAGGGCTCTTGAGGTGGAGTTCGTGGAGGTGGAGGACAGGGATGACCTGTCCGGGATAGCAGGCGTTGCCTCCGTCGCCTTCGACGCGAACCGCGTAACCGCTGCTCTGCTCAGCCCCAGGATATGGGAGGGCAGTGAGTTCAGGATGCCTTCCCGGGGGAGCGCGGAGAGAACCCTGTCGGCGCGCACCTTTGAGGGCGATGAGGCCATAGCAAGGTATACACGCTTTGAGATTCTCGCAGCCATAAAGGATGAGCTCTCCGGTAAGGTGGTGGTGTGCAACCTGGGGGTGCCCAGCAGGGAGCTGTACCACGTGCTGCACCAGCGCTCGAACTTCTACATGCTCGGGAGCATGGGCATGGCGACTCCTATCGGACTGGGAATAGCTCTGGGCACGCAGAAGGAGGTCGTGGTCATAGACGGCGATGGGAGTTTGCTGATGAACGCTGGCTGCCTTGCCACCGTCGCCGAGCTGTCACCCCGGAATCTCACCATCCTCGCCATGGACAACGCCGCCTACGGCAGCACCGGCAACCAGCCAAGTGCAACGCTGAGGAGCGCAGACCTGGCGATGCTCGCCCGTGCCATGGGAATAGAAAACACCTCCCGCGCCTCTGTGCCCGAGGAGGTTGTGCACGCGATGCACAGCGGCAGAGCACCGCGCTTTGTGCACGTGGTGGTTAAACCGGGAAATGCGAGGGTTGGCAACATCCCGCTTTCACCGGAGGAGATCAGGAGGAATGTGGAGGGATTCCTGAGGGATGAGGATTAGGATCGGCCACCTTTCCACGGTGTACCACACCTCCCTGCTGCTGCGCGGTCTGCGCCTGCTGGAGCGCAGAGGGTTATATCCATGCTGGAAGCTCTACGGAGGCGGACCAGCGATAGTGGAGGCGCTCTCCAGGGGAGAGCTGGACGCGGGCTATGTTGGACTGCCGCCTGCAATGGCTGGAATAGCGCGGGGGGCGCAGCTGAAGTGTGTCGCAGGCGGGCATGTGGAGGGCACTGTGCTGTGCATGGCAAAAGACGGAGAGGGCAATGCAGAAGAAATTGCAGCCTTGCTGAAGGGCAGACGCATAGGCTTGCCTCCCAGGGGCTCTATCCACGACATAATCCTGCGCCACCTTCTGCGGAAGCTCCGCACAGAGGCGGAGGTTGTAAACTACCCGTGGGCAGACTTCATACCCCTCGCCATGGAGGCCGGAGAGCTGGACGCCGCCGCCGGCACACCAGCCCTTGCGGCGCTGCTTGTGCGCGAGCTCGGGGCGAGGATTGCAATCCCTCCAGCGGAGCTCTGGCCCTTCAACCCCAGCTACGGGATAGTGGTGAGGGAGGAATTTCTGGACTCCAGGGAGCTGCGCCTCTTCCTTGAGAAGCACGAGGAGATGAGCAACCTGATAATCTCCCGGCCAAGGAAGGCCGCACGGGTCGCTGCCTCGGTGCTCGGGTTTGTGGACGCCCACTTCGCCCTGGAGGCGATAAGGCTCTCGCCCCGATACTGCGCGGCTCTTCCTGAGGAGTACATCCTCTCTACTCTGCGCTTTGTGCCGGTTATGCTTGAGCTGGGCTATCTGGAGAGGAAGCTCCGCAGGGACGAGATTTTCTGCACAGAGGTAATAGAGGAGGTGCACCCCGAGGGCCACCACTACGGCGAGAGGCTGAGGCTTTAGAAAATCCTCTTGCCCCCGCTCCGCGGAGCAAGCGAGTAGGCCTCCTCAACATTTACAAGAAGCGCAGAGCGGAGCACCCGTTTTCCACCGCTCCTTTCAAGCACCTCGCGCTTAAAGTCCTCGAAGAGCTTTCCCTCCCTGAGTATCTCCGCCCTGCCCTTTAGCAGGTAGCCGTCCCAGCCTTCGCGCCTGAAGGCAACTGCCACGGCGATGCGGGGATTTTCCTCAAGGTTGCGCTGTGTGCGCGAGATAAAGACGTTGCCCAGCAGCAGCTTCCCATCCCTCAGCGCCTTTACAAAGCACACGGGTACGAGGTGGGGCACCCCCTCATGCGATGTGGCAACCCACACGAGGGGCTTCTCGGGATTGCACAGACCATCAAAAGCCTGGAGCACTTTCTCCGGGTTCATGCATAGGGTTTTGCAGCGCTGAACTTAAAGGTTTCCCGGAGCGGGTCTTTCAATTTTAACACGTCAAAATTTGAGCAGTGGTCGAGGTTGTCGCTTGATAGCAGTTTTGACCGAGGTGCCCAGGCTCTACTACCTCTTTGCGAGGGAGCTCAAGCGCAGGAAGCTTGAATTTTACAGCCTGACCTTCGCCGATGCCATACCGGAGAAGGTCAGGGTAGTGCTCACCAGCGAGGAAGAGGCTGCGAGGGTGAACTTCCCCTGCGTGGTGGCCGCGACGGAGAAGAGCGCCGTCATCGCCGTTGAAAAGGCGCATTCTCTGGCCAAGGGGCTGGGGGAGCACTACTCACAGCTGGTGGTTGGGATAGACCCGGGGGAGAAGCCCGGGCTTGCGGTGCTGGGCGACGGCAAAGTTGTGCACGCGGCGCAGCTCGCATCGCCAGAGGAGGTGAGTTCTTCGCTGGAGGACCTGCTGAGGATATACTCCTGCGATAGCCTCGTAATCAAGGTTGGCAATGGAGGAGGGGTATTCAGGCAGCGCCTCCTGCGCGTGCTCCAGAAGCGCTTCAGCTTTCCCATAGAGCTTGTGGACGAACATGCCACGACGCCCTCGCTGGGCAGGGGCGACTTTTCCAGGGAGGTGAGGGACATAATTGCCGCTATAAACATAGCCATGAAGCAGGGGAGAAGGCTCAGGAAGAAGGTGGAGGTCAGACCAACGCCGGGTGAGATTAAGAACATTCAGAAGCACAGCAGGCAGCGCAGCGGTAGCATAACCATCTCCCGCGCCCTCGCCGAGAGGGTGGCAAGGGGCGAGCTCACCATGGAGCGCGCGATAGAGCTCCACCTGCGAAGCTTGAGGTCATGAAGTCCTTTTCACTCCTCTCTCCCGGGGTAAGGCGCGTGCTCAGCGAATCCGGCTTCAGAAAGCCCACCCCCATCCAGGAGGCCGCAATTCCCGTGGTGCTGAGCGGCAGACATGTGCTTCTGATTGCGCCCACGGGGATAGGCAAGACCGAGGCGGCGATGCTCCCCCTCTTCAGCAGGCTTTCCGAGGCGAGGGGGAGGGGCATCTCCCTGCTCTACATCACACCCCTGCGTGCGCTGAACAGGGACCTGCTTTCACGCCTGGAGTGGTGGGGCGAGAAGCTCGGGATACGCATCGACGTGCGCCACGGCGACACGTCGCAGTATCAGCGCAGGAAGCAGGCTCTCGCCCCTCCTGAGATGCTCATAACTACGCCAGAGACGCTTCAGGCGATTCTGCCTGCAAAGGTCATGCGCAGGCATCTCAGGGATGTGCGCTTTGTGGTGGTGGACGAGGTGCACGAGCTTGCGGAAAACAAGCGGGGAGCCCAGCTTACCGTCGCCCTGGAGCGGCTGCGCGAACTCACGCAGAGGGAGTTCCAGCGTATCGGAATAAGCGCCACCGTGGGGTCGCCCGAAAAGGTGGCCCGCTTTTTATGCGCTCACGCGCCTGTGGAGGTGGTGAAGGTGAGCGCCGCCAAGGGGATGCAGATAAGCGTTGAGTATCCCGAGCCAGAGAAGGAGGACCGCGCACTTGCGGAGCAGCTCTTCACAGGCATAGCCGCCGCCTCCCGCGTGCGCAGGATGCGCGAGCTCATAGCGCAGCACTCCAGTGTGCTCATCTTTGTGAACACCCGCGAAACCGCAGAAGTGCTCGCCTCCCGCTTCAGAATTCTGGGCGAGGATGTGGGAATACACCACTCCTCCCTCTCGCGAGAGGTGCGCATAGCCGCGGAGGAGGAGTTCAAGCAGGGCAGGCTGAAGGCGCTGATATGCACCTCCTCGCTGGAGCTGGGAATAGACATAGGCAGCGTGGACCTGGTTATACAGTACAAGTCGCCTCGCCAGGTGTCGCGCATAATCCAGCGCGTGGGCAGAAGCGGTCACCGCCTGGGCAGGGTTTCTAAAGGTGTGATAATAACCACCGACGCCGACGACACGCTGGAGGCGCTTGCCATAGCAAGGCGCGCCGCTGAGGAGCGCCTGGAGGAGGTTGAGTTTCATGAGAAGCCCTACGACGTGCTCGCCCACCAGCTGGTTGGCCTCGCGCTCGAGCGCGGGCGGGTGAGCAAGAGCAAGGCCCTTGCGCTGCTGCGCCGGAGCTTCGCCTTCGGCACGCTTGGCAGGGAGGAGCTGGAGGAGGCGCTCTCCGTGCTGGCAGAGCTTCGCCTGCTCTGGGTGGAGGAGGAGCACTTCGGAGCCACGCGCGCCTCGAGGGAGTACTACTACGCCAACCTCTCCACCATTCCAGATGAGAAGCGCTACTTCGTGAGGAACCTCGTGACCAGGGAGAACGTGGGCGTGCTCGACGAAGCCTTTGTTGTGAATCACGCCGAGCCGGGAAGCAGGATAATCTTTAAGGGCTCCCCCTGGCGGGTGGTGAGCGTTGAAGACGAGGAGGTGCTCGTGGAACCTCTCAGCGAGGTGCTTGGAGCTGTGCCCAGCTGGGTGGGGGAGGAGATACCCGTCCCCTACGAGGTGGCGCAGCACGTGGCGGAGCTCAGAGAGAGGGCTGAGAAGGAGGGTGAAAGGGCGCTTGCATCCTACCCCTGCGACAGATACACGGCAAAGCGAGCGGTGAGCAGTGTAAAGCGCCACCTGCGCAGGGGCATACCGGTACCGGGGAGAAGCAGAATCTACGTGGAGCTTCTGCGCGGACTTGTGATAATCCACGCACCCTTTGGCATGAAGGTGAATGAAACCCTGGGAAGGGTGTTTGCGCTGCTTCTAACCTCCAGGCTGGGGCAGAGCGCATCTCTTCGAAGCGATGCGTACAGGATAATCCTTCACACCGGCGTAACCCTGAGGGAGGAGGATGTGCTCAGCATGTTTGAAGTTGAGCCCGAGCACCTCGAGAACCTGCTCGCCACCAGCCTGAGGCGAACCTCCCTCTTCAGGTGGAAGTTTGTGCACGTGGCGAAGCGCTTCGGCGCAATTTCGAAGGACTACACCTACACCAGCTCTGGTCTTCGAAGGCTGATGCGCGCCTACGAGGGTTCGATGCTTTACCGCGAAACGCTTAAGGAGATATTCAAGGACAATCTGGACGTGCCCCGCGCTAAGGAGGTGCTCCGCAGAGTACGCAACGGCTCGCTGGAGGTGAAGGTGCTTACGCGGGAGGAGCCCTCGCCCATAGCGGAGATGGGGCTCAGGAGCTATGGCGAGGTGGTGCTTCCGGAGCGGGCGGAGAGGCTTATCCTCAAAGCGCTTAAGCGGCGGATTTCCAAGCGAAGGGTGGAGCTCTTCTGCCTTTACTGCGCCTCCTGGCATGAGAGCTTTAAGGTGGGCTCTGTTCCAGAGGACCTGCGCTGCGGAAACTGCTCTGCAAGGATGCTGGCTGTTCTCAAGGGCAGCGCAAGAGAGCTGCGCAGCCTCTACAGGAGGTACAAGCGCGGCGAGAGGCTCAGCAGGGAGGAGATGCGGGAAGTTAAGAAGCTCCAGCTCTCGGCGAACCTCTTCCTCTCCTATGGCAGGAGCGCGGTGGTGGCGCAGGCTGCCCGTGGCATAGGTGCAGAGACCGCAAAACGGGTCCTTGCAAGGGCGCTCAATGAGGAGGAGCTCTACAGGGAGATTTTAAAAGCAGAGCGCGAGTACGCGCGCACGCGAATGTACTGGGATTGACAACGTTAGCCCTGCATGGAGAGGACGATGATTAAGGTAAAGCTCTTCGCGTGGTTCAGGGAGAAGGCAGGTGCTGGTGAGGTGGAGCTGAACCTCAAGAGGGGAAGGGTGAAGGACGTTGTGGCAGAGCTCAGGCGGCGTTACCCGGAGCTAAGAGAAGCCTTCGACGGGGGCAACTACTTCGTATCCGTGAACCACGAGGTTGCCAAACTGGAGCAGGAGGTCCGCGAAGGGGATGAGGTCGCCTTCTTTCCACCTGTGTCCGGTGGCCGGGGATGAAGGAGGCGCTGCTCTACGAAAGGCTCGATTCGGCGCTCCGCTGCACACTCTGCGAGCGCCGCTGCATCATCGGCGAGGGAAAGCGCGGCTTCTGCGGCATGCGCATAAATCAGGAAGGCAGGCTCTACACCGCCTCCTATGCCAGCATCTCGGCTGTTGAGCCTCGACCGATAGAGATAAAGCCCTTCTACCACTTCTATCCCGCTTCTGAGGCTATAACCTTCTCCACCTGGGGCTGCAACCTCGCGTGCAGGTGGTGTCAGAACTGGCATCTGTCGCAGCGCAGGGGAGAGGGGAGACGCATTACCCCTGCGGAGATGCTGCAGCTTGCCCTTGAGGCTCGCGTTCAAGGTACCTGCGCCAGCTTCAACGAGCCCACGCTGCTCTTCGAGTACTGCCTGGAGCTCTTCCCTCTCGCAAGGGAGAGGGGGCTGTACAACACCTTCGTGAGCAACGGCTACATGAGCGAGGCAGCGCTTCGAAGGCTTGCGGACGCTGGTCTGGATGCAATAAACATAGACATGAAAGGCAGCGACAAGGTGTACCGCAGGTACTGCTCCGGCGCTCGCGCCATGGTGGTGTGGAGGAACATCTCCCTGGCAAGGAAGCTGGGGATGCACGTTGAGGTTGTGAATCTTCTCGTCACCGGAGTAAACGACTCTGAAGAGGATGTGAGGTACGTGGTGGAGAACCACCTGCGCTACGCGGGTGAAGATGTGCCCCTCCACTTCACCCGCTACCACCCGGCGTACCGCTTCAGCGCCCCTCCGACGCCTGTGGAGAGGCTTGAGGCAGCCTGCGAATTTGCGAAGCGCGAGGGCGTGCTCTACCCCTACCTGGGCAACGTGCCCGGGCACAGGTATGAGAACACCTACTGCCATGCATGCGGAAAACTGCTCATCAGAAGGCACAGCTACAGGGTGCTCGACTACAAGCTGAGCAGAGATAAGCGCTGCTTGCACTGCGGCGCAGAGATACCCCTGGTGGGTGAGTACTGCGGCTGAGTCTCAGAAACATATTTATATACAGGAAGAAAATTCATAAATGGCAAAAATCTGGACGGAAGTGAGAAAAATGCGGAGGATTTTAATAGCCGGGATTTTGCTGCTGGTGCTGGCCTTTGCCGGCTGCACTGGAGGAGAAACCAAGGCTCCTGCTAAAGAGGCCAAGCCGGAGACCCCTCCTCCGGCTGCAGAGGCTCCGAAGGAGGAGAAACCCGCGGAGACACAGCCTGAGGCGGAGGCCAAACCGGTGCTGCACGGCGAGGGCAGATGCGACCAGTGTCATGACGCCCCCACCCTGGAGGACATGCGTGCAGGTCTGCACAAGCAGGCCTTTGAGAAGTTTGAGGGACACAAGAACTTCTGCAGCGAGTGCCACAACGTCCAGGAGACCTGCACCAAGTGCCACGCCCTGCCGGCGATAATGCAGTAGGGTTCTGGAGCAGCCCTTCTCTTTTTTTATTTTTTTGTGACTGCGCCCTGTGGAGATTTTATTCGCACATCGTCGAAATGTGGTGCGTAGAATGCCGTGAAAAAAGGTTATATATCACTTTTGAAAGTTGTATTGTTGGAGATGTACACCTCTCACATTTTACAGGAGGACCGGCCATGAGCAGAATCCTGCTGGTGGATGATAACGAGGAGATCGCATATCTGGTGAAGCGCCTGCTTGAGAGGCGCGGTCATGAGGTGTATCTCGCCCTCTCCGGGAGGGAAGCACTTAGGCAGCTAAACACCGGTATCAGACCGGATATTATTTTTCTCGATATAATAATGCCCGGGATGAGCGGTGAGGAATTTCTATCCCGTATTAGGAGTTCGGGGAAGCTCAAGGACACTTCTGTGTACATATTCAGCGTTGTATCTGAAAGGGAGAGGGTTGAGAGATGGCTCGCCATGGGTGCGAGCGGATTTATACCCAAGCCCTATGATATTAAGCAGTTAGAGCAGACGATAGAGCATTCACAGGACAGAATACATCCTCCTCTCTCTGGCCATGGGAAGGGTGAGGCAGAAGGTTGAGCTCCGCTATAGAGAGCTTATGCAACGTAAAGTAGTGCCTCCTCAACCAACCTGATTCCTCCTTTTGATTTCGATTAACCTTTTGTCCCTCGGGTGCTTATTTCGCCAGGCGATGTATCGTCTTATCGCCCTGGCCTGGTCTTTCTTCGTGGCGTAGCTGGAGTTCTCCAGGGCGAATTTTTTCACA
>WANX01000091.1 GCA_015521565.1 Candidatus Hydrothermarchaeota archaeon
GGTGATTGCATTGCTGCTGGAGTTGGATATGGTGAGATTCTCAGCAAGGAAGTTGTTGACATTGCTGGCATAAACCGCATAGGTATAACCCCTAACAGAGTTGTCAAAGCCTGTGTCTCTTAAAGTTACGTTGTTCATGTTGTTAAGGCTGTAAGCATAGCCACCGTTGTTCCTTATGGTGTTGGTGGCAGGAAGAATGATGTTGCTGATGGAATTGAGAAGGATACCGTTCCTGTTGTTCTCTATGGTGTTGTTGCTCAGGGTTAGAGTCCGAATGCTGCCGTTACTAAGATAGAGGCCGTAATACTGGTTATCTACACCTGAAAATCCGTTGTTGGCTATGGTGTTGTTCTCAAGTCTTACCACTCCTCTTGCAGTCAGGTAGATGCCGTAATAGTTGTTGCCTGAGAGGTTGGAGTTGATTATTGTTATATTCCCGCTGCTCTCGTCGCCCATGGTTACGTAAATGCCAGAATACGGAGAACCTGTAACTGTTACGTTGTCAAGAAATATGTTCTTGTTCCACCGATTGTTGCCATTATTATCTGGAAGGTAAATGCCATTCCGAGCTGCTGCTCTGCCAGGAGAGGTGACTACCACGTTCCTCAACGTGAGACCATTGAGATAAGCATCATCATCCTTGGTTATTCCTTCATATCTGGCATTGCTTATTACCACGTCCTCTATGGTAGCGTTGGTGATTGAGTTTCCATAACCACCCAAATATACGCCAACCCCGGGATTGACGATGCTAAGATTGTGAAGGGTTACATTTGTGTTTGAACCGGTGAAGTGAATCGCATTCGCAAACCCCACTATCTTCCCATTCTCTATCGTTATGTTGTCTTTGCTGGATATCGTTATCCCGTTGGCACTTGAAACAGTGCCGTTCAGAGTGGAGCCGTTTAGGTTGAGGGTAAGGTTGTCCTGGGTGATGGTTATGGCTTCTTGGTAGTCTGTTATTTCAACGACTATTATCGTATCCCCGGCTGATGCATTATCCAAGGCTGACTGAACAGGTGTTGATGAAGGATTAAAACTCTGATTCTCATACCACCAGCCCGTGGAGTTGACATAAATAACTGCACCACTTGCAACTCCCAAAAGAGCAACCGCAAAAACCAGACCGGCGATTACAAGCCCTAACCTCATGTTTTTCCACCTCCCGGGGCCTTAACCCTCACCTCGGAGCATATTCCAGCGGAGGTGCACAGCTTAATCGCGTACTCCTCCCCGGGCTTCCACTCAAAGCTCAGCGGCATATCCAGTAAGGAGCGGGGTGCGATGCTGAGCTTTGGTGCATCGATGCGTTTGTTATTTATATAAGCGGCATCCACCTCCGCGATCCCCTCGCCTCTATTTCTTAAGCTGAGCACAAGCTTGTCGTCGCTGAATTCAACGTTTTCTACTCCAACCGACTCCCCTTCTCCGGAAGCCCGCTGCGCAGTTCTCGAGCCGAAGTAGAACCCGACTATAGTCGTAACCATGGCCACGAAGGCTGCCACCACTTCGCTTACCCGGGGGTACTTTATGTGAAGCAGAACAAAGATGAGGACAACAAAGGCAAAGATATAGGTTCCCGCTATTGCCCTGCGCATCTCTCCCTTGTTGAGGCTTTTGTTGGACCTGTAGCCAGCGCAAACCAAGCCCGCGAAGACGAAAAGGATTGAAAGAAGTGCTCCAGCTGCCGGAAAGATGCCGAGCTTTTCAAAATATACCTCCCCCGTCTCATTGCCCCCAGCTGTCTGTGCATCCACGACAGCAAGCGAGAGCATCAAAATGGGTATGAAAATCAAAAGCCTTCTACCAGAAATAACTAAATTTTCAGTAAAAAAGCAGACGCTCTCCCGGAAATCTGCACAGATATGAGAACCGGTGCCGGTAGCACGGAAAACATTAAAGGCATCCCACCATACCCGTGCAGCCATTTCCACTGAACCTCCGGGGACAAAATTCTGGAGAGGCACCTACGGGCATGCTGCAGTTATTATTTTCACGCAGGCGATATAAAAATGTTTTGGTGTTCAACACAAAAACAAATCAGCACCTGCTTACAAACTCCGCAAGCTTTTTGAGAGCGCGGGAAACCTCGTGGTTCTCGTGACGCTCCACGAAGAAGGGATAATCCATGGCAACATCGCAGCTGCAGGGTATCCGTGCAGCCACCTCATAGGGCAGCGCCGCATCGCCAGTGCTCCTGTTGAGAACCACGTACTTTGGCTTCTCGATGTTCTTCGAGACCTCAAAAAGGTTTCTGAGACCCTCCACCTCCTGCCTCTCCGGCCTCGCGACGAAGAGCAGAAGGTCGCTCAGAATCATCGAGTTAACGCTCATATAGCTGAGCCCCGGGGAGTTGTCTATTAGAATTAGCTCAAAATCCAGAGACCTGAGCTCTGAGACAACCTCCTGCAGCCTTCCCAGCATCCTCACCCCCTCCACGTCCTCCCTCCTGAGGCAGGTCTTTATGTCCTTAAGAGCGGGAGACGCCATGAGAACGCTCAGATTCTTCCTCACACGAAGGAGGTACTCCTCCGCGTTCCCTCTTCCGCTCAGCAGCTCGTTTATATATCTCTCTCCCCTGAAAAACGTGTACAGCGCAGGCGCCCTGAGGTCCAGCTCGAGCACGCACACCCTCCTTTCCATGGAGAGAAGATAGCCCAGGTTTAGCGCAACAAAGGTCTTCCCGCTTCCTCCCTTAAAGGAGTGTATTCCCACTATCATTGCACCCACCTGCCTCTCATCCACCTTGCATACTCCTCGGGAGGAATAAAAGGCTCCCTGGCTGTGCCTATAAGGAAGGCAGAAAAGAGGAGCAGCAAAACCGCAAGGATGGTGTTTAGCTGGAAGCTGAAGAACTGCGACAGAGCAAAGCCCAGCAGTATAGCCGAGGTTATGCTCAGCATCCCCGCTCCGTAATGCATCGCCTCGCTCCCGTATCGGCTCAGGTCGGCCCACACAAGCATTGCAAACACGTCTATGAAGGCGTATGCACTCTGTATGAGATACGCGGAGAGGGTCAGGCTAATGGGGAACAGCAGGAAGGAAAGCGATAGCATCAGCATCCCCACCACAGAAACTGGCTTCCCCCCCACGGTATCGTACAGGTATCCCGCCAGCAATATCGCCGCGGCGTAGAAGAGGACGTGCACCTCTATACCATTCTCCCTGAAAACCGGCTCCATATCACCGTACATTATCCCTCCAAGCAGGTAGAACACAAACACAGGAAGAAGGAATTTGACAATGCTTCTGTTAATCTCGGCCCTCCTCACCTCGAACCTAACCTCCGGAGCCGCCATCATCAGAAGGAGGGGCACAACAGAGATGGTGAGAAGCAATTCAAGGCTCTCAAATGTACACACAAAGAAGAGGTACAGGTTTGCAAACGACGCGGCGAGCGCAAATATCCTTCCCCTCTTCCAGGGCTCAACAAACCTCGCGAGAAAACTTCCCATCGCAACCACATAAACCCCGGCGGCAAAGCCCACCGCAAAAATCGCAGAAGGTGCGGCAAAGGTCAGAGCAGAGAGAACCACAAGCAGCGCAGCAGCAGCTTTTGCAAGCCTCACTCTGTTCCCCACCCTGTCCAGGAGCAGCGCCGAGAGCAGGATTCCCAGGATGTGGAATATATAAAAATAAGAGAAGAACATGTACGGGTCCACATTCTTTACCTCTATGAGCCTTAAAGATGCCGGACCAAAATTGGGAAAAGAAAGAAGAAAGGCGCCTAAGGAAAATATAAAAATAAACGCCGCCGCCTCATATCTCATATATCACCCTCCTTCCATCTCTTCTCTTCTTTGCGTAGCCCATCCTTACCAGTGTGTTCAGATAGTGGCTCTCTATCGCCCTGCCCCTGCCCGTAATCCTGGCAACATCAGATGCGGTGGCGCTCTCAAGCTTTATGAGTGCGATGGCTGTCTCTCTCAATTTATCCGGAAGCTCAAGGAGTGTGAAAGGGTCCATGCCTTTAATTTTTCTGTTGGATTCAAGCTTTCTCTCTATATTTTCAAGAACTTCAAGAATCCTCTCAAGCAGAGCAACTATCTCTTTAAAGTCGCTCACAACATGATTGCCTCCATTAACATTGTAAAAACAAAACACTTTTTAGGAATGGCTGGAAATGCCGTGCAGGACTGAAGATTGAAAGGCCTCACATTCCCTCGCGCATCCTAAGGAAGGTATCGTGGTGCTTCTCCTCGTCGATGAGTATGTTCTCAAACAGCTTCCTGGTAACTATGTCCGACTCCTCATCTGCCTTCTTTATAATCTCCCTGTACATCTCAATGGCCTCCTCCTCCGCTTCAATGTCCAGCTCCAGCATCTCCCGCAGCGAGTCCCCCACCACCACCCTGGCCGGCTTGGTGGTGGGCTCGCCTCCCAGATAGCTCAGTCTCTCGGCTATCTGCTCCGCATGCAGCATCTCCTGTATTGCAATCTGCCTGAGTATTGGCGAAGCTGCCTCGCCCAGAATACCCTTCGCCTGAATGTGCTGCCACATGTACTGAATAGCCACCTGCATCTCCCTTGCAATCGCCCTGTTGAGCATCTCCTTCAGCTCTTCACCGGCCATATCACTACCTCCTTGCTTATTTCTTTTTATTCCCGGTGGGATATAAATCTGATGCTCATCCACCCCTCAGGACACGTCCCACAACCGCAAGAAGTTCATCAATATCGAAGGGCTTGTTGATATGCGCCTCTGCACCGCACTCTCTGCTCCTCTTAACAGAGTCCTCACTTGTTCTCACCGTAAACATAACCACGGGTACATGGGCGGTATCCTCCCTCTCCTTTATCCTGCGGCACACCTCCCAGCCGTTCATACCGGGCATCCTCACATCCAGAAGCACCAGGTCCGGAAGCTCTTCTGTGAGCATCTCCAGCGCAGACTCTCCATCACATGCCTCTTTTACACTGTACCCCGCCCTCTCCAGCATGCGCCGTGTAATATACCTTATATCCGGCTCATCATCCACCAGAAGAATCCTGGCCATCCTCAGACCTCCAGAGCAGCAAAAAGCTCCGCGGCACAGCCGCCTTCATCCACCTCCGCTTTGCGATGCACAGCGCCCATCCTGCCATACCTCCTGGGATAGATACGGGGCAACAAAAACCCGCCTGCGCTGGATACTTCCCCTGTACTAAGCGCACAGTTATGCAATCAAAATACTGCTCTGTATATGTGTCACATTTTATATAAAAAGTTTTGGCTCGTGAGATTTTTGGAAACTGGCCGTTCAGTGAGTATTTCTCAAATATATACCATGAGCGCTGGCGCTTCACTCTCCCAGGTCCATGTACTCCGCGCTACATCAGCTTTCTGAGACGTTCCCCGCTCAGAAACACGTCCTCCTCCCTGTGGCATTCCACTATACCAGTACCCTTATAGTTTCTGAGCCTGGAAAAGATGCCTCTGAAGTCGATTATTCCCTCCCCCACCGCCAGATGTTCGTCCTCCTTTCCCCTGTTATCATGCAGATGCAGATTTGCAATCCTGTGGTTTAGCTCCTCCACATATGCAACTGCATCTCCACAGGTGGCGGCATGTCCCACATCAAGGGTTATACCCAGCTCATCTCTGGAAAACTTCTCAAGCAGCTCGCTGAGCTCCTCAAGACGGCTCAAAAGAGCGCCCTCGTAGCCCGGCATGTTCTCCACACACAGCAGAAGCCCGTGCTCCTGAGCCCACTCTGCCAGCTCCTCAATGGCGAGCAAATTGAGCTCCTTTGCCCTATCCGGAAACCACATGCTATACGGCGAGAGCCTGCCAGAATGCACTGTCACCAGTTCCGCCTCCAGTGAATATCCCGCCTCAATCGCATCCTTAATCTGAAGCATACTCTCCTCCCTTATCCTCCTGTTCATGCTGGCTATGTTCAGGTCTGCGAAGGGTGCATGCACATTCAGCTCCATTGAGTAGCTGTCCAGCATCTCCCTCCACACAGAGTAGTCGTCTCGAAGATGGTGACCCTCCAGAATGACCTCCCAGACAGAGAAGCCGGCTTCTCCCACTATTTCAATTATCTCCTCGCTGCTGCGTCTGAAGAAGGCAAGGGAGGAGGCCCCCAGCTTCATGGCTCCCGCCCCTCCACAGTGCTCGGAGCCAGCCAGTCAACCACATCCTCAATCCCTTCATCCTCTATCTCCACCTCAATAGCACCGAGAGGTGCCTCCTCGCTGAAGTTCACATATCCAGCAAAGGCTGCCTGCTTATTCAATCTAAAGCTCACCCTGCCCTTTCTGAGAGATCCGAGCATTACGCTCCGCGCAGCATCCAGGATACGGAGCTCCCTCAGCCTCGTATGAAACCTCTGCAGATGGTCTCTACCCTCTCCGCTGGCAAGCAGGTACCTCCTACCTCCCTCCTCCACCACCTCATACGTAAGACCGGGAAACAGATTTTCTACCGCCTTCCTCACCTTCTCCACACTCTCCGTGGGGAACACCTCTGCCCTTATCGAAATCCGCATGATAGATTTATAAATAGTAACATAGTAAATAACTCACTCGAGGAGGAGAGTAACTTTGCCGGAAATACAGCTGTGGCAGGGTTTCCAGGTGCTTTTTACTCTTCTATTCTTTGCGCTTCTCCTCCTGTATCCCCGCTACCTCTTCTACCGCATGGTTGCGGACATGGAAGAGGTGGCAGAAACCCTCGAGGGGTACGCCGCAGAGGCCGCGGATATAGTTACACGTATCTGCATGGAGAAAGGGACCCTTCGTACCGGCATAAAGGAGAGGGTAAAGGAGGCTATGGAATTCTTCCTGATTCCGCCCGTTGACCTTGACCCGTACGGCATTCTGAAGAAGCTGGAGCACCTCTTCGACAAGGCGGAGGACAGGTTCCACATGCTGGTGGATGAGATCTCCCCTGGCTGCTCCGAGGTCTGGCGCGCAAACATAATCTCCCTGCTTAAAGGCGGGATAGGGATAAACACCCTGGCAAAGATGGTGCGCCACTACGTGGAGCTGGTGAAAAAGACCAACAACCTGCAGCTGGCCATGCTCTTCCAGATGAACCTCCCTATTATAAAGAAGGTTGCCAGAGCACACATGGCCGGGGTGAGGGCAATCTCCCGGGGGGAACCAATAGGCGACGGCGTGGGCCCGCTGGTTGCGGCGCGGCTCATGAGGGGCGAGGCAAAGGAGATAGCCCGCGACGTTGTCTACTCCGAGGAGGTGATCAGGGACAGGCGTGTGCTCGTGGTCAAGGCACGAGGCCCCGGAGCCGCTCTGGGAAAGCTGGGCGACGCCGTGAAGAGACTTGCGGAGAGCAACACAGTGGGAAAGATAATCACCGTGGACGCGAGTCTCAAGATGGAAGGCGAGCCCACGGGCAAGGTGAGCCAGGGGATAGGCGCGGCGATAGGCGACCCTGGCCCAGAGAAGGCAAAGATAGAGGAGGTGGCTGTG
The DNA here is from genome assembly GCA_015521565.1 of Candidatus Hydrothermarchaeota archaeon. Classification (GTDB taxonomy): domain Archaea; phylum Hydrothermarchaeota; class Hydrothermarchaeia; order Hydrothermarchaeales; family BMS3B; genus Pyrohabitans. The sequence goes on from WANX01000091.1 coordinate 7,417, forward strand.
GAAAAGAACGTCCCTCTGGAGGCAGTCGCCATAAAGATGTCCCTGGAGGAGGCGATTTCTCCGATGATAGAGGAGGTGTACAGCTCCGTACCCGAGGCGATACGCAGGGTGGAGGAGAGCATAGCCTCATCACCGGCAGACAGAAAAGTCATCCTGGTTGGCGTCGGAAACACCTGCGGCATCGGCAACAACCGCTCAGAGGTTGAGGAGGTGGTTTACAGGAAGAGGGAAGAGGAAAAGGAGGAGCTTCCCGCAATAGACCGCCTTGTAAAGAAACTGGTGGAGCGCCAGAAACGCGCCGAAAAGCGTGCCCGGGAGCGCGAGGAAGAGCTCAAGCGGCGCGCAAAGGCGAAGGCGAGGCGTTAGTGGGAGTGGAACCACCTAACCTCCGCCGCGAGCTCTTCAAGCTCCACCAGCTTCACCTCATGCCTGAGCTCTTCGGGAAAGTACCTGAGGTACTCTATGCGGTCGTCCAGCAGAACCACGCACGCCCTGTCGCGGGCGCTGCGCACAGCCCTGCCGGCGCTCTGGAGCACGCGGTTTATCATGGGGAGCAGCGAAAGGAAGGCAAAGGCGCGCGCCGCGCCGTAGCGCCTCTCGAAGGCCCTCCTCCTGAGCTCCATCTCGAAGTCGGGGACGGGGAAGGGGAAGCCTGCGATAACAACGCTCTTGACCAGGCTGCGCTTCCCCTCCTCACTCTCCACTGTGAACTCCACCCCCTCGCTCAGCTTGCCCCCTGCAACCGCAAACAGCGCCTGCCTGCCACTGAGCCTGCTTATGAGCTCCTCCGCTCCTGCGGAATCTCTGGGCTCAGCCGGCGCTGTGAAGTACCTTCTAACGCAGGCCAGCACCTCGTAGGAGGGGAAGAAGACCAGGGTTATCCCGGGTGTTGCCTCCTGAATCTCCTTAATAATCCCGGCATAGCTCCTCCAGAGCTCATCCCCCCGGCTCTGCCTCTCCGCAAGCGAAGTGCTGAGCCCCGAGCGTATCCCCAGGTAGTAGAGGTTGCTCCTGTATATGCCCGGAATAGAGCAGGTCTCCGCCTTGATATTTAGCATTTCAGCGTACATCTCCGGCTCCAGGGTGCCGCTCATCAGCAGCAGCTTTCTGGCACGCTTCAGGGGCTCCACCAGCTCCGCCGGAAACAGGGGCTTCAGGAATAGCCTTCCGTCCTGTCTGAAGAATACCCAGTTCTCGTCACCGCTCAGCTTGAGCGCCGCCCTGAGGAAGCTGGCCACGCGGTAGGTGTAGGAGACCTTCCTGCCCTTTCTGAGCCTCCTCTCAAGCACCTCGACACCGCGCCGGTAGAGAAACTCCACCTCCCTTGCGGAGATGAGCTCCTCCGCCGCGAGCAGCTCGTCCTTGCCGGAGAAAAGCCCGAGTATGCCGGAGAAGTCGTAGTTCAGCTCCTTTGCGGCCAGCTCCACGCTTCGCCTGCTCAGGCGCCTGCTGAGCAGGTCCATGTTCTGCAGGTTGTGCGCCTCGTCCACTATGACCAGAAGCTCCTCCATGGCGTTGCCCAGCTTCCCCAGGAAGGTGCTCCTCAAAAAGGGGTTTAGCAGGTAATTGTAGCTGGCGATAACCACGTCGGCGAAGCGCGCCAGCTCCATGGCAACCGCGTGGGGGCAGCCGTAGTTAATCAAACTCACCTCATCTCCGGCAGCAAGGCGCTCCGCGAGCACAGGTATTTCGTCCAGCCTTTCCCTGAAGCGCCTGCGGTGCTCGCAGTCCCGCTTCAGTTTGCACAGCTGCAGAAACTCCTCGTAGCCTGCGTCGTCCCCGAAGACCGGGCAGAGCTCCTGCTTTGAGCGCAGGTGCACCGCCAGCAGGGGTCTGGTAATGTGCCCTGAAATGGCGCGGGTCTCCTCCATGAAGATTCTCGCCTGCGACTTTGTGCGGGTGAGCACCACAATCCGCTCACCCGGGAGGCGGTCTGCGAGAAAGGAGCACAGCGCGGCAATGGTCTTTCCAACGCCGGTGGGGGCACTGGCAATAATCGCATCGGCGGTGAATATCCTGTGCATCAGCTCCTCCTGGAACTGCCTGGGTCTGGGGTAGGGGAAGAAGTGTGCTGGAGTTGGCATCATAACTTAGCCCAAAACTCCCGACTCCAATGTTATATTTCCTGTCCGCCAAAAATTTTATAACTGCGGAGCCAGAATTATGGCTCGCCTTTTTGATGTTAGGCGTTGTCTAACCTCTTGCAAAAACTCCTCCTTCGAGGTAAAGAGATGTGCGGATTGGGTGGAATCTTCAACCGCGAGGGCAAGAGAATAGCCGGTAACGATATTATAACCATGGCCAGGATGATGCGCGACCGCTATGACGGCCGTGGTGGAGGCTTCGCGGGCTATGGTATCTACCCGAAGTACGCCGAGTACTATGCGCTGCACCTCTTCTTCAGGGATGAGGAGGCGAAGGAGGCGACTGAGGAGTACCTGAAGGACCGCGTGGCAATAATAAAGGATGAAGAGGTGCCAATGCGCAGCGTAAAGGAGATTCCCAAGGAGAACATCGTGTGGCGCTACTTCGTGGAGGTTCCCCACAAGTTTAAGAGCAGGAAAGACAGCCTCGCCCAGGAGGAGGACTACATTATAGACACCGTCTTCACGATCAACGACGAGATAGATGGCGCCTTCGTGGCCAGCAGCGGCAAGAACATGGGTGTTTTCAAGGCCACCGGCATGCCGGACGATGTTGCGAAAATGTACAGGGTGGAGAAGTACAAAGCCTACTGCTGGATAACCCACGGGCGCTTCCCCACGAATACGCCAGGATGGTGGGGAGGTGCGCATCCCTTCAACCTCCTTGACTGGAGTGTTGTGCACAACGGCGAGATAAGCAGCTACGGCACCAATCGCCGCTATCTCGAGGCTCACGGCTACAAGTGCAGGCTTCTTACCGACACAGAGGTGGTGGCCTACCTCTTTGATCTTCTGGTGAGGAAGCAGGGGCTCAGCATTCGCACAGCTGCAATCGCCCTAACCCCGCCCTTCTGGAAGCACATCGATAAGATGCCCGAGCCAAAGCGCAGCATCTACACAGCCCTGAGAATGACCTATGCGCCCGCGATGCTCAATGGCCCCTTTGCGATTATCGTCGCGAACCGCGATACAATGGTAGGGCTGAACGACCGCATAAAGCTTCGCCCCCTAATAGCTGCGAAGAGCGGCGAGTTTGTTTACATCGCCAGTGAGGAGGCGGCAATACGCGAGATTCAGCCGGAGCTCGAGA
>WANX01000092.1 GCA_015521565.1 Candidatus Hydrothermarchaeota archaeon
AGTTCGCCCGGCTGGAGAGCATCAAACCAAGGTTCGAAGAGCTGGACCTGGATGAGATACTCAAGAGGGTGGTGGAGGACTTCAAGCCACTGCTGAATGAGGCGGGAATGCAGGTGGAATACAGGTCTCCAGGAAAAATGCCTGTGCACGCAAGCCCGATAATCTACGACGTGTTCGCAAACCTCCTGAGCAATGCAATAAAGTACGCAAAAGAGGGAAAAAAGGTAATAATAGAGGCAGAAGATGCCGGAGACAGCTACATCGTAAGGGTAAAGGACTTCGGCGAGGGAGTGCCAGACGAATTCAAAGAGCCAATATTTGAGCGCTTCAAGCGCAGGGAAAAACGAGGAGTTAAGGGAACAGGCCTGGGACTGGCAATAGTGAAGCGCATAGCAGAACTCCACTCGGGAAAAGTGTGGGTGGAGGATAACTCACCAAAGGGAGCAGTATTTGTGGTGAAGCTGCCGAAGAAGCACCGCTAAAGCGCCCAGTACCTGCGGAGCACGCGTCTGCATTCCTTAAGCCTTTTCTGCACTTCCCCCTTTACGAGGGCCGTCTCCTCCCAATCCCCTACCTCTGCTTCCTCTCCGGCTATGCCGCGAAGAGTTGAATAAACGCAGCGGGGAAGTGCACTCAGGCTGTAGCCTCCCTCCAGAGAGAGCGCAACCCTTGAACAGACTTCCGCAACATCCCTGCCAATCCTCTGGTAGGCTGCCTGAGTTAAAAGCATCCCTCCCAGAGGGTCCTCACGGGCGGCGTCGTAGCCAGCGGAGATGAGCACCAGCTCAGGGGAGAACTGCTCCGCTACGGGCAGGACGATGTCCTCGAAGGCGCGCAGATAGCTGGCGTCTCCGGTGCCGGGAGGCAGGGGTATGTTTACTGTGTAGCCCTCACCCTCCCCTTCACCCACCTCCTCCACATACCCGGTTCCAGGGTATAGGGGGTGCTGGTGAAGGGAGATGAAGAGAACCTCCGGCGATGAGTAGAAGATGTCCTGCGTACCATTGCCGTGGTGCACATCTATGTCGAGTATGAGAACCCGGGATGCGATATGCGTGTTTATAGCGTGGCGTGCCGCTATTGCGATGTTGTTAAAGAGGCAGAAACCCATGGCACGGTCTCGGGTAGCGTGATGCCCCGGCGGACGCACAAGTGCAAAGGCCGGCTCCCCAGCGGCGGCGCTTTTCATCGCTGCTATGGTAGCACCTGCCGCGAGCAGGGCTATGTAGAAGCTGTCGCGGGTAGCGTAGGTGTCCGGGTCTATGCTGCCCCCACCTGCGGCGCAGAAGCGGCGCAGATACAGGTAGTGCTCCCTGCTGTGCACGGCGCAGATCTCCTTCTCACCTGCCTGCGGGGGTGCGTCGAAGTCGAAGCCCCTCTCTGCGAGATATTCTCTCACCGCCTTCAGGCGAGAGGCGTTCTCGGGGTGGCCCGTGCGGTCGTGCCTCTCGTGCTCAAAGTTGAGGAACAGCCTCATCCTAACCCCTCAACAGAAAACGTGCAATATAGTATATTACCCGTAGGGTGTCCTTAACCGGATGAATGTGGGACCTCTCGCCAGCGTAGATGGTGGATACGGGCACCTCGGCAATGCGCATACCTTTGCGCGCTGCCTCCAGTATCATCACGTGCTCTATGGCGAATCGCTCCGCCCTGAGCTCAAGCTGCTCCAGCTTATCGCCGCGTATTGCGCGGAAGCCGCTCTGGGGGTCCGTTATCCTCTGCTTTGCGAGGGTGCTGATAAGCCAGGAGGTGACCCGGTTCGAAAACCTGCGCTGAAGCGGCATGCCCTCCGTGCGGGAGAGGAACCTGCTGCCTATGCACAGGTCTTTGCCGCGTCGAATGCATTCCAGTAGCGCGGGGATCTCCTCAGGCGAGTGCTGACCATCCCCGTCCAGGGTTACGACCACATCGTAGCCGCGCACCGCCTTAAAACCCTGGCGGAGTGCATTAGCCTTGCCGGTGTTTCTCCCCAGGGATATCACCTGAGCCCCCGCGTCCCTGGCTTTTGCGGCACTTGCATCGGTGGAGCCATCGTCCACCACAACTACCTTATCCACATAGCGAAGGGTGCGCCCCACCAGAAATTCGATGGTCTTCTCTTCGTTGTAAACCGGGATTACCGCCGCAATTCGCATGTTGTTAATAATATATGAGGTGCTTAAAAGGGTTGCCGTGCTGTCGCATCGGGACGTTGCGGGCAAAATTTAAAATCGTCGGGGCGGGGATGTCAGCGGATATTTACCGGCAAAAAACATCAGGGTGTAATTACACCCCCTTTTTTCTTTAACCTTTCAACAATCTCCTCACAGGTTTCTTTATCTCTCAGCTCCCTCAGCTCTTTTACAGTGTCTCCCCTCTTGGGCGTTATAAGCGCCAGGAACCGGGCATACTCCACAGGATTTAGTTCTCTCTTAGCTATGTCGATTATTTTTTCCAAGATCTTTATATCCTCGGCTCTGGCTACCATCACAGCACCTATTTAACAAACTCCACAGGGTTAACGACTTTAACCCAAATTTCTTCTCAATCCCTTCACAAAAAGCTCTACAATAGTCTCAATAGCTTTCCTTTTATCCTTATCGTCTATCGGGGTCTAATCCCACAGCATCAATGAGCCCACAATCACATATTTGCGCTAATGGGCTCCTTCTAAAATCCTGAAAACGACTCACAAAAAAGTTTTGACAATCTCCATTATCCGAATAATAACCACACCAGAAATAGAGTGATTCTCAAGAGGTAGCGTCGGGGCGGGGATTTGAACCCCGGCGGGCAGAGCCCATCAGCTTAGCAGGCTGACGCCATACCAGGCTTGGCTACCCCGACTAAGCCTTTAGAACAAACATATCGAGATTAACTATTATTATCCAGACTTCATTTAGCTGCCACTGGAGCTGCTGATAGTGCTCTTTTAATTTTTTTCAGCATGGTGCTTATATCAAAAGGCTTCTGGATGTAGTC
>WANX01000093.1 GCA_015521565.1 Candidatus Hydrothermarchaeota archaeon
CCGCCCTGCACAACTTTTAAAAGTTTCTGCACCATATTAAGAGAAGGTGATGCCATGCCGAGGAAGGTGGACCATGAGCTCTGCATGTCCTGCGGCGGCTGCGTCGGGGTTTGCCCCTTTCTTGCCCTCACCCTGGAGCACGGGATTAAGCTCATAGTGGACGAGGAAAAGTGCACCGACTGCGGGAGCTGCACAAAGTTCTGCCCCGTTGGCGCTATAGAGGAGGCGTAGATATGAGGGATGCTTACGACGTGGTTGTGGTGGGCGCCGGCCCGGGAGGGAGCAACACCGCGAGGGTTGCGGCGGAGCACGGTCTTGAGGTTCTGCTGCTGGAGAAGCGCCCCGAGATAGGCGCGCCCAAGCGCTGCGGCGAGGGATTCAGCGTTAACGGCGCAAAAACGCTGGGAATAGAGCCAGACCCGCGCTGGGCGATAAACGAGATATGGGGTGCAAATATAGTGGCACCCAGCGGGAAGCGCGTGAGCGTGCGCTACGACAAGCAGGTGGGCTGGGTGATTGAGCGAAAGATGTTCGACAAGCTCCTCGCCATCAAAGCCGCGCGCGCGGGTGCTGAGGTGCTTGCGAAGAGCGAGGTTGTGGGTTTAATAATGCAGGACGGCTTTGTTAAGGGGGTGGAGGTGGAGCGCCACGGGGAGCGCCTCGCCGTTGAGGCGAAGATTGTCGTGGCTGCGGACGGCGTTGAGAGCAAGGTGGCCAGGTGGGCGGGCATCGACTCCACCCAGAGGCTGGTGGACATAGACAGCGCCTACCAGTACGAGATGGTGGTGGACCTGGAAGAGCCGGATATGCTGGACCTGTACTTCGGCAACGAGATTGCACCCCGGGGCTACGTGTGGGTCTTCCCCAAGGGTAAGGACGTGGCGAATGTGGGCATAGGTATTGGAGGAAACGTCTCCGCCAAGACAGCGAAGCAGTACCTGGATGAGTGGATCGCCATGCACGAGCCCTTTAACGAGGGAAGGATAATAGAGGTAAACGCCGGGGGCGTACCTGTGGGAGCACCCCTCGACAAGCTCGTGGCAAACGGTTTAATGATTGTCGGCGATGCGGCGCACCAAGTTAATGCTATCCACGGCGGAGGCGTCTTCGAGGCGAGCTTCGCCGGGCAGCTCGCTGGCAGGGTAGCGGCGGAGGCGATTGAGCGGGGCGACGTGAGCGAGGCCGCGCTGATGAAGTACGAACGCGAGTGGCGTTCTGCAAGAGGCGAGATACTGCACCGCATATACAAGCTGCGCCGCGCAGTAGAGCAGCTGAGCGACGAGGATTTGAACTACCTGGCCGAGCGGCTCACCGGCGAGGATGTTGTCGCCTTCGCCAACGGGGAGCGCCTGGCAAAGCTGGCGAAGATTCTCATGAAGCGCCCCCACCTGATTAAAGCCGCAAAGGAGCTGATGTAGATGGAGGAGTGCGTGTTCTGCAGGATTGTGAAGGGGGAGCTTCCGTGCTACAGGCTCTACGAGAGTGAGCTTGCCCTGGCCTTTCTGGACATAAATCCAATAACGCGGGGGCATGCGCTCATCATACCCAAGCGCCACGTTGAAAGGCTCGGCCAGCTCAGCGAGGAGGAGGTGAAGGAGGTTTTCAGTGCGGCGGCGGAGATTGCGGAAGCCTCGCTCAGTGCACTGGGCGCAAAGGGCGCCAACTTCTGGGTGAACCAGGGGAGCATCGCCGGGCAGGTGGTGAAGCACTTCCATGCGCATGTTGTTCCCAGGTATGCTGAGGAGGAGGTCAAGGTTGAGGTTCGCCCGCTCAAGCTGAGCGAGGAGGAGATGGAGAGCATAGCGGAGAGGCTAAGACTGGGGCGATGAAGCTGAAGGAGCTTGTGGAGGAGCTGGACTCCCTCCTGAAGCTGGAGGAGTTCCCAGGCGATGAGAGTGCAAATGGACTGCAGGTGGCTGGGAGGGAGGAGGTGAAGAAGGTAGCCCTCGCCGTGGATGCGTGCAGCTATGTTTTTGAGCAGGCGGCAAAGCTTGGTGCAGACTTTATATTTGTGCACCACGGCTTAATCTGGGGCGGGGTGAAGAGCATCAGGGGCACCCTCCGGAATAGACTCAGGCTATTGCTGGAAAAGGAGCTCTCCCTCTACGCGTGCCACCTGCCCCTGGATGCGCATCCGGAGCTGGGCAACAATGCGCAGCTTTTGAGGCTTCTTGGCATTGAGCGCAGGGGGGAGTTCGGCGAGTACCACGGCAGGCGCATAGGCTACTGGGGCGAGCTTCCGCAGCGCATGAGCGTCGCGGGCTTCGCCGCGCTGGTGGAGGAGCGCCTCGCCACGAGGTGCAGGCTAAGAGACTTCTCAGGCTATGTGAAGCGGGTTGGAGTTGTCTCGGGCGGAGGCTGGAGCGCCATCTTCGACGCGGAGAAGATAAAGGTGGACACCCTGCTCACCGGCGAGCCCTCGCACAGCGCCTGCTCGCTGGCTGAGGAGCTGGGGGTTAACCTGATCTTCGCGGGGCACTACGCCACGGAAAAGCCGGGGGTGCTCGCCGTTGGAGAGCACCTGAGGGAGAAGCTTGCCCTGGAGACGGTTTTCATAGACCACGACACGGGCTTGTGAGGCGATGGGCAGAGCCGAGGAGAGCAGGATAGAGAGGGCACAGGAGATAATGCGGCGCGAGGGCGTCGAGCTTCTCGTCGTCGCCGGGGGAGCGAGCTACCGCTACTTCACCGGCGAGGCGAGGGAGCGGGGGCTCCTTTTAATTCCGCAGCAGGGGCAGGCGGCGCTGCTCCTGCCAGAAAGCGAGGCTCGAAGCTACACAGGCGAGCTTGAGATTCTGCCCTACCTGGCGATGCCGCAGCTCCTCTCCCGGGTGAGCGCCTTCGCCTCACGCCTGGGCTCAGAGCCGCGCACTGCGGTGGTGGCAGAAGCGAGCACGCCCCTGTATTTTCTGGAGCACCTCTCAGGCGCCCTCCCGCGCTTTGAGGTCAGGGCTGCGAGGAGGATTATGACGGAGCTGCGGCTGCGCAAAGACAGAGCCGAGCTGAAGGCGGTCCGCAGGGCTGCGAGGCTCGCGTGCGATGCTATGGAGCACGCCCTCGAGCTGCTTGCACCTGGAAGGAGGGAGGCCGAAATTGCTGCAGAGCTGGAGTGCCGCCTGCGCAGGCAGGGCGCGGAGCTTGCACGCGCAGGTGTGTGCTCAGGCGAGAGGAGCGCCTCGCCGGAGCGCAG
>WANX01000094.1 GCA_015521565.1 Candidatus Hydrothermarchaeota archaeon
ACTCTGGAAATACTCCTCTTGCAAGCTACTACGGCGAGGGCTGGCTGTACCTGGGCAGGCTCACCGCGGGCGCAGAGGGAAGGTTCAACGGCAGCCTGAGCGTCGCGGGCAGAGGTGTGGAGGAGCTGGGCTACATAACCGCGACCGCCAGCTTAGCTGGCTACGGAACAAGCGAGTTTGGCAGGGACTACCGGCTCAACCTCTACCCCAGGAACGTCTCCGCCTCAATAGCATTAAGCGGCACCTCTGCGGTTATAAACGTAACAGCGCGGGAGCTGCAGCACGGCGTCTACGTGTACTGGCCTGAGCCTGTGAACATAAGCATCGCAAGCATGGGCGGCGACTACGACAGCTACGCCTCGAGCGGGGCTGTGCACCGCTGGGGCTTCGACGTGCTCAGAGCCGGGGAGACGAAGCAGGTGCTGCTGAACCTGAGCTACGCCGGAGACTTCTCCCTGCGCAAAGCGCTTGTGGTGGGGGTGGACCCGCCATGAGGCTCCGTCATGCCACCTGCCTGGCGGTGCTGCTGCTCCTTGCGGGAACCCTCAGCATGACCGAGTACCGCGCGGCGGTGTTCTATGCGAACGGCACGCAGAGCATCTACGAGGACAGGCTGCTGGTGAACTCGAGCTACCCCTTTGGCTCAAACATAAGCTACGCGGGAAGGAGCTTTTATGTGCCGGGTGAGGGAAGCTACGTGTACTCTCTACCACCCCGGGACTTCAACCTCAGTGTGGTTGTCAGGGAAGAAGGCGGCTGGATAAGCTTCAGGGTGCGCAACAATCACAGCTTTACCCTAAATCTCTCTGCAAACATAAGCGTGGTGAATGGCTCTCCTGTGTGCGGAAACTACTGCACAGGTGCCAGCCTGGCAGGAGGCCAAATTCTCGCGAACTTCTCCCTACCCGCCGGTAAGGAGGGCGTGCTTTTTATCCTGCCGGTCTCCACAGTGTTGCAGGTGGGACGTGCGGAAGTGGAATTTTCATACACTCTCCCAGCACGGCTCAACAGAACCATGCCCCTGATTCTTGAGATAAAGAAGAGGAATGTGAGCGATATCTGGCAGGCGGTCTTCAGCGTCATAAATCCCTCATCGTCTGAAGCTGTGGTAAGGGTATGGGGCTGGTATGAGCTCAACGGCTCCGCCACAGATTTATTCAACGTGTCACTTCGCATGGCTGGCAATTCCTCCTGGAGTACCCTCAGGAGTGTGGTCTCAGCCACGGCGCCGGTCTTCTACCTCAGAGCGGTGGGTGTAAACACCTCCAAGGCAGAGGTGGAGGTGGTTCCTGCATATCCCGTCAATCTCTCAAGCCCCGGTTCCGGACTGGTATACGGCAGAGCACTTGTGCTGGCAAATGTATCCCTGAGCACTCCTCCATCTCCAGTAATAAATATAACCTCCTTCTCCACAGCACCCCGGCGGGCTGAGAGATACACCACCGTCGAGTTCACACTGGTTGTTGAGAACAGTGGAACATCAGCTGAGCTAATAGAGCCGGAAGTGGAGATATACTCGGGCACCAGTATTGTCGGAAGAATAACCTTCCTGCCAGTCACCATCCCCGCGGGGGGCAACCTTACCCTTGTTAGCAGCTACCTGGTGGACCTGCCGGAGGGGAACTATCAGGCAGTGGCCAGGGTGTATTACAGGAACCGCTCCGGGGTGGTTTCTTCAAGTACCTTCTTTACGGTATTTGAGGAGGCTGCAGAGCTGGAGGAAGTCGCAGTCCTCAGGCAGGAAACACCCCGCATACGCTTTGCCTTTCTGCCGGTTCTTATAGAGGGCAAGCCCGGAGACACCTCCCGGGTCGCCTTCGAGGTGGAGAACCCGTCAGAAAGTGCTGTTGATGAAATGCGGCTCACTGTGGACGGGCTTCCGGCGGAGTGGGTGAATCTACAGCCGGAAATGGTATCAATAGGAGGCGGGGAGAACGTGAAGGTGAACCTCTCCATACTGGTGCCCCTCAGTGCCCTCCCCGGAGACCACAGGGTGGTGCTCAGACTGAGCAACGGTGGCGAGGAGGCACGCACCTTCTTTATCTTCAGAATAAAGCCCTATCCGGTAAGACTCGAAAAGCCAGCGGTGCTGAGGGAGGTTTATATTGACGAGAAGGAGGAAAATACACAGGTAAGGGTGAGGGTTGAGAACTCCGGCGTGATGGCGGAAAGGCTTGAAATCGTGGAGGAGATTCCAAAGGAGATAGCATCAAATGTGGCAGAGGTCCGCTTCAAGAGCCCCGTAACGGTGATTGAGGCGGACCCGGTGGTGGCATGGCGCCTCACCGGTGTGGAGCCCTACGAGGCGTTCAATCTGGAGTATGAGGTGACCAGGGTTGCTGACAGGTACTCCCCCTATATCTACTGGCCCCTGAGGCAGATAAATCTTTTCTATACTGCAGTCAGGGGACTGGACCTGCTGCAGTTTTCCGGTGCAACTGCCACCTACGCGAGACCGGGGGAGACGGCGGAGGTCAGATTCAGTGTGGTTAACCCGTCGCTGGAGGCACTTAATCTGAGCTTCAGGGTGGCTGCACCCCCGGGATGGGCAGTCTCTCCGGAGGCGGTGGTCAGGCTGCTGCCCCCGGGATACCTGCAGGAGCTTGTTTTCAGGGTTACACCACCTGCGGAAGCCGTGCCCGGAAGCTATACACTTACCGCAATAGTGAGCGGCGACGATGGTGAGCTGTCACAGCCTCTCACTCTGATACTGCTTGAGGAGGAGAGAAGGACAGAGCTGAGGAGGTTCCTGAGCCCTGCGCTTGTGCTGGGAACAGTCCTGCTGCTTGCCTACCTCGCCGTGAGCAGGTACAGAAAACGCCAGGTTTACCGCAGGGAAGTGGTGGAGGCGGTGGGAAGAATCAGAGAGAGAATGGAGCGGGAGTAGAAGGGGGAAAGCTTTTAATATATTCCGGAGCTAATTCACAACCTATGCACCCGCGCGCACAGCAGCTCAGGGAGATAGACAGGAAGTGGGCGGAGCGCTGGGACAGGGACGGGATATTTGAAGCAGATCCGGATGACAGACCCAAGGTGTTTGTGACCTTCCCCTTCCCATATATGAACGGCCCACTCCACCTGGGGCATGCTTTCACCTCCACCAGAGTTGACGTCTACGCCCGCTTTAAGCGGATGCAGGGGTACAACGTTCTCTTCCCGTGGGCGTGGCACATAACCGGCGAGCCCATCGCCGGTGCAGCCGAGCGTGTCAGGCGGGGAGACGAACAGCAGCTGCGCATATTCCGGGAGCTCGACCGCGTGCCGGAAGAGGAGCTGGAGAGGTTCACAGACCCGGAGTACATAGCGCGATACTATATACGGGAGTCCAGGAGTGCACTAAAGGAGCTGGGACACAGTATAGACTGGCGCCGTGAGTTCACAACCACATCGCTCCACCCGCCCTTCTCCAGGTTTATAGAGTGGCAGTACCTCACCCTGAGGGAGCGCGGGTACGTCAAGAAGGGCACCCATCCTGTTGTGTGGTGTCCCCACGACGAGTCACCAACAGGCGACCACGACCGTCTCAGGGGCGAGGGAGTGTCACCTACGGAGTTCATCCTGCTCAAATTTCCCTTTGACGATGCACACCTTGTGGCCGCCACGCTCAGACCTGAGACCATCTACGGTGTTACCAACATGTGGCTGAATCCCGGGGCCGTCTATGCAAAGATACGTGTCGGCGGCGAGCGCTGGATAGTGAGCAGGGAGGCTGTGGCAAAGATAAGAGAGCAGAAGGACGGCGTGGAAGTGGAGGAGGAGTTCTCAGGGGAGGAGTTAATAGGAAAGCGCTGTGTGGACCCGATTACCGGGAAGGAGATTCTTATACTTCCTGCCAGTTTTGTGAATCCCGACAACGCCACCGGTGTGGTTATGAGTGTGCCCTCCCATGCACCCTACGACTACGTCGCCCTGCGAGACCTGAGGCGGGCACCCGAGCTGGTGGAGAGGTACGGCATTTCTAAAAAGGAGCTTCTCAGCATAGAGCCCATCTCGCTGATAAGGGTGCCTGGCTTTGGGGAGCATCCCGCTGTGGAGATATGCGAGCAGATGGGGATCACCAGCCAGGAGGACCCGCGTCTCGAGGAGGCTACCGAGAAGATATACAGGGAGGAGTTCTACAAGGGGGTGCTCAGGGAAATCACTGGCAGGTACGCCGGAAAACGCGTGGAGGAGGTCAAGAAGGAGCTAATCGCAGACTTTATTGCAAGGGGTATAGCTGACAGGATGTACGAGCTAACCCAGGAGGTGGTGTGCCGCTGCGGCACGCGCTGTCTGGTGAAGATACTCAAGGACCAGTGGTTCCTGAAGTACAGCGACGAGGCGTGGAAGAAGCGCGCAAGGCAGGCCCTCGCTGGCATGAGGATTTTCCCGGAGGAGGCACGCTCAAGCTTTGAGAACACCATCGAATGGCTGGAGGACAAGGCATGCGCCAGGAAGGGAGGCCTCGGCACACCTCTGCCCTGGGACCCGGAGTGGAAGGTCGAGACGCTGAGCGACTCCACGGTGTACATGGCCTTCTACACCATAGCAAAGCACATAAACAGATACGGAATAAAGGGGGAGAACCTCACCAGGGAGGTCTTCGATTACCTCTTCTACGGAAGGGGTGATGCCGACGATGTTGCAAGGCAGAGTGGAATTGCCCCTGAAATTCTAAGAGAGATGAGAAGCGAGTTCCTGTACTGGATGCCAGTGGATTTGAGAAACTCTGCAAAGGAGCTCATACCAAACCACCTCACCTTCTTCATCTTCCACCATGTGGCTCTGTTTGAGCGCAGGTTCTGGCCCCGTGCCATAGGCGTAAACGGGATGATGAGTATCGAAGGGGAGAAGATGTCCAAGAGCAAGGGCAACTTCATAACACTTAAGGACGCTCTCCGGGAGTACGGGGCAAGTGTTACCAGGTGTACTCTGCTCTATGCCAGTGAGGGGATGCGTGACCCTGACTGGCGGGCAAAGAATGCGCAGGATATGCGCTCCAATCTGCTCTCCTTTCTGGAGCTTGCAAGGCAGATGGTGGAGATGGAAGAGTACCGTGAGGATGAGAGGAACATAGACCGCTGGCTGATAAGCAGGATGCAGGGTCACATAAAACGCGCCACAGAGAGCCTGGAGGAGTTCAGGACCCGCTCAGCTCTTCAGGCAGGGTTCTTCGATGTGTACAACGACGTTAGATGGTACCTGCGCAGAGATGAGCCTAACAGGGAGGTTATGCTGCAGGTGCTGCGCGACTGGGTCAGGCTGCTTGCCCCCTATGCACCCGCGCTCTGCGAGGAGGTGTGGAGCCTTCTCGGAGAGAAGGGTTATGTAAGCCTCGCCCCATGGCCGGAATACAGGGAGGAGCTCGTCAATCAGGAGGCCGAGCTGGGCGAGGAGCTGATTTCGAGAACCCTTGAGGATATAGAGAGCATCATAAAGGTGACCGGAATTAAGCCCGGTAGGATTTACCTCTACGTTGCACCGCACTGGAAGTGGCGAATGCTGGAGCTGCTCAACGAGCTGAAGCCAGAGTTTAAGAATGCCATGCAGGTGCTCATGCAGGATGAGGAGCTCAGAAGACATGGAAAGAAGGTGGCAAAGCTTCTGCCAGCTCTTACCAGGGATCCCTCAAAGATAGAGTTCAGGGGCTATGTAGAGGAACTCAGCGTGCTTGAAGAGGCAAGAGGCTTTTTTGAGAGAACCTTTAATGCAAGAGTCGTGGTGCAGAGGGCAGAGGGCGAGGACATATACGACCCGGCGAAAAGGAGCGGCAAGGCGATGCCCATGAAGCCCGCTATTTATGTTGAATGAGCTTTTCAGCCAGCCTGTGGGCCAGCCTTTTTATGTCATTGCTCGCCGGAGCTTCCGGATGGGAGGATACCAGCGGTGTCCCTTCTACAACAGAGCTTCTGACCAGGGGGTCTTCGCGGATGGTGCCCAGCACCTTCTCACCCAAGATTGTCTCCAGCTCCTCAGCGGGTATGTCGTACTCCCCGCCCACCCTGTTGACCACCGCACCAGCTGTCTGTTTGCCGGCCTTCCTCGCCAGTATTTTCATCTTGAGCGCACCTGCTACAGAGGGAATGTCCGGATTGAGCACCAGCAGCACAGCCCCGGAGGCTCTGACAGCAGCACGGGTGTCCTCTTCAAGCCCCGGGGGACAGTCCACCAGCACCAGGTCGCTGGAGCGCTCAAGGAGAGAAGTCAGCTGCCCCAGACGCTCCAGGTCAAGCTCCCGTAAAAGGGCGTTGAGCTGCACACTGCCGAAGACCACACTGAGGGTTGGCGTGAGGCTTCTGACAATCTCCTCGGGGGCAGCCCTTCCGGATAGAAAATCGTGCAGTGTTGGGTGGGCGTCCTCATAGCCGAAGAGCAGACCCTGGGTTGAGCCTTCAATATCTGCATCAACAATGGTTACCCTGTATCCGCGCTCTGACAGAACCACGCCCAGGTTGGCGCACAGCACGCTCTTACCTACCCCTCCTTTACCAGAAGCAATGGATATGCATGACATCTGCTAACCTCTCTTGGGCGGATTCCTGAGAAGCCATTCCACACTCTCCGCAAATCTTCTGGTGTCTATGGGCTTTGTGAAGTACCAGTCCGCACCGCTGTCCTCGAGGGCGCGCACTTTGTCCTCGTCCATGCTCTTTGCGCTGAGCATGGCCACAGTGGTGGAGCGGGTGTCGCTGCTCTGCTTTATAATCTTGCACAGCTGGTATCCGCTGAGGCCGGGCATCATTATGTCCAGAAGCACCAGGTCGGGCTTTTCCTCCTTCATCCTGCGCAGCGCCTCTCTGCCGTCGCGGACAGTTATGACCCTGTGCCCCCTGCTGCCCAGCAGCCTCTTCAGAAGAATCAGTATGTCCTCCTCGTCGTCCACAACCATAATGGTAGCCAAGCTCATACCCCCGGAATTTAGATATGCATGGCGCCATAAAATACTTTTTCCCCGTCATACAGTTTAATTCTGTGAAGGATGCAATCTGCGACCTGCGCTATCTGCTGGAGCGCGGCTACAACCGCAGCGTGGCGGTGAAGGTGGTGGGAGACAGGTACAGGCTTACAAAGGAGCAGCGAAATCTGCTGCTGCGCTGCGTCTATGCGAGAGCGGAGGCGGAGGCGCACAGGAGAAAGCTTCTCAAGGCGGAGCAGGTGAGAGGCAGAGGGCTCGTTATAGACGGCTACAATGTGCTGATAACTGTTGAGAGCTGGCTCCGCGGCAGCCCCTGCATAGCCTGCGACGACGGCGTGGTGCGCGACGTGAGCGGGGTCTACGGGAAGCACCGCTTCGAGAGCGGCATAACCGACGCCGCCCTGGACGCAATCTTCACCGCCCTGAAGGGACTCTCTCCCTCCAGCGCGGAGTTCATCTTCGATTCCATGGTGAGCTTCAGCGGCAGGCTGTGCGCCTATATAAACAGGACTGCTCAGAATTGGGGTATTGGAGTCGTTGCGAGAACCGCCCGGGCACCCGACAGGGAGCTGCTTAACCTGAGAGGGGTGGTGTGCACCAGCGACATGGCTGTAATTGCACGTGCCGTGAGAGTCTTCGACCTCGCCGGCTATGTTATTCCGCAGGAGGAGCTGCTCCGCCTGCCGGATTGCGAAGATTTATATGAGCTCAGGTTTTAAATTAAATAGGGATTGCGATGGCAGAGGAGGTAAGGGTAACTCTTATAAAAGAGATAGGGGATTCTCCGGTGATTATAGAGGGGCTGCCGGGCGTTGGCCTGGTGGGCGGAATAGCTGCCAATTTCATGATAGACAGGATGGAGATGGAGCTGGTGGGTTTTGTGGAGTCGCGCCTCCTGCCGCCGGTGGCGCTGCTCCGCAATGGTATAACACAGCGCCCCTTCAGAATTTATGCCAGCAACGGCGTAGCCGTGCTGTACAGCGAGGTGCCCATTGCACCTGCGCTGGTTTTCGACCTGAGCAAGAAGATCGTTGAACTCGCCTCCTCTGTGGGGGCAAGGCAGGTGGTTACCCTGGCGGGGATACCCTCACCGATGAAGGAGCCAGCGGTTTACGGTGTTGCAACCTCCCGTGAAATGATAGACTTCCTCAAGGAGGGTGAGGTGGAAATCCTCAAGGAGGGCGTTATTAGCGGCATGCCGGGTCAGTTGCTGCTGGACTGCGCTAATGCAGGCTTGCCAGCGCTGTGCCTGCTCGCCCAGACGCCCGGGATGAACCCAGACCCGAGGGGTGCGGCGGAGCTTATTAAAGTGCTCAACCGTCTGCACGGCTTTAACATAGACGTGGAGCCGCTGATACAGGAGGCAGAAGCCATAGAGGCGAAGCTGGAGGAGCTGGCGAAGCAGACGCGCAAGCTGAAGCAGCAGGAGGTTAAGGAACTCCCCATGTTCTACTGAGGTGGTGGCGATGAAGGTCTTCGGCTTAACCGGAATCTCAAAGCGCGTTATAGACGAGCTGGTGGAGCACGGGGTCAAGACCATAGAGCTCAGGAGTTCGCAGAATGTGCTCGCAGCCTCCCGCGCAGAGGTGGGGGAGCTTGTCTTTCTGACGCCCCACAGCCCCGAAGACCTTGTACCGGGGGCAGAGGGGGTGCTTGCAAGGATTATGGAAAAGCAACTGGGATTCAGGCGCATAGGGGTGTTCTCCCAGGAGGAGTCTGAGGAGAGGGAGGTGCTGGTGGCGAGGCTCAAGCTCAGCTTGGTGAACATCTGCAGGGCCTCCACATACGAAGCCAGGGAGGAGTTCAGGGAGGTGAAGTTCCACTTCAGCGCCTCCACCTTTGAGTGCTGGTGAGTTTAATAATTCTTTTCAACAGCACCTTCTTTTTTATTTGAGGGGACTCGTAGCCTAGCCTGGACAGGGCGTCGGCCTTCTAAGCCGAAGATCGCGGGTTCGAATCCCGCCGAGTCCGTTGCAGGGCACCCTCCCGGGTGCCTACAGCAGCGCCGGGAAGTAGGGCAGGAGCAGAGTCATCAGCTTTCTGTCCACGCCAAGAAGTATCGCCACGCCGGTGAGGATTATAACCCACCCCGCGGCACGCCTTATGTGCTCCGAATTCCTTCTGAGCCACTCCAGCCTGGATGCGTAGCGTCTGCTGCCGTAGGCTATGGCGAGCACTGCCGAGCCGAAGCCGAGGGAGTAGAAGAAGAGGAGCACAGAGCCTTTGAGTATGCTGCCCTTTACCATAACGTAGGAGAGGATGGAGCCCAGCACAGGTCCAACGCACGGAATCCACACGACGCCCAGGCTCATTCCCAGAAGCAGTGCGCTGCCCAGCGACTCCCCCGCTGGGGCGGGCGAAATTCCTGCAGAGAGGCGTGAGGTGTACCTTACAAAGGCGGCATGGAGGCTGTCCTCCACCATGACTGCGCCGAAGAGGATTATAAAGCCCACCGCCAGGTAGCGCAGCACGTCGCCCAGGGGGCTGGCAAGCACGCCCATAGCCGAGAAGGCACCGCCCATCAGGGTAAAGGTGATGGACATCCCCAGCACTATTGCGAGGGGCCTGAGCCTGCTGCCCACGCTGCCCGCAAGAAGGGGAGGCAGCACGGGGAGGATGCAGGGCGTGGCCACGCTAACAGCACCCGCTACAAAAGCAAGCAGCAGCGAGGGCTCCGCCATTCACAGCCTCCCGCTAAAGAAGCTCCTGGATCAGCTTCTCCAGGTTGCGCGCCATGGCAACCACATCGTCGCCCGTGGGATGGGGGTTGAGCATTATGTTTCCATTCACTATAAGCGTTGGCGTCTCCTCAACGCCGTAGCTCACCGCCCGTCTTATGTTCTCCTGGGCCTCTGCTTGGGCCGCACCTGAGCGGAGCTGCTTCTCAAACTCCTCACCAAGGCCGAGCTCCCTTGCAAGAGAAACCAGCACCTCAATGTCGCCTATATCCCTGCCCTCCTCAAACCTTGCCCTGAACATGGCGTCCGCCATCTCCGTGCCCAGGCCCATGCGCTCGGCTATTATGTACGCCTCCACCGTCTTTATGGACTGCTCCCCCCACACTATGGGAACCAGCTCCAGCTCCAGGGCGTCCCCGTACCTGCTTTTCAGCTGGTGCTTGATAGGATTAAAGCGGTAGCAGTTGTCGCAGTAGAAGCTCAGAAACTCCACTATCTTAACCCTGCCAGGCTCCGAATCGGCCGGTAGTGGAAGCACGGGATAGAGCCCCATCACAAGCTGCTGCTCCTGCGGGGGATGCTGCATCTGTTCTGCTGGGGGAGGTTCCTCTCTGCCTCCGCCGATGGTGAAGACCAGCGCTACCGCCAGGATTAGTATGAAGACAATCACACCCTTCCTACCGGCTCCGTTTTCTGTCTTCTTTTTTTTCACCATGCTAACCTCCCCCCATGTTGAAGGAGGCTATCTCCTCCCTGGTATGGCACCCCTCCATGCACCTCTCGCGGGCAACTTCTTCCTCTTTTACGCCAACCTGGGTCTCAAGCTTCAAAATCTCGCCAGTAACAGGGTCGATCTCTGCTCTGAGCATGTTGAGTCCCTCCTCGCTTCCGAACTTGCAGCCGCACTCCCTCTCCACCAGCTCCACCTTCCAGGTATAGTTGCCTGTGGCAATATCATATTTCAGGTTTATCCGGGTTATCCTGCGGCTCTCATTCTGCAGATACTGGTCTATAAATGACCTCGCCTCTGGATTGCCTTCCACAATCGCCAGCGCCTCCTGAGCGGTAACGGGGAACTCGAGCTTATCTCCGGGAGGAGAGTCTGACTTAGCAGTACAGCCCAGGGTCAGGGCAACCAGGAATACGGCAAGCACCAGCCTCAAGTCCATTCTACCACATCATTAAAATTTTTTTGAACTGTTTTTCTACTTTTTCCCAAATTGTTTCCAGTTTTATCGCCGCATCCTAACCTTTAAATAGATTCCCGCACTCCGGGAAGTAAGCAAATCTGTTTACAATTGACAAAAGATTTTTATCCGTGCGTCCGGATTTAACCTCATGGAGCTGAAGGAATTCCACGATGTGGTGAGCATTGGTGAAGCCAGAAGACGTCTTAAGGAGCACCTCTCTCTGGAGCATGGGGTGGAGGAGGTTCCGCTGGACAGCGCCCTGGGCAGGGTGCTGGCGCGCGATATAGTGGCGCAGGTGGATGTGCCGCCCTTCGACAGGGCGAGCATGGACGGCTACGCAGTTGTTGCGAAAGACACCTTCTATGCCGATGAGGAGTCGCCGGTTGAGCTCCGGCTCCAGGGCTACATCCGCGCGGGAGATGATGCACAGCATGAGGTAATGCCGGGCACCTGCGTGGGCATAGCCACCGGAGCCGCGATGCCGCGCGGTGCAAACGCCGTCGTAATGGTGGAGTACACTGAGCAGGTGGAGAGGAATGGAGGAAGGTATGTAAGGATTTACAAGCCCGTCGCGCCGGGAGAGAATGTGATGGCCGCCGGCGCAGATATAATGCGGGGTGAAGTGGTGCTCAGAGAAGGTACAAAGCTCACACCGCGCGAGATAGGCGTGCTTGCGGCGCTGGGAATGCGCAGCGTTGAGGTTGTCCGCAGGCCCAGGGTGGCGATTATATCCACGGGCGACGAGATTCTACCCCCGGGAGAGGAGCTGAGCTTCGGGAAGATATACGATGTGAACGCGTACGCCCTTGCCCAGGCGGTGCGTGAGTGCGGCGGCGAGCCGGTGCATCTGGGAATAGTGGGGGATAGCGCCGAAGAGCTCAGGGCAAAGCTGGAGAAGGCGCTCTCCTGCTGCGACGTGGTGATAACTTCCGGCGGAACAAGCGCCGGTGTTGGAGATTTGAGCTACCGCGTAATAGATGAGCTGGGCGAGCCGGGGATACTTGTGCATGGCGTTGCGATAAAGCCCGGGAAGCCGATGATAATAGGCGTCGCCAGGGGAAAGCCAGTCTTCGGCCTGCCGGGCTACCCCACGTCTGCTATGGTTACCTTTGATGTGTTTGTGGCACCGCTGCTGCGTTCACTCGCACGTCTCGAGGCGCCAGAGCGCAAGCGTATTAGAGCTAAGACTGCGATGAAGTTCTACTCCGCGGGGGGACGCTACGAGTACAAGCTTGTAAACCTGGTTCGCGGCAGCGACGGGAGCTACAGCGCCTACCCTGTGCTCACGGGCTCGGGGGCGATCACGACACTCGCGGAGGCGGATGGCTACATAGAGATACCCGAGAATGTGGAGATGCTGGGTGAGAATGAGGAGCATGATGTGGTGCTCCTGAGTGAGGAGATACGCCCGGCGGATCTGACGATTATAGGCAGCCACTGCATAGGCGTGGACCTCCTTGTTAGTCTGATGAGCAGGGAGAGGCCGATTAAGGCGAAGATTATCAACGTGGGTTCCTCCGGAGGGTTGAGGGCAGTGCGGCGGGGTGAGAGCGATATCTCGGGTACGCACCTTATAGACGAGGCCACGGGGGAGTACAACCTGCCCTTCATCCACCGCCTGGGGCTGGCGGATAAAGCTTATTTGGTCAGGGGCTACAGCAGGGAGCAGGGCTTTGTTGTGGCAAAGGGCAATCCGAAGGGTATCTCGGGAGTGGCCGACCTGCTGCGCGAGGAGGTGAGGTTTATAAACCGCAACCCTGGCTCGGGAACGCGCGTGCTCTTTGATCTGGAGCTTAAGAAGCTCGCTGAAGAGCGGGGGGTGGGGGTGAAGGAGCTTGCGCGGGAGATAAGGGGCTACGAGATAGAGGCCAAGTCCCATTCCGCTATAGCGGCAGCCGTGGCGTACGGTAGGGCGGACGTTGGCCTGGCGATTCGCACTGTGGCGGAGCAGTATGATCTGGACTTCATTCCACTCAGGGAGGAGAAGTACGACTTCGCGGTGCCCAGGGAAAAGTTCTCCAAGCGGGAGGTGAAAAGGTTCATCGACACCCTCGCCTCTAAGGAGTTCAGACGTCTTCTTGAGGATACTCCAGGCCTGGCTCCAGACAGGGAAACGGGTAGGGTTATATACGAGCCCGGGTAATTTTTAAGCATGTACCGCAGGATTCTCGTGGCCACCGACGGCTCCTACCATGCGAAGCGTGCCGAGGACAGGGCGCTCCGCCTGGGAGTAAGCTTTAACGCCAGGGTTACCGGGGTTTATGTGGTGGACAGAGCGCGCTACCAGTGGGCTGAGGAGCTGATGCAGGAGATATACAGTAAGACGAGGGAGGAGGGCGAGAAGGTGCTTTCCAGTTTCAGGGAGAGGGCGCAGGAGCTGGGGCTGGGGGTGGATGTCAGGCTGAGAGAGGGCAGCCCGAGCGAGGAGATTATAAAGGAGGCGAGGGAGGGAGGCTACGACCTGATTGTGCTCGGTTCCAGAGGCATGACCCCCGAGGCTTTTGCCCTGGGAAGCGTGGTGCAGCGTGTTGTGAGACGTGCACCCTG
>WANX01000095.1 GCA_015521565.1 Candidatus Hydrothermarchaeota archaeon
CTCCCTCTCGAGCTCAGCAGTGCGCTGCTCCGCCTCAGAAAGCGCAGAGAAAAGCTCCGAGTTCTTCCTCCGGAGCTCCTGCAGCTCACCGAGGCGCCTCTCAAGCTCTGCCCTGAGCTCAGAAATCTCCCGGACGAGCTCATCCCTCTCCTCTGCCATCTTCTCAATCTGAGAGGTGCGCCTCTGCACTTCTGCCTCAAGCTCCTTCACCCTTGCCAGAAGTCGCCTCTTCTCCGGGTCGCGCTCTATCTCCACCCCATCCATGGCAGCAGCCACGTACTCAAGAAAACCCCTGACCTCCTCATCAGCGGCATCAAATATAGATGTGAGCTCCTCCTTTAAAGACAGGATCTCGTTGTAGTCATCAAAGTTCCTGTTCAGTGTACTCTCCAGCCGGGAAATCCTTTCCTCCAGCTCTCTCCTGTAGTCCGTCAGCTCTTCTCTGCGTCTCTCAACATCCCTGCATGCTTTCTCCAGGGCGTCCAGGTCTGCGAACTCCCTGCTCAGGCAGCGTGCCTTTTCCAGCTCATCCTCCCTTATCTGCCTGGCCTCCTCCACCAGCTCCCGGGCTATAAACCTGAGCACCTCCAGTCTGGCCCCCTCATCCAGCTCTTCCCGCTTAAGCACCATCCCCAGGAAACTCCTGGAAGGCCGTGTCGGACGGAGCTCCACCTTCTCAAGGACCTCCAGATTTCTGAGCAGCTCTTCAAATAGCCCACGGAGAGTGACGGGCTCACCGTCAAGACGGAGCTCATACTCCCCGGCGATGCCCGAGAGCTTCTCTTCAAATTTTTTCTGAAGGTCGTATATACCCTTCTCCACCCGTGCCTTTATCTTGTCCCTGGCCAGCTTCAGCTCCCGCTTCCTCTCAAAAAACTTTGTACACAGGGTGGCAACCTTCCCCTCCACTTCTCTGAGTTCCGCATCTATCTTCTCAATCTCCTTCCTGAGGCCAGAAACCTCCTCCGTAACCCGTGTGAATCTGCTGAGATTCTCCACCTCCCCCTCCGCTCTCGCACATAGCACACTCAGCCCCTCATCCACCTTTTGCATCCTCACATCCACATCCTCTCTAACCCCGGGTTTATACCTCTTAACCGAGCGTGCCAAAACCTGGAGCTCTCCGCGCAAACGCTTCGCACCCTTTGCGATGCTCTCAAGGGTCCGTCTCAGCGCCTCCCCTTCCTCTGAGGTGAACTCTGCGATGAGGTCTATCTTCCGGGCAATGGAGTACCATCCATCTTTAAAATCAGCACATCTCCTCCCGACCTCTGCAGGCTGCAGAAGCTTATCGTTCACTCTCTCCCTCACAGTCCTTTTGATGAAGGTGGTAATCAGAAATATATATACGTTTAGGTTAAGGAGTTAGAACAATGGAATTCTACATAAAGCTCACCCTTGCACTGCTTCTTCTGCTCTACGCCAGCCTGCTCGACTGGCGCTACAGGGAGATAAACGAGGCATCATGGCTGGCTCTCCTTCTCCTTGGTGCTGTGTTTGCCCTTGCCGAATATACATCATCCGGGAGCCCCTCGCCGATTCTGCACCTCCTCATATCCACTGGAATTACAGCAGCGCTAATTGTGCCCGTGGCCTATCTGGGACTGATTGGAGGAGGAGATGCAAAGATACTCCTGGGCATAGCGGCAGTGTTCCCGGCCCCGCCGGCGGATGTAGTGACCCTGTTCCCCCTCTTCTCCCTTTCAGTCTTTGCCAACGCAATAGTATTGTCGCTTGCGCTGCCCCTCTATTTTTTCATCAAAAATCTGCGCCACATAAAAGATGTCAGGAGCATTCCGCAGCTGTATGCCCTGTTTCTTGGATACAAAAAGCACTCATCAGAAATCAAGCCCTATGAGGCGGTGTACGGCGATGGCAGGAAATTCTCCTTTATTCTTCGTACAGATGCTGAGCTCGGGAAGGCAGAGAAAGAGGGGGAAGTGTGGGTCACCCCCGCCGTGCCCTTCGTAATTCCCATAACCCTGGGCGTACTCATGAGCGCACTTTACGGTGACCTGCTGAGTGCTGTGCTGCTCTTCCTGAGAGGAAGCTAATTATATGTCCGGAGGATAATTTACTCTGGAAGGGAAATGAACAGCACCGCCAGAGACATAGCCATAATTCTCACAAGCTTAGTGGTGCTGAGTACTGTGAGCACACTGCTTATAATGAAGTTTGAGCACCTCTCCCTTCTCGAGGCGCTCTACTTTGTTATAGTCACTATAAGCACCGTCGGATACGGTGACATAACGCCTGTCACCACCGAGGGCAGGGTGGTAAGCCTGTTTCTTATTGTGCTTGGTGTCTTCTCGGTGCTTGCCATAATACCCGTGATCTCCTCATACCTCATACAGCGCGGCATCAGCAGGACCCTCGGCATCGCGGGAATAAAGCGCCTCAGAGAACACGCGGTCATATTCAGGTACAATGAGCTTGCAGAACAGGCGGTACAGGAGCTCAAAAGTTACGGCATCCCCTTTATTGTAATAGAGGAGAGCGCAGACCGTCTGAGAAAGCTTCAGGAGCTCGGCATACCTTTCGTTGCCGGCGATGCCACCGACGAGAGGATACTCAGAAAGGCGAGCATAGATGCGGCGCTGGGAATAATCCTGACCTCCCGCGACGACGCTGAGAACGCTTTCGTTGCCATGGCCGCCAAAGGGCTCAACCCTTCGCTTATCGCGGCTTCCCGTCTTGAAAAACCGGAGAATGCAGGTCTGCTGCGCAGGGCCGGCGTTGACTACCTGGTTGACCCGCGTGAAGCAGCCCTTAACCTTCTGGTGAAAAGTGTTCTCTCCCCCTACAGTGCCGAGTTTCTTGATAGAATGGCCATATTCAGGGGGATAAGCCTGGGACAGTACAGAATAGATGAGGCCTCCCCCCTTGCAGGTAAGAGCATTGCACAGACAAAGCTGAGAAGCAGAACAGGGGCGAGCATCGTTGCCGTGTGGAAGAAGGATAAGCTGATAACATCGCCCTCCGGAGACCTGACACTCGAGGCGGGGGATGTGGTGCTAATACTGGGCACAAAGGAGCAGCTCAGGCGTGCAAAGGCTCTGATTGAAAGCGGAAGAACACTGCTCAGGATAAAGCCGGCTAAAAGAGCTGCGGTGCGTGATGAGACAGCTCAGATAGGTGCCAGGTTCTCCAGAGTGGTTTTTAACTCGGCTCTTATACTCATGCTTCTTCTGACATCGCTTGTTCTGCTTCCCTTTATATCCAGGATTTCCGAAGTTTTGCCAGGAGATGTCAGCAGCTTTGTAGGCACACTGATTCCGGTATCACTGTGGCTCGCCGTCTTTGGCCTTGTTCTCAAGGTGCTGGAGGACCTCAGAGGGCTGCTTGCTGTGCCATCAGGTTTGCTTGCAGCCAGGACGACGCGCATAAGAGGGGGTGAGCTGAAGAGGGCGGCTCTCGATATAGTCTGCGCCGGACTTACGGGGGTTGTCTTCGCCATTGTTGCGCCCTTTATTTCGGGCATGCCTGGGGTAAAGGCAGCGGTCACCTACCTGGGGCTCGCAATCTCTGTACTCTTCCTGTACGATGCGGGCAGAATTATATACGGCCACATTCAGGTGGTGGCAGACCTTCTGGCTGAGAAGCTTGGAGGTGACACGGGCAAATGAAGAACCACACAATAGTCTGCGGTTACGGATACCACGGCAGAAAAATAGTCGCCGCACTGGAAAAGGCGGGGATACCCCATGTTATAATAGACCTTAAGGCAGAAGAGGAGAGGGAGAACCTGATAAGAGGTGACGCCAAAGATGAGGATGTGCTGCTGAGGGCGGGTATAAGGGAGGCAAGGGAGGTCCTCATCGCTGTGAGCAATGATGTGGATACAGTGTTTATTGCCATGCTCTCGCGGCATCTCAACCCGAATATACGCATTGTTGCAAAGGCAGACCGCCTCGCTTCGATGAAGAAGATATACCTGGCAGGTGCCAACAAGGTGATATCCCCCTACGTGATAGGTGGCAGGCTTCTCGCCAGGGCGGTTGCAAGACCCCTCGTGGCCGAGTTCTTTCAGAGGGTCACGATAGCAGAGGATCTGGAGGTGGCCCAGATTGGTGTTGGAGACGACTCAAAGCTTGCCGGAAGGATGATAAAGGACATGGACCTCGCGTCCAGGGGGCTTGCGATTCTTGCAGTGTACCGCGCAGGAGAGCTGATTCCAAATCCACCGGCGGAGTTCCGGGTGGAGGCCGGGGACCATCTGATAATCCTGGGCGGAAGCGAGGAGATAATGAGGCTCAGGAGGCAGGGCTAACGCTTTTTAACATAGGCTGTGAGCAGTGTTTTTATTCCGATTGCAAGTCCTATGAATAGACCTGCAACCATACCAAGAAATGCCGCTGCATCGCCATAGCGCTTTCCAAGATAGTAGCCGGCTAAGCCCAGGAGCACTGCAGGTGCTGCAAGCTCTATGCTGGCACCGAGCGCTGCGAGGGCGCTTTCAAATCCCCGGGGGTGTGGAGGACGCATTTAGCTCGCCTCTCTGCCAGCGGAGTAACAAATAGGCACAGAGGGCGGAGAAGAGCAGCACCAGAATGTCATCGAGCTTGTATCCGAGCATCCAGCCCCAGAAGCTGGTGGATACGGGAGAGTTCCACATAAGCCAGTTCAGCGAGGCTTTAAAAAGAACGCCTGAGAAAAAGAGGGCAACTGTGCCAAGCAGTGCCGCATATAAAAGGCTTAAGTCCTCAGCCTCCATATTCTGTCCCCCACATAGTGCAGATTCTTTATGCACTTCCCCTTCTCCATTTCCGCAAGCTCTTCGCCGCTGCAGAGCGCCTTACCCACTGCAACTGGTCTGCGGTGCCTCTCCTCAAGCACCACAACCAGGTCTCCCCTTTTAATTCCGGGGTCATACTCCACAATACCGGGACGCATTATATCAGCGCCGTTTATAATAAACGGCACAGCGCCCGCATCCACGACAACATAGAGGCGGTCCACCGCAACTTCAAGCAGCCCTTTAAGGGTGGGGAAGTATCTGCCCTCAATCTCGAAAATCATGGGCTCACCATTTATGAGAAATAGGGTAATCCCCTCTTCGGTTTTTGCTATCTCGACTCTTGCATCGCTCAGGAGTTCCGCAAAGGCAGGTGAAGCTCCGGTGAGACCTTCTCTAATAGTCTTAACAAGCTTCTGCTTTGCAAAGTACCTCTCCTTTATCTTCATCCTACCCAGCATAAAAGCTAACGCAGAAAACCTTTTTTAGCCCACCCGACGAAAGGAGCGCATGGCGGAACTAAGGGACAGAGAGATGCCCCTTGAGGAGCATCTGACAGAGCTCAGGCAGCGTCTCCTTATATCGCTCGCAGCCGTGGTGATTCTCTCCCTTGCGATAGCCCTGCTCTCTGGCAGGAGGATAATCACACTGCTTGTATCCCACTTCCTGCCGGCTGAGGTTAAGGTAATAGCCCTAAATCCAATGGAGTATGCCTACACCTGGTTTCTGGTTGTTCTCTTTTTCGGCATATACCTGGCTCTTCCAGTAATAATATATGAAGCCTTCAGATTTGCCGAGCCAGGACTGTACCCCAATGAGAGGAGGTTCATATTAAAGGTGGTACCCACATCCTTCATCCTCTTTACCCTCGGCGTGCTCTTCTCTTTCTTCATACTCACCCCCTTTTCCGCAAAGTTCCTGGTGAGCTATGCAGAAGGAAGCGCAGAACCCATGCTCTCACTGCACCGCTTCATAAGCTTCATAGCCTTCATGCTGATAAGCGCTGGCATCATCTTTCAGATTCCGCTTGTAGTGGCTTTTCTGATAAAGAGCGAGCTTGCAAGCACAGACACGCTAAGGCGCTGGAGAAGGTACGTTTACCTTGCCTTTCTTGCCCTGTCCATAACCCTGGCCCCTGACCCGACACCGGTAACACCACTCGTAATAGCCGCAACGCTCATCTTAATCTTTGAGCTGAGCCTGGTCTTCTCAAAGTATCTGCTCTAACGCGTTAAAAGGGCGATGCTCTCCACGTGCGGAGTGTGGGGGAACATATCCAGAGCCTTAAGCTCCTCGAGCTCATAGCCATCTAATTTGCGTATATCCTCCGCCTGTGTGCGCGGATTGCAGGACACGTATACCACTACCTCCGGCCTGAGCGTGTTCAGCGCCCTTACCACCCTGGGATGAAGCCCGGCACGGGGAGGGTCAACTACTGCGACATCAAAGCGCTTCTCAAGCCCGGGAAGCACATCCTCGGCTCTGCCAGCAATAAAGTGTGCATTTGATATTTCATTCAATTTCGCGTTTAGCCCGGCTGCTTCAATCGCCTTTGCGTCCTCTTCTATCCCCAGAACCTCGCCGGCCAAGTCTGCAAGGGCGAGGGAAAAGGTACCCACTCCGCAGTACAGGTCGAGAAGCCTTCCCGCGCTTCCGAGCATTTTCCTTACAAGCACGAGCATGCGCTCCGCCTGGTATGGGTTGGTCTGGAAAAAGGAGAAAGCGGGAATGCGGTACTCGATGCCCGCGAGCCTCTCCTCCAGATAGTCTCTACCCTTGAAGGAGCTTATCTCTCCATAGGAGACATCCGCAGGGGAGTCGTTTATCGCCCATACAAAACTCTCTGCAAGCTCTCCAAGAGCATCTGCATAGCTCTCCAGCGGAAACTCCCCTGCGGTGGTGACAACACTTATAAGCCTGTCTCCGGTAAATTTCCCCTCTCTGACCACAAGGTAGCGCAGGAAGCCCTGCTTATTAAGAAGGTTATAAGCCGCAAGTTCTCTTTTTCTGAAGAACTTCCGGGAGAGGCGGATTATCTCGTCGCTTTCTTTTGATAGCAGAAGACAGCCCTCAGCACTCTCCACCTCAGCAAAGCTTGAGTAGCGGCGCATTCCTATTGCATTCTCCGCGATTGTAAAATCCATCCTGTTTCTGTAGTACCATATCCTTGGACTTGGCTCGACTTCAACCTCCCTTGAAAAGAGTTTTTCAATGAGCTCCCCTTTGTACCTGAGCTGCGACCCGTAGTCAAGCCCCTGCCATCTGCAGCTTCCGCAGACGGAGAAATGCTCGCAGCGTGGCTCGACCCTTGCGTCGCCTGCTCTGAGAATTTTCAAAAGCCTGGCCTTTTTCCTGCTCACGGGCAGGGCAAGCACTCTGTCGCCCGGGTAGGCGAAATCTACAAGGTAGCGTTTTCTGCCAGCTCTGCCGATACCCGCTCCGCCCTTTCCGAAACCTGTAATTTCCAGTTCAATCTCATTCATGCTACTGGATTGCCTCACAGAGGTTTAAAATTTTTCAGATGGCAGCAAAACCGCTGGCTGAGTGGAAGATGTCAGGTCAGCGAAACCCTTATTAGCCAGAGGGGAGAACGCCTATGCATGCAATCCCGGGTTGAGAGACGTACCAGGGAGACGGAGATAAGGGCTGAGCTGAAGATAAACGGCAGAGGGAGCTATGAGATTTCCACAACTCTGCCCTTCTTCGACCACCTGCTCGCGAGCTTTGCAAAGCATGGCAGATTTGACCTGGTGTTAAAAGCAAAGGGGGACCATGAGCACCACCTGGTTGAGGATGTTGGGATAGTGCTGGGGCAGGCCTTTAGAAAGGCAGTCGGAGAAAAGACAGGAATAAGGCGCTTTGGTTATGCGGTTGTGCCCATGGACGACGTGCTGGTGCTTGTTGCCGTCGATATAGGTGGCAGAAGCTACTGTTCCAGTGGGATAAAGTTCAGATACAAGCAGGTGGAGGGGCTCAGCACAGAACTAATCCCCCACTTTCTGGAGAGCTTCGCAGGCGAGTTTAAAGTCAACATCCACGCGAAGCTGCTCGATGGTAAAAATGAGCATCACAAGGCAGAGGCGCTCTTCAAGGCCCTCGGAGTGGCACTCAGCATGGCCCTGGAGAGGAGGAGCGGCGGGATTCCCAGCACCAAGGGGGTGCTCTGAAAGCTGCTTTCGACTTCACAGAAAGGGGAGTCGAAAAGTTTAAATATGATTGAGACGAGTTCTAACTGGTGGTAGTGATGGCAAAGACACTGAAAGTGGGAGATAAGGAGTTGGAGCTGGACGAGGATGGATTTCTGAAGGACCCGAGTCAGTGGAACAAGGAAGTTGCAGAGGCCTTTGCCCGTGAGGAGGGCATTGAGCTCACCGACGAGCACTGGGAGATAATAAACTTCCTCAGGGAGTACTATCAGCAGTATCAGATAGCTCCAATGATCAGAATCCTTGTAAAAGAGGTGGGGAAGAAGCTTGGCCCCGAGAAGGGCAATCTGAAGTACATATACAAGCTGTTCCCCAACGGACCTGCAAAGCAGGCTTGCAAGATTGCCGGTCTGCCAAAGCCAACCGGCTGCGTGTAGGCACCAGACCCGGAGAATGCCGGGTTTCTGTCGATTCTATTTTTATTTTCGTGTATAATTTACAGCAGTCTTACTAGCAGTCTTACTTTGAGATGTCTTCTTTTGCCCTGTCTGCTATTTCCTTTAGCTTTTTGGCTATGCCTCTTGGTATAATTTCATTGTTTTCTGCGAGAACATAAGATATCTCAGAAGCAAGCAAAAAGAGTGCATATTTATGCTCTGCTTTTGTTCTGTGTATGTGATGTGGACTTATTCCAAGCTCTATATATTCCCTGAAGTAGTCACTTGAGACACCATTATCCACCAGGAAGCGCATAAGATATATAAAAAACTGGTGAAGATAAATCAACTCATCCTTGTACATCTCACCTCGCAACATGCTCGGCATCAGAGAATAAAAAGTTTACTGGTTGTGGCGTCGTGCAGCCATGGGGCACCACGGCACCGCAGGCACAATTCATGCACAATTATATATAATGATGGTAATCTCCTCTTCATAAGACACCACCACAGCGGGGTGGGGTAGCCAGGTCCATCCCGCCGGGCTCATAACCCGGAGAGCGGTCGTTCAAATCGACCCCCCGCTATCATGTAGGGGTCACCCAGCCCCTACATCTACAAACTATCTTTTCCTGTGCTCTCGAATAAGCGTGTATGGGCAGGGGGCCCGGTAAAGGAGTAGTCCCGCGCCTCTGGCGAACCAGGGAGGCGTATATAGGGTAGGTGGGGGTGTTTTAGAAGCCACCAGAGAGCCTCAGATAGAAAAAGGTATGGGCCCGGAGGGATTTACCTGTTTGGGTATAAGTCTATTATTTAACCTTCAACTTTGCTTTTTGCGTGTTCATTGACAAGTAGATTAATTATTGGAATAATTTTATTTAACTCTACTTGACAACTTTTTCTCCTTGCCCACTTTTCAATTTTCCGGAGCTCCTGGTCAACCCCCATATATGCGGGTGTAAAGCTATAACTGCCGATGCTCAGGGTAGTAAGAGCACCGGCACGTATTGACCGCGTACTTGCAAACTTCAAGCCTGAATTCACCTCTCCCGGCTATGCCTCCTTTGCCCAGCTCACCTCTGCGCTCATAGTCATGGACTCGAGGAGGACGGTAAGCAGGATGCGTGAAGCTATCTCTGATGGCAAATCAAGAACCGCTTATGAGTACTTCTTCAACTCAGCGAAATGGGACGACGCTGCTCTGGCGCAGCGCAAGGCAGAGCTCTTCTTCAGGGCTGTGAACCTCTCTCCCGGGGGGAGGCTCCTCCTTGTAATAGACGACACCTACAAGGAGAAGAAAGGAGAAGCCACTCAGGGCGTTGGCAGGTTTTACGACCATGCCAGGGGGAGGTACATCTGGGGCAACAACTTTGTAACCTCATGCCTGCAGGTTGGCGAGGTGTACATTCCGCACATCGCCAGGATGTATTTAAAGCGCGAAGCTGCTGAGACTCTTGGCTACGAGTTTAAGACCAAGCCGGAGATTGCCTGGGAGGAGATAATAGCACCCCTTGAGGTGCCAGAGGGTGTTAGCGTTTACGTGGTCCACGATAGCTGGTGGTTCTGCTCTGAGCTTGTGCAGAAGGTCAGGAGGAAGGGCTATCACGTTGTTTGCAGGCTTAAGCGTGACAAGCGCGTGGTGCTCGCGGGCAAGGCGAAGAAGCTGCACGCCCTGAGAGGTGAGTACAGAAGGGTTAAGGTCAGGGTTAGAGGTAAGCACAAAACTTACCTCGCCTTTGAGCGAGTGGTTGAAGTCGCAGGCATTGGCAGGGTTAAGCTGGTGGTGAGCAAGGGCGACAGGCGAAGGTACTACATGAGCACAGACCTCTCGCTGAGCATGGAAGAGGTGCTGGAAATCTATGAGAACCGCTGGAGCATAGAGCTTGCGCACCGCGAGAGCAACCAGAAGTTCGGATTCAAAGACTACCAGATGCGGAGCAAAAGAGCGATTGAGCGGTTTATGCAGCTGGCTTTCGTTGCCTTTGCGGTGGTGCTCATCGCTAAGCTTACAGGTAAGGAGCTGAGGGAGGTGGTCTCTGAGCTGAGGCTGAGCGATGCGCTGGCAGAGGCTAAGCTGCTCTACTTCGTGGAGATGCTTGTAGCCCTGCAGGAAATCTTTCAGAGCTCTGACTCTAAGGAGGAGCTGGCACTGCGCATCATGGCACTGTTCCAGGAGTGAATCCCGCCTGTTTTTCTGGATTCTGTGATGAGAAACGCAAAAGAGGTTAAGAGAGGCGGGTTGGAAGGGGGTAATGGGGAGAAAAGGGGCGCAAGCCAGTGTAAAAGTTTTTATGGTGGGAAGGAAAAGTTGTCAACAGAGTCATTTAAATTAATTAGCGTTATTCCATTTGTTTCTGCGTATTCTTTTGCTTCTTTTTGATATCCTAACAACTTCATGGCTATATATCCCACCCACGTAGCGAATGCCTCTTCATCGTCGTCAAGGCTTTTGATTCTCTTTTCTTTACACCATACGTGTGCTAGCTCATGGCCCATTGTGGCAACAGTTAAAGCTTCACTTAACCCGTAAAGGACATAAATCTCATAGATTTCATAATCGCCTCTGCGCGTGTATTTGAAAATTCCCAATACTTGCGAATTTCTTTCGTAAGATTTTGAGATTTTTGATAAAAATTCTCTGTCAACAATATGTATTTTTATGCCATGTTTCACCTTAAGGTCGAGCGAATTCGATAACACCTCCCTTACCCTTCTAAACAGCACTCTTGCCTTTGAAGAATCAATTACTATCTTGCCGATGCATGAATTGCATATAAATCTTCCATCGCTAAGCTCCCAATATTTGATACCTACCGGTAATCCACAGTTGAAGCATCTTTCTCTATTGTTAACGCAGTTTGTGCAGTATACTGCATCTAACCCCTTGAAGCGGTAGTACGCATCGCGAATTATTCCACCACATCCAGCGCACCGTAGCACATTCCTGTGCCGTATTTTAAATATCTTTCTCTGATTTTTATAGATGTTCATTTTTGTACCCCCAATTACCTTGTTATCTCATAATTTACCACTTCTTCGAATATTCTCCTCGCACTTTTGTCTTTCTTAAAGTGTTCTCTGATTGGTCTTATCAGAAGGTCTAGGTAATTTGCAACCGCAATTTTCAAATCCATCGGGTGAAGGCTGCCGCTTATAAAGTCCCTTTCAAGCTCCTCATAGCTGTGGTATGTGACATCTCCGCCAAATTTTTTGGGACGCTGTATTTCAATTTCGTTGAACGCCCTGAATATTATTTCTTTAGTATAATCCATTATTGGGTTTCCTTCTACAATTTTAGCTGGGCAGTATGCACGTCTTATTTTTCTATGTATCTCTTCTCTGGAATCGTGAACAAATATAGCAGTTTCTGGCTTGGACTTAGACATTTTAGAGCTGATTTGCTGGTCTATTTTCGCATTTTCGTCAAAGTTCTTGCTTTTCTTAGGCCCTTCAAGTCCGAGGAGCATGTGATGACTTATTACCACTGGCTTGCCATTCACACCTTTACCTTCATAGCCAAGAGCTTCTCTTAGTCCTCTCTTCTCAGCTATTTCACGTGCTAGCATGTTCACCTTTCTCTGGTCTAAGCCGAGCTGGCAGATGTCCACACCAAGGTGAAAGATGTCGGCGCACTGCATCGAAGGATATAGTGCAAAAGCAGCTGGATTGGATTTTGAATCTGTTCTGCCAGCTATAGCAAGACTTCTGATAGTCCTAATGAGAGTATGGTTTTTGGCTATTAATATGACCTTTTTCCAGTACTCCGGGTCATCAAACAGGTCCTTGTGCCATACTATCTCAACCTTTTTCATGTCTACTCCTGCAGCCTTCCAGACTTCAATGAAGTACCTACCCGCGCTGCGTATCTTTTCTAAATCCCCTCCAAATTTGTTGTTGATCCAGGCAAAGGAGTCCGCAAGCAGTATTTTGAATTTTACGCCTGAGTCGAGCAGAGGCTTTATAAGCAGAGGTCTGTAAACACCCACCGGCAGGTGGGCAATTCCCGATGGTTCGAATCCATCATACGCCACAGGATGACTCTTCTCCTCCAGAAGCTGCATGAGCTCCGGCTCTGTTATGATTTCCTCACCTACGCTTTTGATGAGTCTAAATCTCTCTTCCACGTCCATACCTCTCACCCGAGAAAAAATTGTACAGGAAAAATTTAAGGATTTTGAAACGTCATCTGAATTTTTACCATATAGAATTTCACAGAAGCTGAAATTAAGACATAATGTTTTCCAAATATATTAAATTTCAAAATAATATCAAAAAATTTTATCTAATTTTGAATTAAATCACATAACATCCACAATAAGTGGTGATTAAAATGAGAGGCTATAACATCATCAAGAATTCGTACAGATATTGCAGATATGTATGCGTCTATCTCTCTGCCATCAGGCAGGCTTTATATCAGGCGCCCAGGAGGCTGCTTTCAAGGGAGGGGGAAGCGGAGTTGCTGGGGATGGCAGGACTCTGCGTGGTGGACGGTTATCTTCTCAGCATGTTGCTCTCTGGTAGCATTAAGGAGCTGTTTGCCGCGCTTATTTTTGGGATGACTGCCTTCTCGGGTGTGGGATGCATAACCATCGCTGCGACCTGTTTAGAGGGTGCCATGAAGGAAAGGATGCTGAGCGTTACAAAGGTGTATGCGTTGGTGGCGCTTGGAGCTCTGCTGGTCTCGGTCTTTTATTCGCTTATGTCGGCATTCATAATTCCCGAGATGAAGTTCGTCACAGTGGCTGTGGTTGGGCTTATAGGGATGATTGTGAGCGGTGTTGAGCGCCTGAGGAGCTTTGCAATGGCGATTAATCCAAAACGCGTGTTTGCCGCTGGATTTTCACTCTCCGTATTTGCGTCGCTGCTCGACGGCGTTGACCCCGTCTTTGCACTTGATATGGAAGCCGCTGGCTGGGTGCTTCTTGCTGTAACTATGGGATACTTAGCGACCCTTGCTGCATCTGCGGCGGGCAGGTATGTAAGCAGAGTCATTGACGAGAGGAGCTTCAGGCTTACAGCGGGGGCAACTCTCATGGCGCTCAGCATGAGCATTGCTGGACTCCCGGTAACTCCGGAGATGGTCGGAATTCTCTTCATCTCGGGCTGCATTACGAGCTTCAGCATCGGCACCTTCAGAAGCCTCTCCGCTGCTGCTGGCTAAACTCAGCTTCTATGCAGTAGAATCCTGCCCAGTCTCCGGCAAAATGAATTTCCCTTTTTTTCTTTTCTCTTATGAAATCTCTCTGTGCCCCTGTCAGTGCCGCTGCCGGTGGTTCACCGTCAGCAATTCTTTTCATGGTCTTGGTGATTATGTCAATGGTGGCGCCGGTGGGCACTTCTATGTGTGCAGAGATAACGGAACCTCTGCCTTCCATGGCGAGGAGGAAGGCTGAGGCGAGGCCAAAGCCCTCCTCTTCTGGGTTAATCCCGTGCATCCCGCTCTCGCAGAGGCTGAGCACCACCAGCCTCGCAGGTATCTTATGCCAGACAACTTCATAAGCGTGCAAACCATCTCTTGGGCGGAGCATTATCTTGGAAAAGGCAGGGACTGGATCAAAAGCGCCGTGGGCAGAGAAGTGCACCACGGAGAAGTCTTCCTCAAGCTTTTCAAGGACTTCGGCTTTGGTAATGTAGGGCAACCCATGCACCCCATCGAGGGAGTAGGTCTCCGCTTTGGAGAAGAATTTAGAGCACCGCTTTATCTCCTTGCTCACATCCTCAGAGATGTTCTTTAAGGTTCCATACCATCCTGCGGCTATGCCGAGGTAGCTGTGGGGTTTTATCTCAATAGGCTTCGAGGGAAGGGTGCTGAGAGATAAGGTGTATCTCACAACCGCCTTTTCCACAAGATACTTGCCAGCGGATCCGTCGTAGAGTGCCTGAAATGGGAGCCAGCTCAGGATGCCGTGGGGAATTATCCAGACCTCTCCCTCAGGCTCAATGGCGTAGCTTATCCCGTTCTCCTCATCTGACCGGAAGAAAAGAAGGTTGTAAAGCTTTTTCTTAAGGAAATCCCTCGTCTTTTCCTCCACATATTTTTTATCGTTACCTCCATTCTTAGCACACAATCTGCGGGCTTCTTTCAGGTATATGTTGAGAGTGAGGCGGTAGAGCAGGATCATTGCAGCGAGCTTGCCCCGGTAAGTGGTAGGTCTTTCAATGAGGTTGAGGAGAGAGTTGAGCTCTTTAAGCCACTTTTTAAGCTCAATCCGCAGCTCAAAGGCTCCTTGACTTTTCAGCTCCTCTACTTCGCGTTTTATGAAGGTTACAGCCAGCTTAAGGGCTCTGTCGAGCTCCTCCACATCGCTGTGCCTGTGTGTCTTAATTTTGCCGTCCTTGATTTCAATCACAGCAAGCTCGTCTCTGGCTAAGAAGTAGTAGAGCACGTGCTTCCCGGAGGTGAGCCTCCTGATGTCCTCTATGGGGGGAGGCTCAGCTACTCCGCCAGCCCGCAGTAGCTTCCTCCTCTCCTCAAGGAGGGGCTTGAGCATGGCTTTCTTCAGCTCCGATTCAGCTGCCCTGGTGAGGTCAGCAACTCCAGAGGCAGAGGTTCCCCTCTCAATCTCGTGGATTACGCTGCGCAGCCTGCTCTTAAGTTCGGCATCCTCTACGAAGTAAGCCCTCTGCTCCAGCATGTCCCTTAAGACTTTAACCCTGCCCCGCTCCGCATACTCTATCGCAAGAACCTGGTAGTACTCGTTCTTTCCGGGTATATCCCTGTACAGCACAGAAAGCTCCAAGCAGCAGAGTACAGCCTGAACAAAGGGATTCACATAGCGATCATAAATGCCGCCGCGCTCCTCCGCAACCGTAATCGAGCCGGCAAGAGCTTCAATAAGCTCTATCGCCTCGTGGAAGCACGCAAGCGCCTCCTCCAAAAGCCCCGCTCTCGCTGAAGTGCCCTTCACCAGCTCCGCCTTCTCCTTGAGAGTAACTCCAAGGTTGTTCAGAGCATTAGCCATGCCCTCTTTGTTGTCCATGCTCTTGTCCAGCTTGTAGGCTTCTTCGTACTTCTCAAGAGCTTTGTCAAGCTTGCCTTTTGTAAGGTAAACATTGCCCATGTTGCCCAGAGCATTAGCCATTCCCTCTTTGTTGCCCATGCTCTTGTGCAGCTTGTAGGCTTCTTCGTACTTCTCAAGAGCTTTGTCAAGCTCGCCCTTTGTAAGGTAAACATTGCCCATGTTGTTCAGATCAGCAGCCATTCCCTCTTTGTTGTCCATGCTCTTGTGCAGCTTGTAGGCTTCTTCGTACTTCTCCAGAGCTTCGTCAAGCTCGCCCTTTATGCGGTAAACATTGCCCATGCTGCCCAGAGCATCAGCCATTCCCTCTTTGTTGTCCATGCTCTTGTGCAGCTTGTAGGCTTCTTCGTACTTCTCAAGAGCTTTGTCAAGCTCGCCCTTTGTAAGGTAAACATTGCCCATGTTGTTCAGAGCAGCAGCCCTGATCTCCTTGACTACCTCTATCTCGGGAAGTCCTTCGATAAGGGTGAGAAGAGCGAAGCAGAGCTGGAACATCCTTTCATATTCGCTTTTTTTATAAGCCTCTTCAATCAATTCCGAAATGGC
>WANX01000096.1 GCA_015521565.1 Candidatus Hydrothermarchaeota archaeon
GGGCACGAGGAAGCCGAAGCCCTCAAGCGGGTGCCCAATCTCGCTGCGCTCGTAGCCGAAGGCGACGACGGCGAGCTTTGTGTAGGGTATCCCCGCAAGCTCCTCCGCAACCTTTGAGTCCAGAGCTGAAAGCATCTCCGCTGCGGCATACGCCGGGGCTGCCACCACCACCGCATCGCCTGCCACGCTTCCGCGCTTGGCAAGGTGCACCACGTACTCATCGCCAGCCCGCTCTACGCTCGCTGCCGCTCTGCCGAGAAGGAGACCCTTGCGCATGCGGGAGGCGAGGGTCTTGGTCAGGTACTCTATTCCCTCGGGAAATGACGTGAGCACGCCTCCCGGGCCTGCGGCGCTTCCGGGCTTGTAAACGCGCTTTCCCTGCTTTTCTGCCTCGGCGAGCTTCTTCTTCATCTCCTTCGCTCTGCGCATGCGCTTCAGCGCTGCTCGCACTAAGCTTCCGCCGCCCTCCTTCTCCAGCTGCGCCATCACCGGAAAGGCGCTCTTCAGGCTCATCTTATAGGGGTCGCCTGCGAAGACGCCGCTCACCATGGGCGCGACCAGCTTGCGCAGCGCCTCCTCCCCCAGGTGGCGCCTCACGAAGCTCGCTATGGTCTCGTCCTCCTCCTCTGCCGGCTTTGTGAAGGGCTCCAGTGCCATGCGCAGCTTTCCGCGCCAGGAGATTATGTCGGAGAAGAGGAAGCCGAGAGCGCTTGAGGGCAGCTCTCGGAGCCTGCCGTCTATGTAAAGAAAGCGCCTTCGCGCCGAGTCTCTGCTCTTTAGCAGGCGGTGGCTTATGCCAAGGTCGTCGCACAGCTCCAGCGTAAAGGGCTTGTTGTCCAGGAAGCCGTTGCTCCCCGCCTCTATCACGTAGCCCCTGTAATGCTCGCTCCTTATTTTGCCCCCGGCGCGCGGCGCCGCCTCAAGAACAGTTGTCTCAACCTCCAGGCCCGCATCCCGCGCAAATTTTTCAACATAGAAGGCGGCGGTTAATCCTGAGATTCCCGCACCTACCACGACGACGCTTGCCATGTTCTCACCTATTAATATTTTCTTTAACTATTTAAAAGTGCTCCGGGTGCGGGAATGTTCGGCCTGAGGTGAACAAAATCGCAAGCTTTTTATTAGTTAGAAAAATTAGTATAAAATAAAAACCGGACCCGGGTATGGAGTGGATGAGGCTGCTTACCCTTATCCTGGCTGCAACTGTCCTGTTTTCTGCCTGCACAGGCGTTTCTCCGGCGGGGGAGAAGCCCGAGATAGAGGTGGGCGAGGGAAAGGTCAAGGTGCCAGCCCCAAGCATAGCTCTCCCCAAAGAGGATGTGATAGGCGAGGATTTGAGCGACGTGCCGCGCTACTCGCCGAGCGTTCGCCTGTCCTACAACAAGGACACATCCTACGGCGTGGTGTTTGTTAGCATAGAGTACTACACCGAGGATGAGCTCAGCACTGTGAGGAGCTTCTACCTTGCTGAGATGCCGAAGCACGGGTGGAAAGCCATCGCCGAGGAGGCTCAGCCGGGGATAAGCCTGCCCTTCGGCACACCCTTCGGCGGGGTAAGCGTGGGCGAAAGCAGAACCATAGACTTCAGGAAGCAGGACTGCGCCGACCCGAGCACCTGCCTACCCTATGCGAAGATAACCCTGGGAAGCTTTAAGGTTGGAGAGGAGAGCTAC
Source organism: Candidatus Hydrothermarchaeota archaeon (assembly GCA_015521565.1). Lineage (GTDB taxonomy): Archaea > Hydrothermarchaeota > Hydrothermarchaeia > Hydrothermarchaeales > BMS3B > Pyrohabitans. Next base: position 1,674 of record WANX01000096.1, read on the forward strand.
ACCTACATCGGCATAGAATACGAGGCAAGAGCCGAGGGCGGCGAGGCACCGCCGGAGACGGCGCCACCGAAGCCGGTTACTCCTGCCTCCGACTTCGGAAAGGAGCTGGACAGCTTCCTAAAGGGCGTGCTGGAGAGCGCCCTCGGCACGGAGGTGACGCTCACCAGCTACGGTGAATCAGACCTTGGAGGAGGTGTGCTGATGGTGATGCTCGAGTACACCCTCGGCGAACCCGTGGCAGACCTCTCCAGTGCCGCAGGGGCTGTAAAAGGCGAGCTGACCAAGAGGAGCGCACTCCGCGCATCGGTCTCTATCTCGGATACAGAAGCTGCGATAAATGCGGGCGGTGAACTTGAGCTTGCAGGGAAAAAGTACTTCGTCGGCATGCTTCTCATACCCCTCTACAAGGACTCGAACACGGTTAGCGTGAGCGTGCAGGCTGCTGGAGGTGGCTGAGATGAGGTGGAGCGCTCTCCTTGCGTGCTTTCTGCTGGTGAGCGCGCAGGTTATGGCTATAGCAGCCGACTACAGCAACTCAACCATTGAAATCCTGAACTACATTGCAGACGGAGCGGAGCCGCTCGGGGAGGTCTCACTTAAGGAGGGCGAGGTTAGGTACATTGACTTAGACGTGAGGAGCCGGGGGCTGAGCCGGGCTGAAGCGGGCTCGGTGCTCGAGGCGCTCTCGGAGCTGGAGGAGCTTGCGGGCGACGCCCAGGTGGTGTACGCGGAGTACTCGGGTAGGGAGCTCAGGATGGTGCTGAAGTACGCGGACGGCAGGGAGGTGCGGCTCACACGTGCGGCGCCGGCGGCGCTGGCGAAGATAAGGGAGGTGCTGGGAGCCAGGGAAGGAGGCGTTCTCCTGGGAATCCCCCCGAATTCAGGTCACGAGTGGACGGTTTACCTCGCCGACGACGGCAGGGTGGTGCTCTTCGCTCTGGGTAATGACATCGTCGGCACAGGCAGGCAGGGCAACCTGTACAGGGAGAACGGGTACAGCGTTGCCATCTACCGCTCGCAGGGGAACTTCAGCTTCGCGGTGCTAACCGCCGGGGGCGGGGGAGTTGTCGCAAGAGGCTTCGCCTCGCTTGCGGTTAGGCCGGTGAATGAGGAGGTGTACTCCACGGCGCTGGTCTCTGGCGGGGGTGTGCAGGAAGCTAAGGTGAGCGACGCCTTTGCGAGGGCTGTCAACGCCTTAGCCGCGAGGGGCGTGCCCATGCTGACACCGGTGGTTCTGGTTCTTCCCGCGCAGGCGGGTGAGGCAGGGGTGCTCGCTCAGCCGGAGGAAAAACCCGTGGGTGAGGAGATAGAGCGCACCAACGCGGAGTTCAGAAAGGCTGTAATGGAGAGGCTCAACCGCATGGCGAGGGAGCAGGGCTTCGCCGGCGTGAAGGACTTCGTAATGGTCAGCCCCCATTCGGTTATGCGCTCCCCGGTTGCCCTGCTCAGTGGTGTGGAGGAGCTCCCCCTGAAGGAGCTGGAGAAGGGCAGGGACATAGTGCTGGCAGACTTCTGCATCCCGGAGGGCTCAGAAATTCCCTCGGGCACCTACGTGATGCGGGTGGAGAAGGAGGGCAAGAGCTGGGTGGCGGAGCTGAGAAGCCTTGACGGCAGGGTGGTGCTGAGGAAGGAGGCGATTTTTGAGCAGGGTCCCTTCATGAAGGGCTGGCCGGGAAGGAACACGGGGATATTCAGCAACAACTACGGGGTCAGGTTTGGAGCACAGCTCAGGGAGGGAGCCTTCTACGTTGACATTAAGCTGGGGAAGGGCGGGCTGAATCCCGAGGCCTGCTCGGAGATAACGGAGGAGCTGAGGAAGTTCAGGAGCAGGGTTGAGGGCGCCTTCGGTGAGAGGTTTAAGAGCTCTGGAGACCTCTTCATAGCAACCAGGAGCGATTCGCTGCTTGTGGCTGGGCTTGGCGATGGAGAGGTGGTGGCATACCTGAGAGCGCCCGGCGTAAAGGCGGGCTTTTACAGAATTTCCCCGGCTTCGGGCAGAATAGCCTCGGCAGCGGGGGGTGAGCCTGCAGGTGAGTTCAGGGAGCTGGAAAAGTACTCGGGGCTGGAGGCAGGGCTGATTGGCGGGATGCTGGGCGAGAGGCTGAGCTTAGGCTATGTCGGCACAGGCGTGAGGTCCTTTGAGGTTGCGCTTGGCACCGGAGAGCCTGCGCTCCTGAGCGTGGGTGGTGAGGAGCCAGAGCCTGAAAGGCGTCCCTTTGATCACATAGGAAACGCTCCCTATGAGGCGGAGTTTGTGCCCTTCTCCACTGAGAAGGAGTTCGTCGCCGCGATAGGTGAGCGAGCAATAGATGCGCTCCTGGGCAGGGGCACGGTGCTGCTCATGAACAGCTTCTGGACCAGCCGGCCTCCTGGGATAGGGACGCTTATGATGGAGAGCTTCTGGAGCAGCCAGCCTCCTGCGATAGGGACGAACAAACTCGGCAGCGCCGGCAATGTGGGCCTCTTCGCCCTGGGTGATGACTGCGCAGGCACAGGCAAGAGCGGCAATCTTTATAACAAATGCCCGGTGGTGCTCTCCCAGGAGCTCGCCGGCAGCGTGGTGCTATCGCGGGGGGTTGCAAACGCCTCATCGCCGGTGCTGTTGCTTGCTGGCAACGAGTCGGGCATGAGCCTCTTCGCTTTGGGCGACGACATCATAGGCACAGGCAAGAGCGGCGACCTGTACAGCGCCTTCCCGGTGCCGGTGGAGCGGCTGCTGCGCGGCAAGGCGGTGTTCCTGGGCAAGGAGGTGAGCGGGGAAGAGGGCATCCTGCTGGTTGACTGGGAGCGTGGAGTTAGGCTCTTCGCTCTGGGCAGTGACTGCATCGGCACAGGCAAGAGCGGCAACCTGCTGAGCTCCTGCCCGGTGGTGGCTCAGCGGGGCGGCTACGTGGTGCTCACCAAGCGCTTCCTCACGGAGGCGCCTCCGGGGATGGTGGTGCTCTCCGCCAGGGCTGAGAAGCCCGAGGCAAAGAAAGCCCGGCCAGAGAGGCCGGAGAAGGCGCCAGCGAAGCAGCCCCTGCCGGCGAAGGGGGTGTGCGGCCCCACGCTTCTCTCACTTCTCGCAGTAGTAGCGCTCGCGTGCAGGAGGCGGGTGAGGTGAAGGTGAAGCGGGAGGCTGAGGAGCTGAGGCTAAGGCTGAGGGAAGAGCGGCTGAAGAGCGTGATAAGGAGCGCCGTGAAAGCCAGGAGGTTCTCTGGCGTGGAAACGCTCAGGCAGGCGGCGGAGCTCATAGACTTCTGCATCCGCAGGAGAAGGGCGCATGAGAAGGGTTGAGGAAATTCTCAGGAAGGTGTGCGGGTTCCTGAACGAGAAGGGAATCACCTATGCGATAGTAGGGGGCTTTGCGGTGATATTCCACGGGGTACCCAGAACCACAATGGACATTGACATGGTGATACAGCTCTCCGAGGGGGATGTTCCTGCTCTGGTGGAGTTTCTGAGGAGGGAGGGCTTTTACGCGAACATGGAGGACATGCTGGCAGCGCTGAAGGAGGGGTCCCACTGCACCGTTGAGGACAGGGAGACGATGTTCAGGCTTGACATAAAGGGGGTCTATACCGAAATGGACAGAGCTACCCTGAAGAACAGGGTAAAGTTCACCCTGGGCGGAGTGGATGTGTATGTGGCTTCGCCGGAGGACAGCATTGCTGGCAAACTCCTCTTCGGCAGCGAGCGCGACCTGGAGGATGCTCTGGGAATCTACGTGAGGCAGTTTGAGGTGCTGGATATGGAGTATCTTGAGGCGGTGTGCAGAAAGCTCGGAATCCACAGCGCCCTTGAGGAGCTGAGACGAAAATATAGAGGAGGCGGGTGAGGTGAAGGCTGGCGCTGCACTGGCGGTGCTTCTGCTGCTACTGCCGGTGGCGCTCGCCCAGCAGGCGCCTGAGCTCTCTCCATACCTTCCCGGGCTGCAGCCCTGGAAGCTGGTTAAGGGCGACGAGGGCAGCGCCATGCTGGGCTCCAACGTGCCCCGCGTGCCGGAAGAGCTGTACAGGGTGTATGTAAGCGCAAATCTGCACGGTAGCCTTGCTACTCCACTCGTAGATGAGAAAGAGGTATTTCTGACAGACGGTATCGCAGTATATGCACTGAATGCTGAGAATGGAAAAGAAGAGTGGGAAGCTGATGTCTACGACAATTTTAAGGGGAGATTTGTCGAAACATATGCGCTAAATGAACACCTCTACGTCGCTACCAGCAGAACTCCGGGCGGAGGAGGAAGATCCTTCCTGCTTGCGCTCAGCAAGAGCACTGGAAGAGTGGTCTGGAAGAAAGAGGTGGGTGACAAGCCAACCTCCAACATGATTATCGCCGATGGCAGACTCTGTTTTGGCACTGTGTACACCGAAGGTCTGGTACGCTGCTTTACACTTTCCGGAGAGCCAGTGTGGAGCACAAAAGTGGGGGGCAATGTGCGTGGACTTGCCGCATCCGGTGATGTGCTTTATGTGAGCACCGAAGGTGGAGAACCAAGCAAAAAGCTGTATGCTTTAAATCTCAGCGATGGCAGGATTCTTTGGAGCTACAAGCACAACAGCATAGTTAAGTCACCGGCTGTGAAGAATGGCAGAATTTTCTTTGTGGACAGCACCGGCAGTGTGGTGTCACTGTCAGAGGATGGTAAACTGGCGTGGGCGAAGAAGCTGGGAGCGGGCAGCGACGTTAACGGACACAGCCTGCTTGCTGTCGGAGACAGGGAACTGTATGTGGCCAGGACGCTCGGTGAGAAACCTCTCAACCTCTTCGTGCTCGACTTCAGCGGAAAGGTGATTGGAAACTTTACCCTTGATAAAGAAGAGGAGCCGGGCCGTCCTGTTGCTGCCGGTGATATTGTGCTGCTGCCGGTGAGAGGCAGGGACTACGGGAGGGTGTATTTCCTGTGGAGAGGGACCACACTGCTTTATCAGGTTACATACAGGGGTGAGGAGGTGTTCACCCCGAGGGTGAGCAGTGCGGGAGGAGCTGTTTTTGCCATATTTTCAGTGGACAGGAAAAGGCAGATGCTTGTAATTCTTGGTGACAAAAAGGTACCTGCAATAGAGAATGTGACCGTTGCTGGCAAAGTCAGGAGTAATGAAGGGGTTAAGATTCGAGCAGTGATAGGGGATAGGGAGAGTGCAATATACAGGGCCCTGCTTTTTTACAGGGTAAACGGCTCCCGGTGGAGGGCGGTGGAAATGCTGCCGGAGCGCAGGTATGTGGTCGAACCTGCTGGAGGCTACGGCCTGAAGCCAGAGCCCTTCGCAGCCCTCATACCCCCACAGCCCGCCGGGAGTGTGGTTGAGTACATGGTTGCAGCGATAGACAGTGTGGGCAACCATGCCCTCTCGCAGAGCCTGAGCTATTTGGTCACAGAGCCTGAAGAGGAGAAGGAGAGGGCACCTGTGCGGGTATCTGCAGCGAAGGAGGAGAGGGGTGTATGTGGCCCCACGTCCACAGCATTAATCGCACTTCTGGCGCTGGCACTTTTACGACGGCAGAATAGCCGCTGAAAAGGAGGTGGTTGACGTGGAGTATGAGATATCCCACAGACCCAGCTACTCACTGCTGAGGGTGAAGCTCTCTGAGGGTGAGAGCATCACCGCCGAGAGCGGTGCAATGGTGTACATGTCTCCCAACGTTGAGATGCACACCAGAAGCAGGGCAGGTGGAGGTATCGGAGGGCTTCTCAAGAGCCTGAAGGTCGCAGCCCTTGGTGCTGAGAGCTTCTGGGTGAACACCTTCACAGCCAGGGACGGTGATGGCGAGGTTGCTCTCGCTCCTGCTATACCTGGAGATGTGCATGTGCTTGAGCTCAGCAACGAGGGCTATGTGGTGCAGAGCGGTGCCTACCTGGCGAGCACCTCGGAGATAGAGGTGGACACAAAGTGGCAGGGCTTCCGCGGGCTGCTGGCGGAGGGCGACCTGTTCATGCTGCACATCTCAGGCACGGGTAAGCTTTTCGTGGCTGCGCTCGGCGCGCTTGAGGAAAGAGAGCTTGTCCCCGGAGAGCGCCTCACCATAGACAACGGACACCTCGTTGCCTGGAGCGACAACATGCGCTACAACGTCCGCCGCGTGGGCGGGCTTAAATCCCTTGTGGCGAGCGGCGAGGGCCTGGTGGTGGATGTTGAGGGTCCAGGCAGGGTGGTGCTTCAGACCAGAAATCCGGGCGCCTTCGTTAACTGGCTGCTTCCCTTCCTCTCGGGTGGTGAGAGGAGCGACCGCGGGCTTGGCCTGAGGCTGGGTATATAGCGCTACCCGGGGAGTTCAATTTTTGATGTGATATAAATGCCGGTGATAAATTGTACATAATGAACCGTCTTGAGAGGGCTCTGGAGGAGCTCCGCAGAAGGAAGATAGGTCAGGGAATGGTGCTCAAGCCCCAGAACATCTACTACCTCACCGGCTTCTATCCCACCTCTTTTGCGGTGCTGTTGCTGGGGAAGGAGACAAAGCTCCTGGTATCGCCGATGGATGAAAGACTCGCCTTCCGTTGTGAGGTGGAGGTTGAGGTGGTGAGGAATTTCAGGCGCAGACTCAGGAGGATAGAGAGCCGGAGGGTGGGTGTGGAAAAGAGCTATGCAAGCTGCGAGTTCTACGAGCGCTACCTCAGGGGCAGGCAGGTGGTCAGTCTGGGCTTCCTGGAGGAGATGCGCATGGTAAAGGACAGGGAGGAACTCAGGCGGATTAAGAGCGCTGTCAGGGTTGCGGAGGAGGTTATGGGGGGTGTGGCAGAGCGGCTGGAAGAGGCTGAGAGTGAAAGGGAGCTCGCAGCATGGGCGGAGTACCTGCTGAGGAGGAAAGCGGGGTCCGCCTTCGAGGTTATAGTGGCCTCCGGAAGAAATTCTGCGGTGCCGCACCACACACCGGGGGAGGGACTGGATACCGCATCAGTAATAATAGACCTGGGCGCGAGAGTTGAGCACTACGCAAGCGATATAACGCGCACCTTCTCGCTGAATAAGGCTGAAGGTTTCGACGAACTCTACGAAGCGGTGCTGGAAGCGCAGAAGGCAGCGATTGGACGTTGCGTCGCAGGGGCGGCTGCGAGGGATGTGGACCTCGCAGCCAGGGAGGTGCTCAGAGAATACCGGCTGGAGGAGTACATTCTCCACTCCACCGGGCACGGCATCGGCCTCGAGGTTCATGAGGCTCCAAGGCTGAGCGGAGAGAGCGACCTCATCCTGCGCGAGGGCATGGTGGTTACCGTGGAGCCAGGGGTTTACAGGGAGATAGGGGTGAGGGTGGAGGACATGGTTTTAATAGGAAAAAGACCAAAGCTTCTCACCAGCTTCGGGAAGTGATGGTATGCTCATGGGCTTCAGAGGCTCATTGCCGAGGATAGGGAAGCGGGTGTTCGTCGCCGGGTCTGCACAGGTGATAGGCGACATTGAGATTGGTGACTTCTCCAGCGTGTGGTACAACGCTGTACTGCGCGGAGACAGGGAGAGGATAAGAATCGGCAGGTACTCCAATGTACAGGACGGTGCAGTGGTGCACGTTTCAAAGGGTTTTCCGGTGGAGATAGGCGACTTCGTGAGCATCGCCCACGGGTGTGTGGTGCACGGCTGCAGGATAGGGAGCAACTCCCTCATAGGGATGGGTGCAGTGGTGCTCAACGGCGTCGTCGTCGGAGAGAACTGCCTGGTGGGTGCGGGAGCTGTGCTCACAGAGGGAAAGCGCTTTCCGCCGGGGTCGCTTATCCTGGGGGTGCCCGCGAGCGTTGTCAGAGAGCTCAGCGACAGGGAGGTGGAGGCGATAAGGGAGAACGCCATAATCTACCACAGGCTCGCAGAAGAGCACAGGGAGGCCGGGCCTTGAGGATACTGCTCATAGACCCGAGCGTCGCCGGA
>WANX01000097.1 GCA_015521565.1 Candidatus Hydrothermarchaeota archaeon
AGCGGCAGGTTCAGCGTTAAGGACAACGGCGGGGGTGTGCACCCCGGCGTCAGGAGCACCTCTGATTTGATAGGCTTTCTGGAGGACTACAAAGGCGATGTGTACATAAACACCCACCCTGAGAGGTGGAATGACGCCCTCCTGCCCTGGACAGCGCAGCTTATTACTCAGAACCTCAAGAACGTGGGAAAAGTGATTCTGAAATGGAGATTTTGAGATACACTCCGGAGTATGAGAGGGAACTGGCAGATTTTGTGCACAATCAGCGAGGGGGCAGCATATTTCAGACACCCCACATGTGGGAGGTGTACCGCAGGGCGAGGAGAATTGAGCCCCACGGGCTAATCGCTCTGGATAAGAGCGGCGCTATCGCGGGTTCGCTGATATCCTTCATATCCACGGAGAAGGAGGGCTTTGGCGAGGGATTTTCGAGGCGCGCCGTAATAATCGGCGGCCCCCTGAGCACGGACGAGGAGGCTGCCAGAAGGCTCTTTGAGCACCACGACAGGAGCGCGGCCAGGCGTGCGCTGTTCACCGAGGTCAGAAACCTGAGCGAGCGCCCCGACTTAAGGTTCCTGCTCCGGCTCGGGTACGGGTACGAGGACCACCTCAACTTCCTCATAGACCTGAGGGGTGAGGTGTGGAGGAACATCCACCGGACGATGCGGAAGAACATCAGAAGAGCCAAGAGGAGGGGCGTGAAAGTCACGGAGGTGACGAAGGAGGAGCAGATAGACAAGTTCTACGAGCAGCTGCAGGAGACGTACAGAAGGGCGGGTTTACCTCTTGCGGATGTAAGCCTGTTCAGAGCAGCCTTTGAGGTTCTTTACCCCCGCGGAATGGTGAAGTTCCATCTTGCGGAGCACCGCGGAAGGTGCATCGGCGGACGGGTGAGCCTGATTTACGGGGATGTGGTGTACGCCTGGTATGTTGGAACCTCTCGCAGATATGCGAAGCTGTACCCGAATGCGCTTCTCAACTGGCACGTGATAAGCTGGGCAAAGGAAGAGGGTTTTGCGGTGTTTGACATGGGCGGCGCAGGCAGGCCCGGAGAGAACTCGGGGAGGTTTGAGTTCAAGCGTCAGTTCGGGGGCAGGCTGGTGAACTTCGGGAGGTACAGGAAGGTGCACTCCCCTCTGAGGTATGCGGTCGCCTCGGGCGGCTTCAGGGTTCTTAAAGCAATGAAGTACTGGTGAGGGAGATGCGGATACTCTTTGATGCGGGGCATCCCACGCATGTGCACGTGTTCAAGAACGTCATCAGGATGCTTGAGGAGAGGGGGCACCGCTGCCTTGTCACCGCAAGAGAGAAGGAGTGCACAGTGGAGCTGCTGAGAGCGCTGGACATGCGGCACATCCCGCTGGGAAACCACTCTAAAAGTATGAAGGGGAAGCTTTTGAAGCTCTTCTACTTTGACCTGAAGCTGCTGCGCATAGCAAGGGACTTCTCGCCGCAGGTGGTGGTGAGCAAGGGTTCGCCCTATGCGGCGCACGTGAGCTGGCTTTTGAGGGTGCCCCACATCGCCTTTAAGGACACCGAAGATGCGAGAATCAACGACCTGCTCGCTCTCCCATTCACCTCCGCTGTGGTTACGCCGGCGTGCTTCTTGAAATCCCTCGGAGAGAAGCACTGCCGCATGAACGGCATCTTCCAGCTGGCGTATCTGCATCCGAAGTACTTTACCCCCAGCGTAAAGGTGCTTAAGGAGCTCGGCCTCGGCGAGGAGGACAGATTCTCGGTGCTGCGCTTCATCTCCTGGGGCGCTGCCCACGACGCTGGCTTAGCCGGAATTACGCCAGAGTTTGCGGAGAGGATTCTGGAGACGCTCAGGGGCTACGGGGAGGTGTTCATCTCTTCCGAGAGGAGGCTTCCTCCCGCTTTAGAAAAGCACCGCCTCTCCCTGCATCCCTCCAGGTTCCACTCTCTCCTCTACTACGCCGACCTCTACCTGGGCGAGGGCGGCTCCACCGCACTGGAGGCGGCTGTGCTCGGCACGCCCTCGGTGCACGTGGAGAAGGTGCTCTCAGGCGCCGTGGCTGCACCGAGCGTGAACTCGGGCGTGTTCAGGGAGCTCAGGGATAAGTACCGCCTTGTTTATATGTACGAGGAGCAGGAGGAGGCGCTCCGCAAGGCGGTTGAGATTCTTGAAAACCCAGACTCCAAGGCCGAGTGGCGGGAGAGGAGGGAGAGGCTGCTCGCAGAGACGGTGGATGTGGCGGAGTGGATGGCCACATTTATAGAGAACTACCCCGGAGAAGCGTAGGGCGGTGGGTCAGCGTGGGATTTAAGAGCATGCTCCTGCGCCTCTTCAACAGGAGCTTAACTCTGCGCGGGCTGTGCCACCTGCTGGCGATGAACATACCCTACGACAGGGTGGCAATCTTCTTCTACCGCCTGCGGGGCACCAGGATAGGGCGCAACGTGGAGGTGGGGCAGCACGTGTTCATGGAGGAGTCCAGACCCGAGCTCATAACCATAGAGGACAACGTGGACATAGGCCCAAACGTTATGATCCTAACCCACGACTCCAGCCGGCACTGCATTAACCCAGAGGAGCCGGTGA
>WANX01000098.1 GCA_015521565.1 Candidatus Hydrothermarchaeota archaeon
GTGTAGCCCTTCTGGAGCACCTCCAGAATCTCGCCATCCTCGCAGTCCTGCTTCTCCTCCACGGCAATGGCCTCGTGGTAGTAGGGGTCAAGCACGCCGTCGCAGGGGATCTCTTTAAGCCCTTCCCTCTCAAGTATCCCCCTGAGCTGCGCATAAATGAGCTGCATGCCCTCAAGCAGCGCCCTCTTGCCGCGGGCGCGCTTCCCGCTCTCCAGGGCGCGCTCAAAGTTGTCCAGCACCTCCAGAAGCTGCGCAACCACCCGCTCCGAGGCGGTGCGCTTCATCTCTTCGCGCTCCCTCTGCACGCGCTTGCGGTAGTTCTCAAAGTCTGCCTGCAGGTAGCGCAGGTGGTTGAGGTACTCCTCGGCCTCCTTCTTCGCCTCCTCAAGCTCCTCCTTCACCCTTGAGAGCTCCTCCTCCAGCTCCTTAACCTTTGCCTCCGCATCTGCGCCCTCGCTCATACCACCACCGGGAGGAAAAACAACCTCAGGCTACCTCCAGAGCCTTGCATAACGAGATTAAAGTTTTTATAACGAAAGGTTAGAAAATCCCCCGGGGCTTTATGGCACGGGTCCGGGTCTGGTACCGGGGGCATTGATCTATTCCAGGCCGGAAAAAATTTATAATTGGGAAGAGCAACTTTGGATGCATGGAGGTCCTAAAGGAGGCCATGTTTTCAATAACAGAGCATGTGGAACAGGTTGCCAGGGAGCTTGGCGAGGATGAGGTGGAGGCTCTTATCGATGCGATAATCTCTGCCAGGAAGGTCTTTGTATATGGCGCTGGAAGAAGCGGGCTCGTGGCCAAGGCTTTTGCCATGCGCCTCATGCATCTGGGGATAAATGTGTTCGTGGTAGGGGAGATTATAACACCCGCAATTGAGCAAGAGGACCTGCTCATAACAATTTCAGGCTCAGGTGAGACCACCAGCGTTGTAAATGCCGGCAAAATAGCAAAGAATGTGGGCGCAAAAGTGGCACTGATAACCACCTTTCCGAACTCCTCCCTCGGGAGACTTGCGGACATAGTGGTGGTGGTGAAGGGCAGGACGAAACTCAGCGGAGAGAAGGACTTTGTTATGCGCCAGATAAAGGGCGAGCACTATCCCCTGGCACCTCTGGGCACTCTTTTTGAAATAGCAGTGCTCATCTTTCTGGACGCACTTATAGTGGAGCTCATGGTCAGACTGGGTAAAACAGAGGAGGAGATGCGCACCAGGCATGCAACAATTGAGTAGCTAAAAAGCCTTTATCTTGGGCATTCTGCGCTTGTGCTCATTTGCCTCCACTCTCTTATAAACTGCCCGTATCCTGCTGAGCTCCATCTTCAGCTTCTCTGCCGCCTGTTCCGGGGTCAGTTTCTCCTCGTACAGCGCATACAGGATTCGGTCCAGCTCATCATAGCTCATCCCGAGTTCAGCTTCGTCCTCCTGACCTCGCCACAGGCCTGCACTGGGGGTTTTGCTGACTATCCTCTCCGGCACACCCACGTGCCTTGCAAGGGCGCGCACCTGCGTCTTGTACAGCCCCCCTATCGGGAGGAGGTCAACTCCACCGTCGCCGTACTTTGTGAAGTAGCCCAGCAGCAGCTCTGTTTTGTTTCCGGTGCCTATCACGAGGCTGTTGCTCAGATTGGCTGCCAGGTAGAGGTTTACCATCCTGAGACGTGGCTTCACATTGGCCACCGCAATCTTCCGCCGCCGCTGAGGGAAGGCGTCAACAGGAAAGCTGTTAAGCACCCGGGCGACGGCGTCTCCAATTTCCACCAGGTGGTAACTTATCCCAAGCCTTGATGCGAGCTCTTTTGCATCCTCAACATCCTCCTCCCTGGTAACACCGCGCTCAGGCATTATCAGTGCAACGAGTTTGCTGCCCAGCGCCTCCTTTGCAAGGGTCGCCGTCAGAGCGGAGTCCACACCACCACTTATGCCAACCACTCCGCCCTCTGCGCCGGCATGTGCCACCTCCCTACGGATAAATCCCACGATCTCCTGCCTGATGTGCTCCAGCTCCTCTTCGTCCGGGTTGAGCTTCATGAGAAACACCTCTACCACAACCTATATAAATCCACAATAAAAACCTATTGAAAAGAGGTATCAACATGCTGAGTGAGCTCAGAAAGAGTCTCCAGAAGCTTCTCAGGATATTCCATAGAAAGAAGCAGATACAGCTCGGCTTTTACGGTCCCGTCAATGCAGGCAAAACAACGCTGGCGAACAGAATCTCCTTGGACTGGCTGGGCAGGGAGGTGGGCACCGTATCCGAGATTCCCCACGAAACCAGGGAGGTGCAGAAGATTGAGAACATAGTGGTGACCACCAACAACGGAGAACTCAGAATGAACATTGTGGACATGCCGGGCATAGCTACGCAGGTTGACTACAAGAGCTTTAAAGCCTTCGGCATGAGCGAGGATGAGGCAAAGGCCCGTGCAAGGGAAGCTACAAAGGGTGTAATTGAGGCAATAAAGTGGCTGGACAACGTCGATGCGGTGCTCGTGGTACTCGACTCCACCCAGGATCCGTACACACAGGTTAATGTGACAATAATCGGCAACCTGGAGGCGAGGGGGATACCCATGATAATTGTTGCAAATAAGATAGACCTGCCCGAAGCGAATCCGGAGAGCATAGCAAGCGCCTTTCCCCAGCATGTGGTTGTTCCGATCAGTGCCGCCACGGGGGAGAACATAGAAAAGCTGTACGAGGCGATTCAGAAGCACCTTACCTGAGGTGGAGCTATGGAGATCCAGCTGGATTTCGTGAGCGCCGAAACCCTTGCCAGGAAGGGGAGTGCTGAGAAAATCAGCTTCATTCTCGACAAGATTAAGAAGAATGTAATTGTTGTTCTTGAAGAAGCGCTTGAGCCCAGGGAGGAGGCAGAGCTGATAGAGGCTACGATGCGCGAGATAGATGCTGAGGAGTTCCATGGTATAGAGTTCTACCGAATCGACTCGCGTGCGAGGGGGCTGCGGGAGAAGATAGCCGAGTACATAGCCGGCAGGCGGCACGGACTTACCATAGTGGGCCCCACGCGGCTGATAGAGGCTATAAAACGGGAGCCTGACTACATATCCATGCTCGCAAGGATTGACGTAACTGAGGAGGGAAAGAAAAAGATAAGGAGAAAGAAAGGAGGTAAGTAAAACGCCCCACAAGTGCACGCGCTGCGGTAAAATCTATCAGGACAACGAGGAGAAAATTTTGAGGGGGTGCGAGTGCGGGAATCGCATGTTCCTGTACTTCAGGAAGCTGACCTCAGATGAGGCCGCTCAGCTTAGGGAGAAGAAGCTGCGCTCTGTGGCAAGCAGAAAGTTTGCCCGGATAATCCGTGAGGCTGAGAAGAAACGCAGGGAGGGTATGCAGAAGCTCAGGGAGAGGGTTTCGGGAAAGCCGCGGGAGGACATATGGAACATCAAGGTTAAAGACGGGGTTTATGAGATAGACGTCTCCAGTCTTATGAAAAAGGAGCCGATAATCGTAGCCGGCGAGGAGGGAGAGTACCTGGTGAGTCTCTCCTCCGCCTTTGAGACCCGGAGGAACCTGAAGAAGTACACAGAGCTTCTCAGGAAGTAGTCAGGTGCTCCCTTATCCGTTCCAGCAGGGCGTCCTTTTCGAAGGGCTTGGCTATGAATCCATCGGCGCCCGTTTCTCTCACTATGTGCCTTATCCCTGGTACCAGACCAAGCACTGTGAAGAGCAGCAGGGGAATCTCCGTGGTGGCCGGGTCGGATTTTATTCTTTTGCTCACCTCTATGCCGCTCATCTCGGGCATGAAAACGTCCATCAGTATCAGGTCAGGACGATAGCCCGAGTCCAGCAGCTCCAGCGCCTCATCTCCGGAGTTGACCACCCTGACACTGTAGCCGTACCTCTTCAACAGCTTCTTTACAAGTTTGCCAGTTACCTTTTCGTCGTCAACCAGTAGAATTTCCACCTCTTCCCGTCCCTCCTCCTGAACTTAATTGTATCCACATGGATAAAAAGTTTGCGTTATCCCACATAGCTCTCCAGGTTTGCAGTAACCCGCCTGACACTATCCAGGTGCTCCTCCGGGGCATATATCCCGAGGCTCCAGTGGCTCTTCTGCGCCACCTTGAGCACACTTACCAGAGGAGAGACCTCCTCTATTCGCCTTATTTCGTCATCCATCGCAACAAGGGCGTCCAGCTCCCGGTAGCTGGGCTCCGGGGGAACATCCAAGAGCACGTAGCCGTAGTCTATGCCCGCGTCTTCAGCCATCTCCCGCTCTATTTTTGATAGCCTCTTCACGTCCTGTCGCAGCGCAAGCACCCGCTCCCGCAGACCAGGCGAGAGGTCGTGCCAGCCTCTGATGAGCACCTTCTTGAAGAGCCTGCGCCGGTCCAGGCGCTGTGCTATCTCGCGCACATAGCCGCGGGAAGAGCGCAGGAAGCTCACCATCTGGTAGTCGTCCATCTTTATAAGCTCAGTGAAGTCCAGCTCTCCCCTCTCTATTGCCACCTCGGTGGCCTTTAAAAACATGGCGTCCGCGATTCTGGAGGCGTGGTGCAGATAAACTGTGGGTATCATGAGAAATCTGGCCACAAGCAGACCCTCCACTGCACGGAGCCCGCGCTCATTAACGAGCAGAGTGTTCTCCCTCACTTCTATGGTGTTTATCAGCCTGTCCAGGTCTATGATGCCGTAGCCCACACCGGTGTGGTGGGCGTCTCTTACCAGGTAGTCCATCCTGTCTATGTCGAACTCCCCGCTCACCATCCTGCTCAGATAGCCCGCCTCCCCGGAGATAATCTCCACCACGCGCGTGCTGTCTATCCCGCCTTCACCCAGCTTCTCAGCTATACCGGAGCTTTTAATCGTCTCTGCGGTTATGCTCTCGTGCGAAGTGCTGAGATAGCGCGCGAGGAGCTCTTCGCTGGTGTGGGAAAGCGGTCCGTGACCCAGGTCGTGGAGAAGTGCCGCAAAGCGCACCAGCGCCGTCTCTTCGCCGCTCAGCCCGAGCCTTGAGGCGAGTCTTCCGGCAAGATGCAGTGCTCCCAGGGAGTGCTCAAAGCGGGTGTGGTTGGCGCTGGGATAGACGAGGTAGCTCATCCCCAGCTGCTTTATCCGGCGCAGCCTCTGAAACTCCGGGGTGTCTATGATTCTGAGCTCCAGCCCGGAGAGGAAGATGTCACCGTGTATGGGGTCCCTGATTACCTTGACCATTCTCGAGACCTCACGACACTCACCAGGAAGCTCCTCTCTCTGGGACCGTCGAGCTCCGCGAAGATGATCCGCTGCCAGGTGCCGAGCACAGGTTTCCCCTCAAGTACGGGTATTGTGACGCTGCTCCCGAGGAGCATGCTGCGCAGATGAGCATGGGCGTTGCTGTCTATACGGTCGTGTGCATACCCCGCCCGGGGAGGAGCGAGTTTTTCAAGAAGCGTGAGGTAATCCCGAAGCAGGCCACTTTCCATCTCGTTTATGAACACCGCCGTGGTTGTGTGCCTGGTGAAGACGCTGGCTATGCCCTGCTCCACCTTCGCCTCTGCAATCGCCCCGGCCACCTCCCTGGTAATGTCGATGAGCTCCACTTCCTTTTTTGTTCTTATAGTATATCTCTTTATCATCGAAGCAAATTTATTTCGGGAAGTATTAAGCCTTTCCATGCGCTGTGAGCTTGCTGTTGTGGGTGCAGGCGTCGCGGGCTCGTGTGCAGCCTTTGCAGCCGCCAAGCGCGGTCTGAGGGTGATGCTGCTTGAGAAGAAACCCCTGCCCAGGTACAAGCTGTGCGGGGGCGCAGTTACCCGCAAGACCCTGGAGCTCCTCGCCGGGGAGGGTATCAGGCTTCCTGCGAAAATTTTCCACGAGGTGGGCAGGATAAAGATCTACATACCCGGAGCCGAAAGAGAGATGCAGGTGAAGGAGGGCAGCATCCTAACGACCTACCGCGACACCTTTGACCATGCCCTGGCGAGGGAGGCGGAAAGGGCGGGTGCGGAGCTCCTTGACGAAGCAGGGGTTAAGAGGGTGGTGCAGGCTGGAGATGGTTTTTTGATTGAAACCACCAAAGGGGAGCTCCGGGCACGCTTTCTCCTGGGGTGTGACGGCGTGGCGAGTGCGGTGAGGAGGTGCCTCTTCGGCTGGAGCTTTCCCCCCGGTGAACTCGGGGTAGCTGCGGAGTACGAGGTTCCGGGGCTCAGCGTTGAGAGCATGGAGATACACTTCGGCTATGCGAGCTTCTCCTATGCCTGGGTTTTTCCGAAGCGGGACGGCGCTACCATCGGCGTGGCGGAGCTGGCCTCCCGCCTGGAGGGAGGCATCTTCTCCCGCCTGGAGCGCTTCGCCTCAACCCTGAACTACCTCAGCAGCCCCCCGGAGCCAAAGGCGCACCTCATACCCATGGGCGGAATCAGGCGGAAGGTTGCACTTGAGAGAGCAGCACTCGCGGGAGATGCCGCGGGTTTCGTGGAGCCCCTCTCGGGCGAGGGCACATACTACGCAGCCCTCTCCGGTATAAAGGGGGCGCAGCTTGCCGTCAGGGCGCTCTCTGAGGGAGGGGACCTGCTCCCCTACCAGCGTTTCTGCGACCGCGAGCTTCTGCCACAGCTGAGGGCCATGCTCTGGCTGAGCAGGCTCTTCTACTTCAGGCAGGACTTCTCCTATCACCTTTTCAAAAAAAGCGACCTTCTCCAGGATGTGGTCACAGCCCTTGCAAGGGGCAGGCCGGAGCCGCAGCAGCTGCTGAGGCGGGCGATTGTGAGCAGCGCCAGATATCTGCCAGGCTATCTGACGGCGAAGCTTAGAGGATGACGGTATCCCGGTGGGAGTATGGCGGCGAGCATGCGCAGAGTATGATGAGCTCTTCCTCCTGCGTGTTCACAACGTAGTGCCTGCTGTTGGGCGGTATGAGCACCACATCACCTTCGCATATCCTGGCTTTCTCTCCGCCTACGTGGATCTCTCCCTCCCCCTTCAGGATGTAGTACACCTCTTCGCTGCTCCGGTGCAGGTGCTCCCTTGTGGCGGCTCCCGGCTCAATTCTGGCCTCCGCTACGCTCAGCCTCTTTATTCTGGAATTTTTCGGATGCAGCAGCTCGCGAACCTGTGAGCCGTCCTTTGTGATAAAAGGTGCAACCCGGCTACGATTTCTGAGAATCATACCCGATGCAGAACTCTCCGAACTTCTCATGCTCCAGTAGCTCCTCTGCGCTGCCCTCGAAGACCACCCTCCCGCTGGCGAGCATGTACGCCCGGTCGCTTATCTCCAGCGCCTTTTTGATGTTCTGCTCCACCAGAAGTATTGTGAGGCCGAGCTCCTGCTTCAGATCGAGGATCTTGCCGAAAATTGTGGAGGCAAACTTGGGCGAGAGCATCGCCGTGGGCTCGTCCAGCATGAGAAGCTCCGCCCTCCTTATCAGCGCGGTTGCTATGGCGAGAAACTGCCTCTCACCGCCGCTAAGTGTACCCGCGCGCTGTTTAAGCCTGCTCTCCAGCTCTGGAAAGATGCTCAGCGCCAGCTCCAGCCTGTCCTCAAACTCGCCGTTCTCCAGGGTGTAGCCCGCGATTTTCAGGTTCTCCTCGACGGTGAGGTTGGTAAAGATGTTCTCCACCTGGGGTAAGTAGGCGATGCCCATCTTTGTCCTGTCGTGGGGGGGAGTGGGGGTTATGTCCCTGTCCTTGAAGTAAACCCTCCCCGAGTGCACCGTGGCAAGGCCGAAGAGGGACTTGAGCAGGGTGCTCTTCCCGCTGCCGTTGGGCCCGGCTATGGTGGTTATCCTGCCCTTCTTCACAGTAGCGTTGATGTTGAAGAGTATGTGAAGCTCCCTGTAGCCAGCGGAGAGATTCTCAGCCCTCAGCACCAAGATACACCTCGACTACTCTTGGATTTTTAAGTATTTCCTCACCTTTACCCTCTGCAACAATTCTTCCGTTGGCAAGCACATAAACCAGGTCAACGTAGTCCAGAACTATATCCAGGCGGTGCTCCACTATAAGGAAGGAGATCCCCAGCTGAGCGAGCTCCCTGAGCTTTTTCAAGATGCTGTGCGCCAGCGCAGGGGCCACGCCTGCGATTGGCTCGTCCATTATAACAACCCGGGCGTCGCACATCAGTGCTCTGCCTATCTCCAGCAAGCGAAGCTGGCCGCCGCTCAGATTCATCGCCTGCTCGTCCCAGAGGTGCTCTATGCCCAGAAAGGACAGGATGCCGAAGGCCTTTTCGACGAGGCGCTTCTCCTTCTCCACCCAGGCGCGGGAGAAGCTGTGGAGCACACTGTCGCCGTAGCCCGGCTCCGCTATGAGCAGGTTCTCCAGCACGGCGAGCTTTTTAAGGGGGTGGGGGTTCTGGAAGGTCCTCACCACCCCCCGCCGGAAGACCTCGTGGGGCGGAAGGTTGGTTATGTCCTGGCCGAAGAGCAGCACCCTGCCAGAGTCTGCCGGTATGAATCCCGTGACCACATTTATAAATGTGGTCTTGCCGCTGCCGTTGGGTCCTATCACCAGGGTGATGCTGCCCTCGGCTACGCCTATGCTCACCTGCTGCAGCGCTCTCAGTCCGCCGAAGCTCTTGCTCAGGGAGCGCGTCTCCAGTGCATTAGCTCCACTCGATGGCGTTGGTTGCGAACTTCCAGACTCCAACCTCAGTCCAGCTGCCCTCCTTAACCGCGTATATCCTGTACTCAGAGCCAATCCTGTCGTTGTACTCGTCGAACTTCACCTCTCCGCTAACCGGGGAAACGCCGTACTCGCCCCTGCTGTACCTCTCTGCCACTCCGGGGATGGCCTCCGCTATGGCGTCGGCGTCGTACTTGCCAAGCCTGTCGTACACCTCGGCGAAGGCAAGCGCGAGAACCCAGGCGGCGTCGTAGGCGTTTAAGCCGTAGCTTATTGGAGTCTTACCGCCGGTGCGCTCCTCGTAAACCTTCTTGAGCTCCTCGTAGGCTGCTCCTCCCCTGGTCTCTGAGACGGTGCTGTAGAGCATCACCCTGCTCGCCTTCTCGGGCACGTCCTCCACCACCTTCTTGCTCTTCGCCGTGCCGTCGCAGCCTATCCACTTAACGTCAAGCAGCACGGAGTCGCTCTTCACCTGCGCCAGCATGGTGGCAACTTCCTCGTAGCTGAAGGTCACCACCGCAACCTCGTCCTTGCTGTACTTCTTGAGCAGCTCGTTCACCGCTTCCTCCAGGGTGGCGATGTAGGGCGTGAAGTCCGCGGGTGGCGGGTCAGGGTACTCCACGGAGCTCTTAACCTCTATGCCCAGCTTCTCAAACTCTGAGCTGCCGAACTCATTCAGGCCCTTGCCCCAGGCGTTGCCTATGTAGGTTATCACCACCGCCTTTACGCCCAGCTCCTGGGCGAGCTTAGCTATGGCTTTGGTCTGGAAGGAGTCGGTGGCCACAAAGCGGAAGACGTACTTCTTCTCCTCGGGCGAGGTAACGCCGATGTACTTGGGGTCGGCTGTGGAGGAGGGCGAGGCGATTATCATCTTGTTGCTCCTCACGTACTCTATGACGTTCTTAACCTCACCGCTGCCCATGGGACCCACGATGAGCTTAACCCCCTTGCTGTGCAGCGCCATCACCTTGTCCAGCGCAATCTTCGGGTCCACCTTCGTGTCCTCGACGTACAGCTTCACCCTGTAGGGCTTGCCCTGCTTCTCAAAGTAGGCGTTTATGTTCTCGCTGGCTATTGTCACCGTCATCTTTATGTCCTCACCGTAGGTGGTAAGCGGACCCGAGAGGTCCACGAGAACGCCGAGGGGCAATTCCACCTTCTCCGCCTCTGGTGCAGCGGTTTCTCCGGGCTTCTCCTGCGGCTGTGCGCAGCCAGCAAACAAAACGCCCGCAATTAGCAAAATGCCAAAAAATCCGAGCCATCGCCTATCCATGCCGTGTACCTCCCTTTATAGATTTTTAGTGTTTCTGACAATTTGTTTTAAGATAAACTATATAAGCTTTACCGCTTAATGCCATAAGCATGTCTGTTCTTGAAGGAGCCCTTATTTACTCAAACCTGCTGGTGCTCCTCGCAATAGGTTTGACAATCACCTACATCACCACCGGCGTGCCCAACTTCGCCCAGGGCAGCATGGCAGTGGTCGGAGCCTATGTTTCACTTTCCCTGCTGGTGTTCTTTAATATGCATCCCTACTACTCCCTGCCGGTGTCCTTTCTGCTTGGAGGCGCCCTCGGGGTGGGTATCTACGCCCTCGTGCTCAGGCCGATGATACGCAGGGAGGCGATGGTGGTTACCCTGATGATAGCCACCCTCGCCGTTGACTTAATCCTCCTCGGCATTCTGGGCGCCTACTCCGATGCTCTCTCGCAGCTCACGCGCAGGGGCACCAAGAAGTTCATCTTCACCCCCCTGGACTTCAAGCTTGCCGGCACCGACGCAATCCTGCTTGTCTCCAGCGGTGTGATACTGGTCACTCTGCTTTCCCTATTTCTGCTGCTCTACAAAACCAGGTTCGGCATCGCCCTGCGCGCTTCCATGGAGAACCCGGCGCTGGCGGAGATAATGGGGGTGAATGTGGAGCACACGCGGCTCTTCTCCTGGTTCCTTTCGGGCTCGCTGGCGGCGGTGGCAGGGAGTCTGCTGCCCTTCCGCCAGGAAATCGTTCCGGCAACAGGGGCGATAATTATCGTCTCCATCTTCGCCGCAAGCATAGTGGGCGGGCTGGGAAGCATCTACGGCGCACTTGTGGGGGGATTCTTTATAGGCATGAGCGAGTCGCTGATAACCTTCTACCTCTCAAAGCAGCTTGGAGCGGGGGTGCTGCTGTACAGCAAGGTGGTGTCCCTGCTGCTGCTCATAGCCGCGCTGATTCTCAGCCCCAGGGGCATCGCAGGGCTCAGAATATGGAGGCATAACAGATGGCGCAGGAGTACCTCCTCTTAGACATTCTGCTGTGGTTTTCCATCTACCTCATAGTGGCGCTCAGCCTCAATGTGGAGTACGGCTATGCGGGCATTCCCAACTTCGGCAGGGCGCTGGCGGTGCTTGTGGGTGCTTTTGCGGTTGGAGGTGTGGTGAACCGGATTCTCATCTCACTGCTCGGGATAGAGGGAGGGATAATAGAGGCCAGCGGAAGCCTGAAGAGTGTGCTCAACCCTGCGATAGCCCAGAATCCCCTGCTTGGTCTGGGCATCCTGCTGCTGTGCCTCGGTGTGGCAGCCCTGCTGGGCGCTGTCACGGGAGCGCTCTTTATACTTCCGAGCGCAAAGCTGCGCCACGACTATCTGGCAATCACCCTCCTGGCGATAAGCGAGGTCATGTTTCTCGTGGCCAACTACAACACCTCCCTCATAGGCGGCTACTACGGCGTAAGTGTGCCGGACGTGCTCGCCTTTGTTCCCGGGGAGAGGCGCTTCCTGAGCTTTACGCTTCTGGGGCTTGTGCTGGCTCTGGTGGTGTTCCTGCTGGTGGAGCGCCTCCTGACCTCCCCCTACGGAAGGCTGCTGAAGGCGATGAGGGAAAACGAGGATGTGGTCAGGGCCTTCGGCAGGGACATCCTGGTGCTCAGGATAAAGACGGTGGCGATAGGCTCGGCGATAGCAGCGCTTGCGGGCGCCTTCTATTCGCTCTACAGCGTGAACGTCATAGCTTCCACCTTCTTCCGTGTTGACTGGACCTTCTTCCCCTTCCTGATGCTGCTGCTGGGGGGTATGGGCAACAACCGCGGCGTTGCGCTGGGGGTGCTGAGCTTTGTGGTGGTGAAGGTGCTCCTCACGGTTTACAAGTACGAGATAAAGGCTGTGCTGCACCTGCCCTTTGAAGCCACCTGGCTGGAGTACATGCTCTTCGGCGTGCTCATGCTTTTGATTCTCTACTACAAGCCAGATGGGCTGCTGAGGGAGAGGCCGCTTACGCTTACCCCGCCTGTGAGGAGTGCTCTGGAGCAGAGGGGGAAAGAGGGTGAGACTTGAGCCGGAAAACTGGGTTGAAAGGGGTAGCTACAGGAAGTGTGTGCTTGTCAGTGTGCCCGGAAAGGGTGTGCTGATTCAGCTTGTGCAGGTACCTGCGGGTAAGAGGGTTGGGGAGCACTACCACACGCACCAGACGGAGTTCTACTATATACTGCGGGGTAGGGCACAGCTCAGGATAGGTGAGGAGGTTTACCTGGCTGAGCGGGGAGACACCTATCTGTGCGGTGCCGGAGAGGTGCACTCTGTTGACAACAGCGCAGGCAGTGAACCCTTCGAACTCCTGGTGGTAAAGCTGAATTATAAAGAGGAGGACAGCGTCTGGCTGGGGTGAGGGAATGAGGGTGAGCTTTCTCGGCGTTGGCGAGGCCTTTGGCGCGAGTGCAAATACATCGCTGCTCGTAGACAGAAGACTTCTGCTGGAATGCGGACCCCATACCCTTCTGCAGCTCAGGCGGCTGGGAGTGGGGCCGGATGAGGTTGAGCTGGTTTACATCAGCCATCTGCACGGAGACCACTTCCTGGGCTTACCAGCGCTGCTGCTCGCCTTCCGGGAGGACGGCAGGAGGAAGGCACTGACACTTCTGGGTCCTGGAGAGCTGGAGAATGTGACTGAGGAGCTGCTCCACATTTCCTACGGAAAGAGCCTCGGGGAGCTTCCATATAAGGTGCGTTTTCTCAGGGCCGGGGGCGAGCTGGGGTTCATGAACTACCGGCTGAGCTTTGCTCCTACGCGTCATTCTGTTCCGGCGATGGCGATTAGTGTTGCGGGAAAGAAGAAGCTCACCTATGCCTGCGACGGCGCTCCGACAGAGGAGCTGGTTGGCCTTGCCTCGCATGCAGACCTCCTTGTGGCCGAGGGGTACGGCGGAGGTGCGGCCACGCACTCTTCGCCATTGCTCGCGGCACAGCTTGCGAGGCGCGCGAAGGTAAGGCGCCTCGCACTGGTGCACCTGTGGCGGGGGCTTGCGGAGGAGGAGGTGGACAGGGCGAGGGAGGTGTTTGAGAACCTGTTTGTGCCGGCTGACCTTGAGACGCTGGAGATTTAGGTGTACACCAGACCAAGCACCCGGTCAAGCCGGAGGAGCACGTGCTTAACCTGCCGGAGCTCCTCTCTGCTGAGCTTTGCCGGGCGCATCTCTTCCACAAAGCTCCAGTAGGCCGAGAGTGCGGATTCGATATCCAGGTCGTTGCTCATTGCACCTTCAAACTCCCGCTTTAATTCCGAGATGGCCCCGCTTATTCTTTTCCTGACCCCGCCTCTGCGCTCCTCCTGCTTTGAGAGCAGCTCGTCCAGTGCCCTGAGCCTCTCTCTCGCCAGCTCGAGTTTCCTGAAGGTGAAGTCAAGGTGGCTGCGGTAGTGCTCCTGCAGCAGGACGAGACGCACCTCTCTGGGTGAGTAGCCCTGCCCGAGAATCTCTCCCAGCGTGTGGTAGTTGCGCAGTGTCTTGCTCATTTTGCGCCCGTGCCAGAGCAGGTGCTTCACGTGCACGAAGTACCTGATCTCTCCCCCAGCGGCATTGCAGAGCGCCAGGCTGTTCTCGTGATGTGGAAACACCAGGTCTTCTCCTCCAGAGACTATGTCAACACGTCTGCCGAGATAGCGCAGACTCAGTGCAGCGCACTCCGCATGCCATCCGGGTCTGCCCCTGCCCAGTCTGCTGTCCCAGCAGAAGCGCTCTTCATCGCACCTCACCCAGAGGGCAAAGTGCTTTGCCTCGGTGTAATCCTCCCTGATAATCTTTGCGCGAAGACCGGGTCTGGGCCTTTTTCCCGAGAGCCTGCCGTAGTCAATGCTCAGCACGTTGAAGAAGACGTTGCCCTTTCCGTCCGTGAAGGCGCAGCCCCGGGCGAGGAGTTTCTCCGCAAGCCCCGCCATATCCGGGATGTGCTCTCTCGCTCCCGGATAGTGCTCCGCCCGTTCTATGTTTAGAAGCTCAATGTCGCGGAAGAAGGCTTCCGTGTACTTCCGGGTGATATGCTCCAGCTCAACGCGCTTCCGTTTTGCCCTCTCTATGGTTTTTTCGTCCACGTCGGTTATGTTCATGACCTGTATCACGCGGTAGCCCAGATAGCGCAGCCACCTGCGCAACACATCCTGTGCCACGAAGGTGCGGAAGTTTCCAACGTGGGCGTAGTCGTGAACCGTCGGACCGCAGGTGTAGATTCTGACCTCTCCCCGGCGGAAGGGTGCGAACACCTCCTTCCTGCGCGAAAGCGTGTTGTAGAGTGTGAACTTCATCCTAATATTCCAGTACTTTACCGTCTTATTTTCCTTTCTGCATATGCTCAGCCCGGCGGGGAAAAATTTATTAGATGGCGGGTGGGATTCTGAATCGCTATGAGTGAGATGAACTGGCGGAGGCATCTTCAATCAACGCCATTGAAGCGCCTATCCATACTTCTTGCCATTTTTCTGATAGGTTTTGCCACCAGATACATCACAAAAAATCAGCTCCTTTACGATCCCGACAGCTACTGGTGGTACCAGCTTGCAATTTACTTTGCAGGCATAGATGACGGGCGTCTGCAGTACTTCCACAAGGTTGGCGGAAAGACCATCTATGAGCTTGCGTACTATCCCACCGGCAGGGTGCTTGAGAAAGAGCTCCTTTTCCTGCCCTTCACCATAGGCACGAGCTACAAGCTCCTCATGGCGCTGGGGGCACCACAGACTGGGCAGGGACTGCTCAGCTATATGTTCTTCTTCGGCCCCTTCTTCGGCGCCCTCACCGCGGTGCTCGCCTACTTCCTCGGAAAGCTGCTGACGGACAGCGACAGGGCGGGCATAATCGCTGCAGTCTTCTACTCCTTTGCCCACTTTGCAATGACCCGGAACACCGCCGGCGACACAGGTCAGGAGAGCCTTGGTACCTTTCTGCTCTTTCTCATGCTCATCCTGTTTATTACCTCGGTAAAGCAGCGTGAGCCCGGGGCTACTGCCGCCTACGCCGCCGCCTCTGGAGTGGTGTTTCTGCTGGCTGCCAACACCTGGGGCGGAACAAAATTTTACTGGGGACTAATCGCCTCCTCAGTTTTTGCCTACCTCGCCTTCAATGTGGCGCTTAACCGCCCGCTGGAGGAGTACAGGAGTGCGTGCATCTCCTTTCCGGTGTTTATTATTGTGGGCGTGCTCTTTCCGGCGATTACGGGTGTGGGTAGGTCGTATGTTATTGGCGAGATAGGTGTTCAGAATGTTTTTCAGAATCTTTCCTACCTCCTGCTGCTGATATGCGCATTTCTGATAGTGTACGACCGGATGAGAAGTAGCAGGAACATAGCACTTCAGCCGAGAGCTATTTTTGCTGCTGCGCTTGGAGTGGTGGTGCTCGGCATTCTGGTCTCGGGTAAGGCGGTGGTTTTCCAGAGAATTTTCGACTTCATATCCTATCTGGTGTTCAACCCGGAGGAGAAGTCGCTTACCGGCAAGACTGTGGCCTACTACAGACCCACCGGGTTTGCCGAGTTCAAGGGGACCTTTGGAATTCTGCTGCTTGCCGCACCCGCGGGTTTGCTGCTCCTAATGAGGGATTTCTCCAGGAGCAGGAGCTTTTCCGCGGTATTTATGATTCTATTTCTGATTCTCGGCGTGGTGGCTTTCAGGTGGATGATAAGGCTGTCCTTCTTCCTGGCCTTTATACTGCCCCTTCTTGCAGCCATGCTGTTCGTCAGGTATGTGGGCGCGGAAGCGAAGGGGAAGGAGGAGCAGGGGAGAAGAAAGCTGCGCATCCTGGTGGGATGCGTGGCTCTTATGTTTGTGCTGTCTCCTGTTCTGGTTAACAGCGTCCAGATGCTGAAGGGGCAGAAGTACGCGGACCAGAGCGTTGTGCCCTGGAAGCTCGCGGGAGAGTGGCTGAAGCAGAATGCGCCGGAGAATGCGCTTCTAATCCACTGGTGGGACTACGGCTACCATCTGCAAACCTTTGCGATACGCAGAACCATTGTGGACGGGGGCAACGCGGGTCCACCTGTGGAGGGCGGCAGTCCCAACAGGAATGTTGACGTGGCAAAAGCCTTCGTCTATCCAGAGGAGGAGTTCTACAGGTACATTAAGCCCTATAACCCCGAGAACCGCCCCATATACGTGCTAATGAGCATCGAGGAGATAGGCAAGAGCGGGGCGATTACCTACCACGCCGGAGTTACAAAGCAGCTTGTAGAACTCTGGAGGAAGTACGGCATAATTTCAGAGTCGAGGTACAGGGAGATAATGGAGAACAGGCTTTATGAGGACCCCATAGGTTCGATTATAATGCAGACACAGCAGGGGATTCAGGTGCTGCCGGAGTTCCAGAACGCCACAATGGTGAAGATGTTATTTTTCCCTGACAGGCTGCAGAAGTTCAGGCTGGTTTATACCGTTAATGTTAACATGGGCGGGCGGATTGTGCCCTATGTGAGGATATACAGGTA
>WANX01000099.1 GCA_015521565.1 Candidatus Hydrothermarchaeota archaeon
AGCTGGATAGCTGCATAGTGACACCTCACCTCGGGGCGTCCACAGAGGAAGCGCAGCGTTACGCCTCTCTCATCGCCTGCGAGGAGGTGCTGCGGGTGCTGCGCGGTGAGCCACCCAGGAATGTGGTAAACATGCCAAAGCTCCCGCCCGAAGTTCTGGAAAGACTCAGGGACCAGCTCGCCCTCGCGGAGGCCCTGGGAAGGTTTGCGATTCAGCTGATATCCGGAAGGCTCAGGGATGTGGAGGTTACCTTCTGCGGAACCCTCGCACGGGAGGAGCATCAGGAGGTGCTCACCAGCGCGGCTCTCAAGGGTCTGCTAACTCCGATACTGACGGAGGGTGTCAATCTGCTCAACGCACCCGTGGTTGCCAGGAACAGGGATATACGCATTACTCAGGCCAGACGTGAGGATTCAGAGAAGTATGAGAGTTTGATAATCCTGAGGGTAAAGAGCGATGAGGGTGAAACCACAGTAATGGGTACAACCATTGGCGGAGAGGTGAGGATAACCGGTATAGAGGGCTACGCCATTGAACTCACACCCGGGGGCAGGATGCTCATCGTAAAGCACGAAGACAAGCCCGGAATGATAGGCAGGGTGGCGACGGTGCTCGGTGAAAGGCAGATAAACATAGGAGCGATGCAGGTGGGCAGGCGCGAAAGAGGTGAGACGCAGTTGATGGTGCTCAGTGTTGACCAGCCCGCGGGGAGGGAGGTGGTGGAGCATATAGCCTCCATACCGGGTGTGCACTGTGTAAGGGAGCTGGAGATGTGATACCATGGCAAGGGTTAGGGATTACATGACCCGGGGTGTGTACACTGTGGATGAGAATGCCACACTGGAGGATGTGGTCAGGGTTATGGCCAGGTACAGGATATCCGGGGTCGCCGTGGTGGGGGAGGATGGTGATACCCTGGGCGTGGTTTCAGATACCGATGTGTTGAATGCGATAGTGGAGGGAAGGAGCACTGACACACGGGTGAGTGAGATTATGATGCCCTTTACCCTGATTGTGGACGAGGACACGAGCGTTGAGGAGGCCGCACGCATCATGGACCGCGAGCGGGTGCACAGACTGTTTGTGGTGAAGGAGGAGAGACCCGCAAAGGCAACGCTGTCGAAGCCGTACCTTCAGCGTCCGGTGGGCGTGATTACCTCCTCGGATATAGTCAGATTCGTTGCGGAGTGATGCCCTGTGCTGGAGATTAAGGTTTCGGAGTTTCTTAAAAAGCCTCTTATTACAGTTGAGGAGGAGATGAGCCTCCGCGATGCTGCCAGAGTTATGCGCAATGAGGGCATCTCCGGTCTCCTGGTGGTGAACAGCGCTGGCCAGCCTGTGGGGGTGGTCTCTGATACCGACATGGTGCGTGCTCTGAGCAGGGGAATAGATAAAGACAGCAGCGTGGCAGGGATTATGAGCAGGAGCTTTTTCGGAGTTTCACCGGAGGCCACACTGCAGGAGGCGGCCAGAATTATGAAGGAGAACGGTGTTAGCAGGCTCTTTGTGGTAAGGGGAGCGCATGGTAAAACAGAGCTTTCGCAGATGCCGGAGGGAATAATATCCATAAGCGATATAATCTCCGCCATGGCCGGGTGGGGCTAAGCTTTAAGTAGCGCCTCTTCAATTTTACAAATGGAGGAAGGAGAATGGGAAGGATAGCCGGGAGAGACCTCATAGGGAGGAATGTGGTTAGTGACCGCGGGACTGTGATTGGCAGGCTCACAGACATCAGTATAGAGACTGTTGCCGGCAAGGTGATGATGCTGATAGTAAAGCCCGGCAAGGATGTGGATCCCAAGTATTTCAGGCTGAATGAGAGGGGCGAGATTCTTATACCTTTTACAGCAGTCAAGGCGGTCAAGGATGTGCTGATTATAAATGAGGGGGGTATCCCCAGGGCATAGTCCGGAGATTTCTACAGCAGTACACCCGCGGCGACGATGAGCAGTGTTACTGCCCCCGCAACTGTGAGGAGGCGGTATACTTTTGAAATGCTTGCGCTGAAGTAGTCGGCGGTAACAGTAAAGCAGAGGTGCATCGGTGACAGCTGAACACCCAGGTAGCCGGCGGTGAAGATTAGCAGCAGATGCTCTGATACCACAGCATCACCTCTTCCAACGAAGGAGATGAAGAGGGGCAGTGCTATGCTGGGAGGTGCCATTTCAATACCCACTGCGAAGCCCACAAGGAAGCTGAGAACCATGGCCACAGCCGCCACCGGTAGAGCCTGTGAGGATAGAAGCTCCATAACGCGTGCCGCAGCCCCGCTTGCTTCTATACCGTTCCTGAAGAGAAGCACACCATAAATCAGCACACCCATCCTGGGGTCAAGGGCTCTCCGGAGAGCTTTTTTCAGCTCTGGAAGTGGTGGTCTGGTGAGCAGGATTGTCAGGAGGAGTACCAGGAGAATGGAGAGGGTGAGTGCCACTCCAGCTACCAGGGTGAGAAGAATTATCGCCAGTATGGGCCAGATGCTGCCCGCCAGCCCCCGAACAGCGTGCGGCTCATGTGAAGCTCCGGAGAAATGGAGTTTTCTGCGCAGCAGCAAAAGTCCGGCAAAAAGTGCAGCAATGGTGAGGGGAAGGTTTATTTTAATGAGTTCTGCCGGGTTAATCTCCGCCACACCCAGGGTGATTATGAAGGCGGGATAGAGGGGCCAGGTGGGTATCCAGAGGTGGCGGAACCAGTAGTTGGCGAAGGTTGCTTCTTCTCTGGATATTCCATGCTCCTTTACCACTCCGGAGAGCATCATGGCGGATACCAGGGCTCCTGCCGGCATGGGGAGGAGGCCTATGAGTAGGGGCACGGCTATCAGGGTGAGCCTGCCGCCGATGGCTGTGAGGGAGCCCGCAAGCCTGGAGAGCATGCCAGCGCTTTCCATGGTGTAGCTGAGCAGAAGTACCGAGTAGATGAGCAGGAGAAGCGTAAGGGTTGCACCGCTGCTGGCAGTTTTGGTGATTATGTGAAGCACATCCTCAGGGGGCAGGGTGAGCAGAATGAGAATCAGGGCACCGGTTACAACGGAATAGCCCACATGCACCCGGAACTTTATCAGGAGAAGGATAATGCCGATGGTCAGAAAAAGGACAGCGGCAGGGTCGTGCTGCATGCCCCCAGTGCCCAGACTAACCTCGAGAAAGTTGAAGCTGTGAGTTTGTGGATGCGGAAGACTGTGCGGCTCTGGTCTGGATGGGTGCATCAGGATTGTTTTAATTATCTTGAAATGTTCCTCAACCCGGTACTATAAGAACCAGATTATCTTCCAAAAAAGCATCCTATTACCGAAATTATTCAGATATAGCTGAAAAATGTAAAAAAAGACAGATTCTTACCTCTTGTATGCGAGCTTCAGGTCACTCGCCTTAACAGTCCTTCTACCCGCGTGTCTTGCATATCTGCCTGCTTCAGCTGCGAGCCCGGTTCCAATCTCTTCAAGAATTTCCGCAAGCAGCAGACCGGCATCTCTGCCAACACGCATTCCTGTCGCCTTTCTTATGATCCTCAGAACAGCAGATGCTGGCAACTCGCCCATTACTACTTCCTCCATTTGCATTATCGATTCTGGAGCTATGTGTAAAACACTTTATAAATTTTTCCCCGCTTTGTATGTATCTCCTTGTAAATCTTATTAAAATGTTGTTTTGAGTTGAAAGATAGCTTCTGAAAGAATATCACCGTGCCGGCAGATATGGAGGCGCCTGCACGCATGCTGCGCTGAGTGTCAACTGCATCAAAAACCCTTTTATTTCTCATAAAGAAAATTTTCTAACAAAATATCTGCTGTATTATACATATAATTTTTTATTTATCACTTCTTAAGTTATTTTTTGCCTATTAAGTTATATAAAAATTATAAAAATATTTTTAAATTTTGCATATGTGAAAAAAATCACGCAATACGCAATGTATGTGAAAAACAATATACGAAAATTTAATATAGAATTAAAGATATAAGGGTGTTATCTTTTGATGCAGGTGGGGTTAGGATGAATTTATCCAGGATGAGGCTGGGTGTTAACTCCCGCAGGTCTGAAATTGAAATTTTTGCGGATATGCTCAGAATGGCGAGGTCGGAGGTCAACAAAACCACCCTTCTTTATCAGGCAAATCTTAACTACACCCTGCTTCAGAAATACCTTGCCTTTCTGCTGGAGAGGGGTCTTCTGGAAGAGCACGACAGCTGCTACAGAACCACCCGCAAGGGCATGGAGTTTCTTGAAACCCTCCGCAGACTTCAGGCGCTTCTGACAGATGACTCCTGGCAGTCTCCGGGGGTGCATCCGGGGTGCGGGGATAGAGGCTCTGCACCGAAAGTTTCGCATGAAGGCAGAGCGCTCCGCTCACGTGAACCGGAGGATGTGCATGAGGACCTGTGGTGCAGAATTATAAAGATTCTTCCCTCTGAGGAGGAAGCTGAAAAGTTTCTTGAAAAGCATGGATTTTCAACCGGTGAGAAGGAAAATATTATCCGGATTGTCAGAAAGTGATGTTCTATCCGGTGAATGCAGCATCTGCAGAAATTTTCATATTTTTTATGCATATTTTACATATGGGGCAGTATCAGTGTGATATTATGTAACAATGTTCTATATCAATATTACAGGATGAAAACTCTAGATGTTATC
Organism: Candidatus Hydrothermarchaeota archaeon; assembly: GCA_015521565.1. Classification (GTDB taxonomy): domain Archaea; phylum Hydrothermarchaeota; class Hydrothermarchaeia; order Hydrothermarchaeales; family BMS3B; genus Pyrohabitans. The sequence goes on from WANX01000099.1 coordinate 4,629, forward strand.
TTCACAATCGATAAAAAAGGGCAGTTATGAATAGTTAGTTGATGATAAGAGCAGGCGTTGTGGGCACTGGTGCCATGGGACAGCACCACGTGAGGATTCTTTCTCAGCTGGAAAATGTGGAGCTTGTTGGAATAGCGGATGTAAATACTTCGGTTCTCAGGGCGCTGGCAAAGAAGTACGGTACCACCCCGTACACCGACTATCGTGAGCTGCTATTCAGGAATGAGCTGGACGCCGTCACTGTTGCTGTGCCAACCACCCTCCATAAAGATGTGGCGCTTGCCGCCATACACAGCGGGGCCAGTGTGCTGGTGGAGAAGCCCATTGCCGATTCCGTAGAGGCGGCCACCGAGATGATTGCAGCAGCGCGGGAGGCAGGTGTCAGGCTGATGGTGGGGCACATAGAGAGGTTCAATCCTGCTATAGTGGCGCTCAAGCATATTGTTGACAGGGGAGAGATAGGAAAGGTTGTGTCAATGTCTGCAAAGCGTGTGGGACCGCACAATCCCAGGATAAGAGATGTGGGCATCATCCTGGACCTGGGAGTTCATGATATCGACGTGATGCAGTACCTATACGGTGAGAGGATACGCAGAGTGTTCGCCTCTGCGGGGAAGGTGCTCCATCCCCACGAGGATTATTCATCAATGCTGCTAAAGTTCAGCAACGGTTATTCCGGAATTATAGAGACCAACTGGCTTACGCCCCACAAGGTGAGAGAGCTCACTGTTGTGGGAACTGAGGGCATAGCCTACGTTGACTACCTGAAGTCAACTCTGAAAATATATGATGACCACTGGATAAAAGAGGCAAAGGTGGAGCGAAGAGAGCCGCTTCTCAACGAACTCACCCATTTCATAGAGTGCATTGAGTCTGGAAGGAGACCCATAGTGAGCGGCGAGGACGGGAGACATGTGCTTGAGGTGGCGCTTGCGGCCATAAGGTCATACAGGGCAGGGAGTGTGGTGGATATTCCGCCCTACGGTGCGGAGCTAAAGCTTGCGGGCATGATAGAGGTGCCGGGATGAAGGTGTACGGGCTTTCTCCGGAGGAGGTATCAGCACTTTTCACTGAAGGAATGGTGGAGATAGCCGTATATGGACTGGGTAAGATGGGGCTCCCTCTGGCAGCGGTTTTTGCAGAGAGAGGTGCAAGGGTTACCGGAGTTGATATAAACCGGAGTGTTGTGGATGCGGTTAACAGGGGAGTAAACCACATCAAAGGAGAACCCATGCTGGACGAGCTTGTGAGGAGGAATGTGGAAGCCGGACGGTTGAGGGCCACAACCGACGCTCCCGGAGCGGCGCGGAGAGCAGATGTGATGGTCATCCTGGTTCCCGTGGTTCTTACACCCGAAAATAGACCTGACCTGAGAGCGCTGGAGTCCGCATGCAGAAGCATCGCTCAGGGGATTGAGGAGGGGGATATGGTGATTGTGGAGACCACCCTTCCGCCAGGCACCACTGCCGGGAAGGTGAGGAGCATACTTGAGTCCTCCGGATTGCGTGCAGGTGAGGACTTCGGTCTTGCCCACTGCCCCGAGAGAGCCATGACCGGCAGGGTGGTCAGGGACATAATGGGCGCATATCCGAAGATAGTCGGTGGTATAGACAGGCGAAGTACAGAGGCAGCGATGGGGATATACAGGGCGGTAAATTCCAGGGGGGTTATACCTGTTGCCAGCGCCACAACCGCAGAGATGGTAAAGGTGGCGGAGGGTGTCTACAGGGATGTGAACATCGCCATTGCCAATGAGCTGGCAATTGTTTCCAGGAAGCATGGGGTCAACATCTGGGAGGTAATAAGGGCTGCCAACACCCAGCCATACTGCAACCTCCACCTCCCTGGTGCTGGAGTGGGTGGCCACTGCATACCCGTGTACCCCTGGTTCATTATCGATGATGATACAAGGCTCCTGCGAACCGCCCGTGAGGTTAACGATTCTATGTCTGATTATCTGGTTAGCAGGCTGGAGGAGATGCTGAAAAGGGAGGGAGAGAGGCTCGAGGGCAATGAGATTGCGGTGGTGGGTCTCACCTACAGACCGGGTGTTAAGGAGACCTACCACTCACCTGCACGCCTGGTGATAAAACACCTCAGGAGGCGTGGCGCGAGGGTATATGGATACGACCCCCTGCTCACAGAGGATGAGATAAGGTCCACCATGGGGGTGGAGCCGCTGAATGGCGGAAAGGTGAGGTGGGCTGTGTGTCTGCACAGTAATGGTCATGAATTTGGTGTAAAGGCTGAGCGGAAGATTGAGCTCAGACAGATATTCTCATAGGCAGGACTGTGAGGCGGTATGCTGAGTCCGGCTTGGTTAGTCTATATCAGGTGAGATTTATGCCGGAGTGCAGAGGTTGTGGGAGCCATTTTGTGAGGCATCCCCTGGAGATCTCGGGATGGAACAGACGTTTGAAGCAGGAGCTTCCTTCCCTGTTTCGCAGAAGACCGACGTGTCCCGAGTGTGGACTTATAGGAGATATTCGCAGAACAAAGCTTAAGGATGCTCTGGCCATTGTCAAGAGCTACACCAGCGACGAGGAAGTAATAATGAGCTTTATGGCGTTTTACAGAAAAAGGGGAAAGGATTTCAGGGATGGATACTCCATTGCTCTGGCTTTTCTGGAGAATCGTTAATTTTTTTATGCCTGGAGTGTGCACAGTTAACAAAATGTGCATGATGTGTTTAAAATGCCAAAAACAAGCTTCGGAATAAGAATCGAGAATGAACTTCTGGAGAAGCTTGATAAGATAGTTTCCAGGTCGAGATATCTCCAGACCAGCAGGAGTGAGGTTGTGGAGGCGATTCTGACCTACTACTTCAACAACCACAGCCATGAGGAGTGGACCAGGAAGCTCATTATAAAGAAGCGCGAGGGGAAGCTGTAAAACTGAAGCTAAAAATTTTTGCTGCCATTGTGCACGCTTAACAAACTGTGCACAGCCGTTTTGTGCCATGTACGGGGGTGTATTGCTGTGAAGGGTAAAAAATCCAGTGTAAATAAGCGGAGGTCGGAGATTGACATTCTTACAGAAATTCTGCGCCTTGCAAGGGAGAATCCGAGGAAGACCACCCTCCTGTACAGGGTGAATCTCAACCACACGCTGCTGAACAAGTATCTGAGCTATCTGATGGAGAAGGGACTTCTGGTTGAACAGGGGGGTGTGTATTCCATCACCGACCGTGGCCACGAATTTCTTCTACTCTCAAGAAAGCTGCAGAAGCTGCTGGAGAAAGAGGAGCACATCACCACAGAGGGGGAGCTCCCATCTCCCCATGAAAGCGGTCTGCCCTGGCACAGGTACATAAAGCTGCTTCCTTCAGACGCTGAGGTGGAGGCCTTTCTGACGGAAAGGGGCTTTACAGGCAGAAAGAAGCGTGCTCCGAAGGATGGGGAGGAGTAAGCGGTGGATGGTACACCTCTTCTCCTTGGAATAAGCTTCCTCACATCCTTTGTTGCAGCCCCGCGCTTCATACACAAGCTCAGGGCGGCTGGCTACGTGGTCAGGGATTACTACAAGCCGCAGAAGCCCTTAGTCCCGACAATGGGAGGGCTCGTAATTCTCACCGGAGTGCTCGCGTCGCTGATAATTGCACAGTTTGTTGTGAACTCTGTGGAAAGCCTTCTCATCCTGTACTTTGTGGTGCTCACCTTCATGGTGCTTGGGCTGATAGACGACCTTATCGACGTGGGCAGGAAGCTCAAGATAGTGCTGCCCTACTTTATGGCGCTTCCCGTTGCGCTGCTGAACAGGGACACAACGCTCTGGCTCGGCTTTACAGAGGTTGAGCTCGGCGTCTTTTACACCATCGTTGTGGCGCCTGTGTATGTTATGGTGGTTTCAAATCTGATAAATATGCACGCTGGCTACAACGGCCTGGCGGTTGGCCTCTCAAGTATTCTGCTGCTTTTTATAGGCATAGCCGCCTGGATCAAGTACGGCATCTCCGAGGTGGCGTACGTTATGCCAATTCTGGGCGCAGCCATCGCCTTCCTCTTCTACAACAGGTATCCTTCAAGGATTTTTGAGGGCAACTGCGGCAACTTCATGCTCGGCGCCGCTATTGGTGCCCTTCTTGTACTATACAACCTGGAGATATTCGGTGTTGTAATTCTCCTGCCACACATCGTCAACTTTTTGATGTACGTGGTGTGGAGAGTGAAGAAGCTGGGGGAGGTGAAGTTTGGAGAGGTCAGGGAGGATGGCTCGCTCAGAGTGCCGAACCCCCTGACTCTGAAGTGGCTGCTCCCCTACTACTGGAGAATAACCGAGCCCCAGGCGGTGCTCATACTCTACCTGCTCACCGCAATTTCAGGTTTTCTGGGTCTTGCACTAATATTCTGGTAAAAAGTTCCAGAATATAATTTCACAAGTTGTATTAATCAGCAGCCCATATATTAACCATCAAACTCTGGAGGCATATATATGAGGGATTTAAGAATTTCGCTGTTGATTGTAGTGACGTTAATTGTGGCACTGTCCTTCAGCACAGCTACCGCAAGAACGCCGGTGGTCTGTGACAAGTACACAATCGACGGCGACCTGAGCGACTGGGGACTGGATTTGAGCGGCGACTGGAGCCTCAATGAGACCTGGCTGCCAAACAGCGGGGTTGAGTTTGTAGTGGAGGACAACAGGGACCCGCGCTACGGCGGTGTTACAGGCGTGCATATAAAAGGTAAGGGCAGCAGCTATACTGCATACCTTGAGCCAAAGGCGCTGCATAAGGACGGCTACCTGGTGGTTGAGCCTCTTGGCGGAGAGAAGTATGACCTGGAGGCTATATACAGGGACTATGACGACAACTGTCTTTACTTTGCGGTGGTTACATCCCTTCCGCCAGACGCCACCGGCGACCGCGCTCCGGGTGACCTTGCGCTGGATGTGGACAGGAACGAGTCCACAGGTAAGTACGGCTACGAATACGGCGTCAAGCTTGGCTCTGCCACAGGTCTGAGCCAGTGGGAGATCGGCTACCTGCCCGACTGGCAGGAGCCCACCTACATAAAAGAAAACCGTCCGAGCACGTTTTCAGCATACCTCTCCGGAGGCTACAAGGTTGGTGACGCAGTGGGTGTGTACAAGGATATCGGTATCAGCGACAATGGTAAGCCCAACTATGTAATAGAGTTCGCAGTACCCAGGAGCATAATAAATGCCACATACCCGGGTGCCGTGAGGCACCACCTTGCAGACGCCTGTGGCAACGACAGCATAAAGATACCGGAATTCGCCACGATTGTACTGCCCCTCGCAATGCTTTTCGGCACAGTGGCACTGCTCTACTGGAGGAGGCAGGAGCTGCGATAAGAATAGCCGGGGGTACCTCGGCCGGTCCTATCTTCTTCCATTTTTTATTTTAATTTTTCAGGAGGCAACTGATTTTGGACAGGAGCGATATCCAGATTGTGATATTTGCAGTTTTTGTGGTTGCTGCCTTCATTGAGTTCAGCTACGGCTCTGCCTATCTCGGCGCCTTCTTCGCCACAGCTGCGCTGGCGGTTCTGCTGAGGTTTTCCGCAGTTTCAGGCGCTGGAGGAGGGGGGAGTCTCCTGAGAAAAGTGCTGGGCGTGGCAATAGTCGCAGCGGTGCTTTACTACAACTTCTCAACACAGTCGCAGATCAAAACCCTGGACTCCTTTCTTATTCTGCTGGGTGCATCCATAGCCATGACCGGAATGGGGGCGGGTAGAATAAGGGAGCTGGGACACCTCACCTTCTACATGTCCCTTATTTTCCTTGTACTGTTCTCCTCCGTCTATGTGCTCCCGGGAATGCTGGGGATAAAGCTACCCTACTACTACGGGCACTACATGGTTACCCTCCCGGTGGCAAAGCTGCTAACCAGTGCGGGGCTTGACCTGGAGGTGGTGGCGATGAACCTGCTCTATGTGGGGAATATGACCAACAGTCTTATAGGCCTGGACATGGCATGCTACGGCTTCTATTCCATGTTCCTCATAATCAGCGCCACGGTGGCGTACGGAATTACCATGGATGCCTCCTTCAGAAGAATAGTTCCCATTCTGGCGATTCTTGCCGTGGCATCCTACGCGGCAAATCTGCTGCGTGTCTCCACGCTTATAGTGCTTGCCTACTACTACGGTGTTGATACCATGCTTCTGGTGCATTCTCATCTGGGCTGGATTTTCTTCGCCTTTCTGCTCCTTCCGCTCATGTACCTGTTTTTGAAGTAGGTGATGCCATGTTCTCCAGGGCACTTGTGCTGAGTCCACATACCGACGATGGTGAGCTGGGATGCGGAGGCACCATTGCCAAGTTTGCAGAAAGGGGAAGAGAGATATTCTACGTGGCCCTGTCAAGCTGTGAAAAGTCTGTGCCGGAGGAGTTTCCGGATGACATCCTCAGAAAGGAGGTGAGGAAAGCCACAAAAGTGCTGGGGATTGATAGCCAAAATCTGATCCTCTACGATTATCCTGTGAGGGAATTTCCTGATTACAGACAGGATATCCTTGAGATGCTCATCCGGCTTAGAGAAAAGCTACGTCCCGATATTGTGTTTGTTCCGTCTTTGAGGGATCTGCACCAGGACCACCGGACGGTCTCCGAAGAGGCTCTGAGGGCCTTTAGACAGTGTACTATTCTGGGGTATGAGCAGCCCTGGAACAACATCTCCTTCAATACTTCTGCCTTTGTTTCCCTGAATGGAAGGCATGTGAATAGGAAGATAAATGCTCTGGAGTGCTATGAGTCCCAGAGGCACAGGAACTACCTGACACCGGAGTTCATAACCAGCGTGGCCAGAACACGGGGTACACAGATAGGTGAGGAGTATGCGGAGGCCTTCGAGGTTATTAGATGGATTTTGAGGGATTAGCATGCTGACGGAGCTTCTGGATGCGCTCAGGGCAGTTTTCGGGCTCGCCTTCCTCTTTTTTGTTCCGGGGTATGCACTGGTGTGGGCGCTCTATCCCAGGAGGGAGGAGCTGCCCTGGGACGAGCGAATCGCTCTGGCTATGGTGCTCAGTATTGCGGCGGATATACTGGTCACCCTCTTCATAGACCTGGTGCTGGGGATACCCACCACCGGCTGGAACATCTTCGTGTCGCTGCTGACCTTCACCGCCCTCTGCGCAGCCATCTACAGGCTTGAGGTGTACTGGATGGGCAGGAGGGGCGTGGTGAAGGAGGGGTGAGAATGCTGGTTATCAGCTGCGATTCGGCGGACCCGCTGGTAATGGCCGGAGCAGCGCACTTCGCCGAGAAGTACGGAATCCCCTTCCGCGTGAGGGAGGGGGATGGGCTCAGACTTGAGTACGGCGGCGCAGGCGAGGAGTTCCGGATTCGCATAAGAGAAAACCGGGTTGGTGGCTTCTCAGGTGAGGTGCGCTGGAGGGGCGACACGATTCCGGTGCTGGAAGAGCCGCGCGTGTTTAAGGGCTTCGACAGGGCGCTCGCCTTCTGCGGAGAATCGCCCTGCGCCGTGCTCCGCGGGAATGGCATAGAGCTCGGTATCGACGTCTTCAGGGAGGTGGGCTACCTCCTCACCGGGGGTATGGACGCCGAGGTGAAGCGCCTTCCCGGCGAGGAGGCAGCAAGACTGCTCGCGCTGCCCATCGCCGACCTGCTGGAGGATTTGCTGCTCGAGCTTCTGCTGCTCCTCTCGAGGAGAGCGAACCTGCCGCTGGTGAGGAAGCCCTTCTGGCCTCCACGCTACAGCTTTGCGGTATGCCTGACCCACGACGTGGACGAGGTGAGGAAGAGCTACCAGTGGCTCACCTGGCCGCTGAGGCGTGCGAGAGCAGGGGACTTCGCATACCTGAAGCATCAGCTTCTCTCCCTGGCGGAGAAGCTCAGGGGAAGGGAGCCCTTCTGGACCTTTGAGAGGATTATGGAGGTGGAGCGCAGGCTGGGGGTGCGCTCCACCTTCTACTTCCTCCAGGAGTCGGGGAAGGTGCGGCTCCTCTCACCGGAAACCTGGAAGCTGTACGCCAGGAGGTATAAGCTGGAGGACGGAAAGCTTGCCAGGGTGATACGCGAGCTGAGCGAAGACGGCTGGGAGGTGGGACTGCACGGCTCCTATTACTCCTTTAAGAATGAGGAGCTCCTGCGCAGGGAGAAGGCGAGGCTTGAGGCGGTGCTGGGGAAGAAGGTCGCCGGCATAAGGCAGCACCACGGCAATCTGAGCATTCCTCTAACCTGGGAGCTGCAGGAGAGGGCGGGCTTCGCCTATGACACCAGCCTGCTGCCCCGCGGCGAAGCCGGCTTCAGGTGGGGAACCTGCTTCCCCTTCAGTCCGCGGTTTGACGGAAAGGCGCTCGGCCTGATTGAGATCCCCACCATCTTCATGGATACCCCCTACTTCATGAGGGGCCCTGCCGAAGCCGAGCGGCGGTGCATGCGCCTGCTGCATGCGGTGAAGAGGCGCGGCGGCGTGCTCAACCTGCTCTTCCACCACACTGTGTTCAACCCCCGCGAGTTTCCAGGCTGGGCGGAGCTCTACCAGAGGCTAATACAGAGGGCGAGAAGCATGGGCGCCTGGATAACCACCGCCGGCGAGGTTGCGGAGTGGTGGAGGCGCAGACGGGAGTGGAGCACACCAGCGGAATTTGCAGATTCAACAATTAAGATTGTGGCGGAAAACCAGTGAAGGTTACTGGACAGGATATCATGAACGATGAGGCGATTGTTAAAAGAATAAAGAAAATTCGGCCATTGAACAATGCATACAACAGAGAATTTTTCGCAGAGCTGGTGGCGGAGTACTACAAAAATAGGTTGAATCTGCGCGTTGGCTCAGAAGTTGCTGATGCGCTGAAAAACGAAAAAACAGTTTTGATTGAAGCTTCACATGGAGCACAGCTCGGGCATCTGGGAATCCACCGGCTTTATCTGAAAGGCGCGGATATTGCAAGAAAAGCCGAAAATGCGGTGATGCTTTTTCTGGTTGGGGATCAGTATCAGCCGTCGATGTATCCTGAAATAAACAGGATTTATTTCCCCAGGAGAGGTAAAAGAGGCAGTCCCTTCCTCCTCCCGATTAAAAAGGAGGACAGGCGAAAGCCGCTGTACGGGATACCTCCTCCCACCGAGAAAAATATACTGCGGCTTAAAAATCAGATACTCGGACTTTCCGGACAGAGTTTTCATTATTTCTGTGAAAGGCATGGTATAATGAAGAAGGATGTGGATAAATCCTTTTTTATTAATAATCTGGAGCATATGGTGGAAGTTCTTGTGGATAGCTCTAAAAAAACGAAGAACTATGCTGACTTTGTGGTCAGATCCCAGATAATTCTGCTGGGGGAGGTGTTTCATGAGTTGTTTGACAGGTACATTGTTTTTTTCCCGATATCAATGCTGCGCTACCTGCCGGGTTTCTCCAGCACGCTGGAGGACATGGAGAAGATAAACAGCTATAAAATCAGAGTTTCAGAGTTTCAGAGGCTGAGGGGGCACAAACCCTACCTGCCGGGGGACATCCCCCCGAACATGAGCCCCTTCTGGTACCACTGCCCTATGTGCTATTCGCGGAATAGAGCCACAGTAAGCGGACGCGACGCTTCCTACACCTGCACCACCTGCGGCATGAGGGTTGTACAGAAAATTGATGAGGGCTTCTCAAATCCCGACATCGTGTTTTCCCAGATACTCACCCCCGTTTCTATAGGCACCGCAGCGAGAATTGTGGGTCATCTGCACCCCTACGCGGAGGTGGTGGATGAGTACCTCTCAAAGGAGCTCGGGGTTTCTCCGCCTGAGAGGTTTGTGCTGAGCACCCATCCCGTGTTTCACGGCCTGGGCGATGCAGACGGCGGAGACACCAGGTGCTCACTTGTACGTGCCCTCCTGGAGGCAGAGCGCGGGTCGCTGAGAAAGCTCGCCCTGGACGACTGGAGCTCCTGTCCCGCCATATACTCCCACTACTACAGGTACGTTAGTCTCGAGCATGGAGGTGGAGCATGAGGGACTTCACCCTTGAAGCGTACAGGAGGCTGTGCGAGTGCCTCCTTGACAACTACTCACCGGTAAGGGTGATAGACTACCTCAGGGGCGAGGGCAGGGGAAGGGTGGCGATACTGAGGCACGACGTGGACAGAAAACCGGAGAACGCCCTCGCCGTTGCCAGGCTGGAGAGGGAGCTGGGCGTGACCTCGTCCTTCTACTTCAGAACCACCCGGGAGGTGTTTGTTCCGG
>WANX01000100.1 GCA_015521565.1 Candidatus Hydrothermarchaeota archaeon
ACCATAGTTGCCCCCGACTGGGCGGAGCGCGTGCTCGAGGCGATGCAGGACAGCGTCATCGCCGTCTATGGTCCGGTTTACCTGAGCGACGGGCTATGGCATGAGCGCCTGCTCGCCAGGTACGCCTTCACGGGCTTCCTGCTCCTCAACCACCTCCTCGGCCTGGTGCACTTCTCGGGGCAGAACTTCGCCGTGAGGAGGAGCGCCCTGGAGCGCGTGGGCGGCTTCAACCTCAGGCTGAGGAGCGCCGAGGATGTTGAGCTGTCCAGGAGGCTGAAGCGGGAGGGAAGGATAAGGTTTATAAGGGAAATGAAGGTATACACCTCCTCGAGGCGCCTGAGGAAGGGCTACCTGCGCTTCCTGTGGCACCACGGCATAAATTACTTTTCCCTGCTGCTCTCGGGCAAAACGAGAGATTTTGAGGACGTGAGATAGATGGCAAGGCTCTGCGTTGTCGCCGACACCTACCCCCCCAAAAAGGACGGGGTGGTAACCTTCCTGCGCAGCGTGCTCCCCCTTCTCAGGGAGCACTACGACATAACCCTGGTGGCGCCGCGCTTCTCCAGCGACAGCCGCGCCTTCGGCGACATCGAAGTGGTGCTCACCCCCTACCTGCCCCTGGAGCTTGCGAACTACTTTCCGGCGCTTCCTGACGCGGGGCTGGCGAAGGCGATAAGGCGCAGCGATGTTGTGCTCGTGAACGACCTCGCCCCTCTCGGGGCGGCGGCAATATCGCTTGCGAGTGCCCTCGGCAAGCCCATAGCTCTCTTCTGCCACCACGACGAGGCGACAATGCTCGCGAAGGCCTTCAAGCTCGGGGAGAGGTGGCTGATTCCCGAAGGGGGTTTTAAAAGGGCTGTGGAGAGGATAGTTAAGCACTACTACAGCAGGGTGGACCTCTTCTTCGTGGCAACTTCCAGGTTTAAGCGCAAACTGCTCCGCCTGGGCATACCCGAGCGCAGGATAGTCTTTGCCCCCTTCGCCATCGATACGGGCCGCTTTTCACCCAGGAGCGGTGAGGCGATGAGGAGGCGCTACGGCATACCCGGCGAAGCGAAGGTGGTGCTTTACCTGGGAAGGATGTCCCACGAGAAGAACGTGGAGACCATAATTAAGGCGATACCCCGCGTGGCGGAGGAGGTGCCGGATGCCTATTTTGTGTTCGCTGGCGGCGGAGCGAGGCTCGCGGAATACAGGAAGCTCGCGGCAGAGCTTGCGCCTAATGCGAATGTAATCTTCACCGGCTGGGTGGAGTGGGAGCGCGCAGCAAACTACTACGCCATGGCAGATGTCTTCGTCTTCCCTTCGCTGCACGAGGCCCAGGCCTTTGTCACCATGGAGGCGATGGCGTGCGGGCTTGCGCCGGTTGTGAGCAGGGACGAGGGGGAGGGGAGCTACTACCGCGATGGGGAGAACTGCCTGTTTTTAGAAAACCCGCAGGATGAGCGCGAGCTGGCGGAGAAGGTGCTCCTCCTGCTGCGAGACAGTGAGCTAAGGCAGAGGCTCGGAAAGAATGCCCGGCGCACGATGCTGAACTACTCCTGGGAGGAGCACGTGGAGAGGCTTCTGCAGGGGCTTCGCAGGATAGAGCACAGGCAGATAAGCAGGCGCAGGCGGGTCAAGAAGCTGCTGCTCAACAAGTACCTCGCCGGAGCCGTGCTCCTCTACTGGGCAAGCAGGGGTAAGATAGGGATATGATTATTACTCTAACCACCGACTTCGGGGCGAGCGAGTATGCGGGGGCGATGAGGGGGGTTATCCTTTCAATCGCCCCCCACGCCAGGGTGGTGGACATAACCCACAACATCAGGAGCTTTGACGTGCGCCACGCAGCTTATGTGGTTAAGAGCGTTTGCCCCTACTTTCCCAGGGGGAGCATCCACGTCGTGGTAGTAGATCCGGGTGTGGGCACAGCGCGGCGCGGCATCGCCATTGAGACGCGGGACTACTACTATGTGGGACCCGACAACGGGGTTTTCACCTTCGTGGAGGACATCATACAAGCGGTAGAGCTTCGACTCAAGGCGAGGTCCAGAACCTTCCACGGCAGAGACGTCTTTGCGCCCGTCGCTGCGAGGCTTGCAAGAGGCGAAGCCATAGAGAGCTTCGGCGAGCAGGTGGAGGAGATTGTGAGGCTGCCCATAGCAGAGGCGAAACTGCTGGAGGATAAAATAAGGGGGGAGGTGCTCTGCGTCGATGTTTTCGGCAACGTCATAACCAACATTCCTGAGCAGCTCCTCGCCAGAGCAAATATTAATTACGGCGATAGGATTCGGATTAGGCTTGGTGCAAGAAAGCTGGAGGTGCCCTTCCTGCAGAGCTACGGCTTTGCCCGCGAGGGAGAGCTACTGGCGCTTGTGGGAAGTGAGGGCTACCTGGAGGTTGCGGTAAACAGAGGAAGCGCCTCCGCAGAGCTCGGCGTTAAGGGCGGAGAGAAGGTGGAGATATGCGCGGTCTGCTGATTGGCAGATTCCAGCCCTTTCACCTGGGGCACGTGTACGTGATTAAGGAGATTGCGAAGGAGGTGGATGAGATAATCATAGGCATAGGCAGCGCCCAGAAGAGCCACTCGCTGGAGAACCCCTTCACCGCCGGCGAGCGGTTGATGATGATATCGCGCAGCCTGTACGAGAACGGCATCGACAAGAACTACTACATCATCCCCATAAACGACATCGACAACAACTCGCTGTGGGTGAGCCACGTTAAGAGCTTAACCCCGCCCTTCAACAAGGTGTACTCCGGCAACCCTCTGGTTAAGAGGCTCTTCAAGGAAGCCGGCAAAGCCGTGGCAACGCCGCCGCTATTCAACCGCCGGGAATACTCGGGCACAGAGATAAGGCGGCGCATGCTGAGGGGCGAGCCCTGGGAGGAGCTCGTGCCCCGAGCTGTGGTGAAGGTGATAGAGGAGGTTAAAGGCGTCGAGAGGCTGCGCGACCTTGCTAAGAAGGACGTGCTTTAAATCACCTGCGCTCCTCTAACTCCCGCCTGCGCTTCCTTCTGCGTCTGAACATGTCCCTGAGCTCTGTGTGGATGAAGCCCTTCTCCTCGAGATCAGCACGCTCCTCCTTCACCGTTAGCTTTATAACCACCACCAGGGCGAGGATGAAGAGCGTCGCCATCGCAAGAGTAAGCGGCTCTATCTCCAGTGCACCTGTGAGAATAACCTCCCTCAGCACAGCCACAAGCGCAATCTCCGCCATGAAGCTCACCGCTACGCGGTGCTCCTTCAGGTACACGATGAGCATGCGGTAGGTCTCCACCAGAATCATGATGTAAAGTATCTCGGAGACAACCCGCTTGAACTCGAAGGCGTGGGAGATCTCAAACACTATATTTAGGAGCACCTTTATGCTCACGTAGAACACAATCACCGCAAGGGCTATGATAATCAAATCCTGAATCGTCTCCAGGGTCTTTCTGAAAACATCGTGCACACGGCGGTACATAACCGGCTGGGCCTCTTCTCTCATTTCCTGCCTCCCAGCTTTGCCCTGGTCTTCATCACCTTCCCCCCGCGCACAAAGGTTATTTCTATCTCCTGACCCACCTCCTTCTCCGAGATTATCTCCACCAGCTTTTCCATGGAGTCCACCTTTTCGCCATCCACCTCTATGATTATGTCCCCGCCTATTGTAAGAACATAGCCCCTGTAGATTACCTGCACCTCGCCCGCGCGGAGTCCCGCTTTGTCTGCCGGCGAACCCGGGACGACCTCCACTATCATGGCGCCCTCGCTTACAGGGAGGTTGAGCACCCTCGCGAGCTCCTCTGTAACAGTGATTCCACTTATCCCCAGCCACGGGCGGCGCTCAATTTCGCGGTCCTCCTCTATCAATCCCTGCATTATCTCCTTCGCCCTGTTGATGGGTATCGCAAAGCCTATTCCAATGCTCCCGCCGCTGGTGGTGAGTATAGCGGTGTTGATGCCTACAACCTCCCCCCTGAGGTTCACAAGAGGACCGCCGCTGTTGCCCGGGTTTATGGAGGCGTCGGTCTGAATCAGCCCGTGCATCACATATCCCTTGCTGCTCCTGATGCTCCTGTTCAGGGAGCTGATTATCCCCAGCGTTGCAGTGCGGTCAAGGCCGAAGGGGTTGCCTATGGCGATGACGAACTCACCCACTCGCAGTCTGGAGGAGTCGCCCAGCGGAGCCACCGGGAGGTTTGCAGGCGGGTTTAAGATTTTTATTACGGCGATGTCGTTGGCGGGGTCGCTTCCCACCAGCTCCGCCTCATACTTTTCGCCGTTGCTCAGTGTAACCTCTATTTGGTCGGCATTTTCAATCACGTGGTTGTTGGTGAGCACATAGCCGTCGCCGGAGACGAGTATCCCGGAGCCTGTCCCCCGCTGGGGTATGACCTCGAAGAAGAAGCCCCTCTTGAGCACCGTCGAGGTTATGTGCACCACACTGGGAGAAACCCGCTGGTAGGCGCGGTTCACCACCTCGTCAAGCGAACCCGTGATATTTATAACCTCGTACCTCTCCACTTTCACCTCTTCCTTTTTGGGCACATTTATGGCCGCGAAGTAGCCGCCAGCAGCACCCGCTACAAGGGCAACAATAATCAGTGAGATAAGCTTGAACAGCTTTTCAGAGCCCAACTGCATCACCTCGGAGAGCTATGCATCTTTTTAGTGACCATCATTATATAAAAAACTTCCAGCGGTTTTAGTAACCTGTTGTTACTAAAATTTTTTATAGCGTGAGGTTGTACTTATAGTATAGTAACGAAAAGTGACTAAAGGGAGGTGGTACCATGTGGAGGAGAAGGAGGATATTTGACGACTTCTTCCGCGAGCTGGAGGAGATAGACAGACTCTTCGACAGGATGTTTGAGAGCATGCGCTCCTGGCGCGGAATCCAGGGCATAGAGGAGCAGCCCCTATACTGGGGATTTTCTGTGAGGGTAGGCCCGGAGGGCGTGCCCGAGATTCAGACCTTCGGCAACGTTGAGGCAGCGCCGACGCTGCGCACAGGCGTGCGCGAGCCATATGTCGAAACCATGGTGGACGAGAAGAACGGCGAGCTGGTGGTAACCGCAGAGCTTCCAGGGGTGAGCAAGGAGGACATAAAAATCAATGCCACCGAGAACAGCGTGGAAATCTCGGCGGAGCGCAACGACAGGAAGTACCGCAGGGTTGTTGCGCTCGACGCGGAGGTTGACCCGAGCACAGCGAAGGCAAAGTACAACAACGGCGTTCTCGAGATAAAATTCAAACTCAAGTCCAAGCCCCGAAAGGGCGTTAACATAAAGGTTGAGTAGGAGGTGGTGAAGATGATGCCGGCTGTGTGGGATGAGCTGCGCAGAATAGAGGAGAGGATGAACCAGCTCTTCAGGGAGCTGTGGAGCATACCCCGCGCTGAGGAGAGGTTTCCTTCAATTGCAGGCGTCAGAAGCCCCTACTGCGACGTGCAGGAGACGGATAAGGAGGTGATAGTAACCGCAGAGCTTCCAGGGGTGAGCAAGGAGGACATAAAGATTAACGCCACAGAGCACGAGCTGGAAATCAGCGCCGAGGTTAAGCGCGAGGAAAAGGAGGAGAGAGAGGGATTCCTGCGCAGGGAGAGGGAGTTCTCCAGGTTCTACCGCTGCCTTACCCTGCCCAGCGAGGTGGACCCGGGCAGGGCAAAGGCCACCTACAGGAACGGCGTGCTCGAGGTGCGGCTGCCAAAGGTGAAGGCGGAGAAGGGCACGAGCATTAAGGTGGAGTAGACCTCCACCTCTCCAGCATTTTTTTATGCTTCTCGCACAGCTCTGGCTGTGAGAGCTGGGCAGCGAGAAGCTCCTCCTGCCAGTGGGCGTTGTACAGCCTGCACCGCGTGCTTTCGCAGAAGGCCTCACCGAAGAGCTGGTAGAAGAGCGCCTGCAGAGCGTAGCCTTTGAGTACCTCATCCATGCGCGGGTCACCGTAGTCCAGGAGTTTCTCCCTGAGCTTCTGCTTAATTCTGGCCTCCGCCAGGGCGTCTTCTCCCAGAAGGCGGCGCTGCAGGTAGAACTCCTTGGGTTTTGCAGGAGCCTCGACTATGCCCGAGGTTGAAATTATGGCAGGGTAGCCCAGGATTATCGCTCTGAGATGGTAGCGCCTGTCATCCTCGTCAAAGGTCGCGAGCAGGCGCGGCGTTACGCTCAGGTGCAGTTTATCGAGGCCGACCTCCTGCCTGGGGAGCAGGCTTCGCATGTAGCTCTGGAGCAGAAAGCCGTCGTAGACCACGCCTCCAGGCCTGGCCTCGCCCCTGAGAACCCGCAGCTCGTACTTAACTTCTCCGTAGAGGGGCTCCTCCTCGACCGCTGGCCTCGAGGGGTCTGAGATGCGCATCCCCGCTATTTTGCCAGCCGCCTCCTGCAGATTCGCGAACCTGGAGAAGAAGCTGCCCCTGAGCTCGACTCTGGCGCCATTTCCGGCGAGGTAGCCGGCAATGCTCGCGAGGTTTAGCTCAACGCCCGGCTCGCGGTATATGAAAATCCTCATTTCTTTTGGAGCAGCTCCAGCGCCACCTCCGCGGCGCGCTTGCCGGAGAGCAGCATCGCCCCGAAAGTTGGACCCATGCGCGGGAGGCCGTACACAGTAGAGACGGCCATGCCCGCGACGATTAAGCCAGGATGCGCCTCGCCGGTGTGCTCCACCACAGCGTCCTCGCTGCGCTCCACCCACATTGCGCCGTAGCCGCGGACCTTCATGAGCCCGCGCTTAACCAGCGCGCTCACCACCTCCGCCTCGTGGCCAGTGGCATCTATGACCACCTTGGCTTGAAGCGAAACAGGGTCGACGCAGGTTATCTCGCGGGGCAGGGCGGAGATGGGGGTCCAGTTTATAACCACACCGGCGACGCGATTACCCTCGCGCAGCACCACGTCGTCCACGCGGGTCATGTTCAGGATTCTCGCTCCCGCGTCGCAGGCGGCGGCGATGAGCTTTGAGCACGCGTGCGGACCGTCGGTGACGTAGAGCCCCCTGACGTACTCCTGGTAGGGCACGCCTATCTCGTCCAGCACCTTCTCCCCGGGGGAGCGGACGGTTACCTTGTTCATGAGGTAGCCGCCTATCCAGAACCCCCCGCCCAGGTAGTTGTTCCTCTCGATGATGAGGGTCTTCACGCCCCTGGAGGCGAGCTCCTTCGCCGCGGTTAATCCAGCTGGCCCGCCTCCCACTATTATAACATCACTTTCAGCATACTCACTCAGCATTTTCGAGAACTCGCCAACTATCGCCTGGGTGACATCCTTCTCCTCTACCTTCTGGAAGAGCATCGCTACCAACCTCTGATGCTTACTCTACCCTAACCTTCTCAGCAATATTGGAAGTGCAGCGTGGGTGCTTTCCACCACGCCCACCAAAAGTACATTCAGCGCCACGAGCCTTTCCACGGAGCGCTTAGTATAGCGCTGCAGCTTATGCAGAGCGAAACATTTCTTCGCCACCTTGAGCTAATCGTCGATAGTGCTTCACTTTCAGCTTTAAACCTCTTCCGCTCTTTAATCATTTGCTGTCAATCACCAGTCTCAGAGGCCTGCCGGCAACCTCAGGAAAATTTTTAAGGCTGGCGGGATATTCACATCACGTGGTGGCATGCCGGAGCTCAGCATAATCCTGCAGGTTCTGTTCTGGGGCATCTACGCCGGCTGCATCTACATGCTGCTGGCAACCGGTCTGACACTGATCTTCGGGGTTATGAAGGTTGTAAACTTCGCCCACGGAGAATTCCTGATGCTCGGCTGCTATGCCACCTTCTGGATAGTGGTGCTCTTGGGGATAAATCCATATCTGGCCATTCTTCCATCGATGCTGCTTCTGGGACTCCTGGGTGTGGCGGTAGAGCGCCTCGCCTTCCGTCCCATCCTGGGCACGGGCAAGCTCAATGAGATATTCGTCAGCCTTGGCTTAATCTACATTCTCCAGAACGGTGTGGCATTCCTCTGGGGCGACGACTTCAGGAGTATGCACAGCCCCTACGCTGCGAGCACCATACCCCTGGGCGGTATAAACCTCCCCCTGGACTACATCATACTCATAGCCTTTACGGTGCTCATCCTGGTGGCACTGCACCTCTTTTTGAAAAAGACCCGGCTGGGCAGGGCAATGCGTGCAACAAGCCAGAACAGGCGGGCTGCACAGCTTATGGGAATTAACGTTGAGCGCATAGACATGCTCAGCTTTGGTCTGGGTGTTGCCCTTGCCGCCGCTGCGGGATCGCTATGGGCAATAAGTGGCCAGCTCTTCAACCCGTACTCGGGCTCCCTGCCAGCAATTAAAGCCTTTGCCATAATAATCCTGGGCGGCCTCGGAAGCATCCCCGGCGCAATAGTGGGCGGTCTTATCTACGGCATTGCAGAGAACGCGGGTGGCTACCTCTTCGGCAACTACTGGAAGGATGCAATATCCTTCCTCATACTCATAGCTGTCCTTGTTCTCAGGCCGCATGGACTCTTCGGGGAGGGGGAGGAGTGATTCAGAAGAGGTACCTCCCCTGGCTGGGTGCCCTCGGAGTGGCGCTTTTCCTGCCCATCATCGCCGGAGACAGTCCCTATCTGATGAAGGTTCTCATAATAATGGTAATATTTATAATATACACCCACTCCTGGAATCTGCTGACCTACTCTGGTCAGGCCTCTCTGGGACATGCCGCCTTCTTCGGCATAGGCGGCTACGCCTCCGCTCTGCTCGCCTCCAAGTCAGGGCTCTCCCCCTTCATCACCATCTTCGCCGGAGCCATCTTCGCTGCGGTAGCCGGTGCCATTGTGGGCGCAATCTGCGTCCGCCTTCGCGAGTGGTTCCTCGCCATGGTTACCTTCGGTTTTTCAATCATAATAGGTACCCTCTTCCTGAACCAGTTCACCGGCATCTTTGGAGGTGTGGATGGCATGCCAGCACAGCGCTTCTTCAGCGCCACCCTGGAGCACCGCTACCTCTACGAATACTACTTCATGCTACTCCTTGCCATAGCTACGACGCTGCTCGTCCACAGGATAATGCATTCCAGGCTTGGCGTGGCCTTCGCGGCAATACGCGAGAATGAGCTTGAGGCAAAGGTGCTCGGGGTAGACACCGCCAGATACAAGCTCATCGCCTTCCTGATAAGCACCTACATTGCAGGCCTGGCAGGTGCCCTCCAGACGCACAGTTTTGCCTACATTACTCCCGAGATATTCAGTGTCCACAACTCCTTCTGGCCGGTGATATACGCAATAGCCGGCGGACTGGGCACCCTTGAGGGTCCAATTCTGGGTACAGTGTTTATAACCCTGATCTGGGAGGGTCTGAAAAACCTGGGCCTGAGCTTTGAGCGTTTTGTAATAATCGGCGCGCTGCTTGTGGTCATGGTGGTCCTGAAGCCAGGGGGGCTTTCAAGCGTCTTCGACAGGTGGAGGTAGCCCTATATCCTTGCTTCCTCCAGTGCAGAGGCGCAGGGGCAGCCCCTCTGCCCGGGTATGAGCGCAACAGCTTCCACAATAAGCCTCCTCAGCTTCTCCTGGTTATGCCTCACCACCTCCACCACTTCCGTGGCTGTGAGCTTCTCCTGTTTTATACCTGCAGCGTAGTTTGTAACTGTTGCGACGCTTGCATAGCACATCTCCAGCTCCCTCGCGAGCACCGCCTCCGGGATGCCTGTCATTCCCACGATGTCGCATCCCAGCAGGGAGAGCATGCGTATCTCCGCGGGCGTCTCAAAGCGCGGGCCCTCGGTGGCGGCGTAGACTCCCCTGTCCCACACACCGCCTGCACTTCTGCCGGCGCTTATGAGCGCTCTGCGAAGCTCCCCGCAGTAAGGAGAGGTCATGTCCACGTGCACCGTCTCGGTATCGTAGAAGGTTGCGCGTCTTGTGCGGGTGAAGTCGATGAAGTCGTGGGGCACCACCAGGTCTCCCGGTGCAAGCCTCGGATTTATGCTACCCACGGAGTTGGTGGCAATTATCCTGCTCACTCCCAGCTGCCTGAGCGCATATATGTTGGCGCGGTAGTTAACCCTGTGCGGTGGAAGCTCGTGTCTCAACCCGTGGCGCGGCATAAACACCACGCTTCTACCCCCGAGCTCGCCTATAAATGCCGGCGACGCCCTGCCGTAGGGTGTGACCACCTCTTTCCTCTCCTTCTCACCGAAAAGCTCGGGGTCGTATATTCCCGTTCCACCTATTATGCCTATGCGCTCCATTCCGGCGCCTCCTTCACCCCTCTGCGACCTTTCTGCTCCTGCCGCGTATTCCCAGGAAGGCTATCATTGTGAGCACCAGCCCCAGCGTAAGGGATAAGGCAAACATTTCATTGGCTATATTCCCTCTTATGTAGAGTGCTACAGAGTCAAGAATAAGCCGAAGGGCTATGACGAAAACTGCCAGCACCATATACCTGCTTACACTCTCTTCCTCCAGCAGTGCATCGATACTCTTTCCCAGCAGAGCGATAAGTGCTGCAAACATGAAGAAGTCGATGGAGGCGATTATAAACTCAGGCACCCCCTCAAGGGGTTCGGAGTATCCGTAGCTTCTGACTTCCTGCCAGCCTACGAAGGTTCCCAGAACCACCAGGATAACCGCCACCATGTAGGTGAAGAAGGAGAGTTTCCCGGCGATGAAGGACGTTTTAAAGTCCTGGAAGCTTCTCGAAATCACCCCTTCCAGGTCGAAGCCCTTGATTATCAGGAACACCCCCAGGATGCCGCCTATCAGACGCCAGCTGTGCGGACCGAGTAGCATGTAAAGCACCAGTGCTATGCCCGGGAGACCTATTATTATCCTGGACAGTTTCGGGTCGTTGACAACACCTTTCAGAAAGTCGAGAAGCAGATAGTAGGTGCTCTCAAGTCGCTCGCTCTGCCTGACAATGACCCTGCTTACGGATACCACCTTTGCCCGGGACTCCACAATGGGCAGGATGTGCTCATCTTCTGCGCCATCGGTAACAAGTACCACCCCATCCGGTGTGAACTCCCGGAGTATTCTGTCCAGCTGCTCTGCAATCGCCTCGTCGCTCACCACCCCCACATTCTCATCGCCAACCAGAGTTGCGATTCTGACCTCACGCCCCTGCTCCCTGTAGAAGTCGTACAGCCTCACCGCCTCGAAGATGGTGTTGGTGTCACTCTCGGTGGGGTCAGCAAGCCCAAGCTTTACCGCAACCCGCAGATTTTCCTCCCTGCCCAGAATTGGCCCCTTTTCCCCCGTTTTCCGGGTAATATCGGCGTCTCGATCAACGCAGATTACGTATATCTTCTCCATAATCGTTACGGGAGCAGGACTCCCTGCATTGCTGAGCGGACACCATCACACCAGGTTGAAGCGTCGCAGGAGGTATATATCCTCCAGGTCCAGCTTCTCTCCCCGCTTGAAGCGCTCGTATATGGCCTTTGCCTCCTCACGCAGCTCCTTCTCGCTCTTCTCCCTGTGGAGGAGCTCTATTCCCGTCTCCAGCTCAACTATCTCCTTCTCAAGTTCCTTGAGCTGGGGCACCTTCTCGTCGAGCGCTGCGTTCAGCCTATCAAGCTCTTCTGTTAATCCGAGCTTCTCCCTGTTTATCTCGTCTATCTTCTGCTCCAGCTCCTTTATCTTCTCCACCGCCGCCACGAAGGCCTCATGATACTTCTGGGACTCGTCGCTCAGCTTTATTATCTTCTCGTGAATCTTCCTTGAAGCGCGACGCTTCTTCTCCAGCTTTTTTGATATCTCAATAAGCTCAGCATAGTTGGCGAGCTCCTTCTCAATCTCTGCGATGCGCTTTACCAGCTCGTCCTCCTTCTTTATCTCCAGCACACTGGTTTGAAGCTTCCACTCCAGCCGGTTCTTCTCTTTCTGGAGACGTTTGAAGTCGCCCTTTGGGGCACGCTCCTTGGCGGAGCGGTACTCCTCCAGTATCTTCTTTACCTCCCTGTTCGCCTCCTCCCGCTGCGCCTTGAGCTTCTTTATCTCGGCATTTAGCCTGTCCCGCTTTTCTCTGGCCCTGTTTGCCTCGCTGTTCTTCTTCTTTATCGCCTCTATTATGTCGCGCTTTCGTCTGTTGAGTTCCCGCAGGCGCTTTCGCCTGGTCACGACCTGCTGCTTCATCCTCCTAATTTCAGCCTCAAGTTCGTCGCGCTTCGCTGTGAGCTCTTCCAGTTTCGCCTCCATATCAGACTCTCCGTTCTATAATGCAGATATTAGAGAGTAAACCTAACCTTTGTAAACTGTTTTTCTGCACCAGAAGGCAAACCGCTGCCAGTGCATATGAAATGTATCTTTATATACATTTTTTTCACGTCGTAATTTTACTAAAAGAACTCAATGTACTCGTAGGCGTCCTTCGCATCATCAAAGCTGTAGTGCACCCGGTTAAATTCTTTCCTCAATTCTGCAACTTCCTTTTTAACCTTTTCGGTGCTTTCGCCCTTAACTACTCTGGCGATGAGCTCCGCGATGGTGCGCATCTCACCCTCGCGCATCCCCAGGCGGGTAACCTCCTGCGTGCCTATGCGTATGCCGCTGGGATTGGCGCTTTTGCTTATGTCGTCCCAGGGCAGGAGGTTCTTGTTCAGGATTATGTTAGCCCTTTCAAGCGCCTCTGCAACGCGTGTCCCGCCGCCCTGCTCTGCCACATCCACGAGCACCTGGTGCGACTGGGTAAAGCCCTTATGCTCGCACAGCACGCGAAAACCTTCATCGCTGAGCGCCTGGGCAAGCGCCTTTGCATTCCTGATTACCTGCTCCGCATAGGCGGTGCCGAACTCCAGCATCTCCGCAAGCGCCACAGCAAAGCCGGCGAGGTGGTGCAGGTGGTGGTTGGACACCAGGCCAGGGAAGACGGCACGTGAGAGCTGCTTTGAGTACTCCTCCACTGCGAGAATCACGCCGCCCTGCGGACCCGGGAAGGTCTTGTGCCTGGAAGCGGAGACCACGTGGGCGCCTTCCCTGAGGGGCTGCTGGAAGCGCTTGCCGGCGATCAACCCGAGTACATGCGCACCGTCGTACATCACCGTGGCGCCTACTTCCCCTGCAACCTCGCTGAGCTCGCGCAGGGGGTGGGGGAATAAGAATATGCTGGCACCGAAGAGCAGCAGCCTTGGCTTAACCCTGCGAATCTTCTCCGCAGCCTTGTCCACGTCGATGTTCATCTCTTCCACGTCGAAGGGAAAGCTCTTAACCTTCAACCCGCGCACTCCGGCGGCGCTGAGCTCCGCATGCGAGATGTGCCCGCCGTGGGGCACCTGAAGCGCCATAATCGTATCCCCGGGCCGGGTGAGGGCGAAGAAGCAGGCGAGGTTTGCGACCGTACCGGAGGTGGGCTGCACATTCACATAGGGCGCTTCGAAGAGCTTCTTCGCCAGCCTCTCGGCGAGAAGCTCCACCTCGTCGATGTACCTGCACCCCTGGTAGAAGCGCTTCCCGGGTTTGCCCTCCGCATAGCGGTGGGAGAAGTCGCTGGCGCAGACCTCGCGAACCAGCATGGAGGTGATGTTCTCACTCGCTATCAGCGGCAAACTTTTGCCGAACCAGCGGTGATGCTCCTTGAGAAGCTCCCTGACCTTAAAAGCCTGCTCGCGGTTTTCCATCTGCCACACCACGGCTACTCACATTTCCCTAACGATGGAAAAGGTGTGTTGAGATGGTATTAAAGTTTTTCTTTAATGCCGCCGCACCGGGTTGTGTCGGGGAATAAAAAACAAAGAGGGAAGGAAGCCCTTCAGAGCTTCCTCCTGTTTTTGAGCAGCCAGTAGCCCGCCACGGGCACCAGCGCCAGTGCGGCCACTGCGGTGGGACCGCATGCGCCCTTCTTCTCTGGCGCTGCGGGAGTGCTCTTGGTCTGCTCTACCTCCGCTTCAAGCTCCTCCACGCGCTTGCTCAGCTCCTCGTACTTGCTCGCCAGCCTCTCGTACTCCTGGGCAAGGGCTGCTCCTGTCTCAGGCGAGGTGGCGGAAATCTCTGACAGCTTCTTCTTTATCTCCTCGTCCAGCATCTTCCATCCCTGCTCCGCCAGCCTCGAGGCCCTGCCCAGCGTCAGCCACGCCTCGTCGGGATCGTGGAAGCCGTCGCTGTTCTCGGCGGTCCACCACTCCCAGTTGATGTGTGCCCTGCTGTGCAGCTCTCTCGCCTCTTCCAGCTTCGCCTGGTCAACACCCAGCTTGTCGGCGAAGGCGATGGTCTCCACCAGCCTGGAGAGGTGGAACTCCGCGTCGCGCATCTTGCCCTTGGAGTATTCCTGGATAGCCTCAATCACGTAGTTCGCCTGCTCCTCGTTCCAGCCTGTGTGGCAGTTGAGGCAGGTCTTGTTCACTCCCACATCCTGCGGACTTATCGGCGAGTGCAGCTTTATACCGTCCTGCTCTGGCATGTGGCAGTCGATGCAGGTAACACCGGCGCGCTCGTGCTTGCTCTCCCACCAGACCTCCACCTCGGGGTGCTGTATCTTTATCAGCCTGGCCTTGGAGATGCCGTGCCTGAAGGTGTATATGCCGAGCTCCTTGGTGTAGAAGTTGTAGGCGTCATCAATGTTGCGCCAGGTGAAGACGTTGGTGCGCGGGTCGCTGAACTTCAGCTTCTTGTCAGTCTTTATGTCTGTCACCGGGTTGCACTCATAGTCCACGTGGCACTGGGCGCAGGTGAGCCAGTTGAGCTTGGGGTCCTTCTCCTCGGCGTCCCACACTATTACCTCCCTGTAGTTCTTCTTCACCGCCGGGAAAGCCACCACCCTGAGCTTCTCCATGGCTTTCCTGTTCTTTTCGCTGTCGTAGGGGAAGGGACCCCTCTCCTTCACCGCCTCTATCAGCGCGTCCCTCACCACACGCATCTTCGCAAAGTGCGGGTCGTGGCACTGGACACAGTTTATGGCGCGCTTAACTGTACCGCTGGCGATGTCCTCCGCTGCAACGTCGTTGCCAGCTCTTACAAACTTCGCGTACCCTGTGGTGTTACCGCCCTTGGATATCGTCTCCCAGCCAACGATGTAGTCGGAGGTCTTGCAGTTGAGACATACCCTGTTGCCGGCACCGAAGGTCCAGGGCTTTATCCCCGCAACATCCTGCTTGCCCTTCCAGGGCGCATTTTCGTAGTTTTTGCCGGTATCCACGATAAGCTCCTGGATGTTGCCGTCCCAGCCTTCGGGAGGCACAAAGTAGCGGTAGTCCTTTAATCTGAACCTGCCTTTGTAGCCCCTGTCCACTATCACGTGGTCCAGCAGCATGAACACGTGACTCCTGGGTTCAGAGTGCTCAAACACGAAGCCGTAGCGGTGCAGCAGCAGGTCGAAGGCCGGAGCCCTGCCCACGGGGGTGCCTTTCTCAATCTTGGGTATGGACTTCCAGTTCACCTGTCTGTACTGTTCGTAGTACTTCGGGTGGCACTGACCGCAGAACTTGGGACCTTCTTTGAGGGGCTTTACACTGGGTTTGGTGGCCTTCGGGTTGGAGATGTGGCTCTGAAGCTGCTCAGAGCTGTCGCCGTGGCAGGTGCTGCAGTCAAGAGCTGAGTGTTTTCCCTCCTGCAGGAAGCTGTACACGTCGCCGTGGCAGGTCTTGCACTGCCCCTTAAACTCCTCTGCACCCGCGCTCCCTGCCAGGAGGATAAGTCCCAGCAGGAGCGCAGACGCAGTCACATGTGTTAAGAACCTCCTCATAGCCATCCCCATTATAATACGGGGGGAGCAGGATATTTAAATTTTTTTAATATTATTTTTTAACTTATACTTAATAAAATTTTATAAAGTGTCTAAATGTACAAAACTTTTCTAACTTACAGAAAAAATATAAGAAAAAATTTACACCATCTCACGCCAGCCCGAGCTGCTGCAGTCCCTCCAGGATGAGCCTTCTGTAGCCCTCACGTGTGGTGTGGCTTTCTATAAACAACTTCCCGGCTATTACAATCTTTGGCACGGAGGTCACCTCATACTCCTCCGCCAGCTCAGTAAACCAGGTGGCATCATACACCATCAGCCGCAGCCTTTTTCCCATCATGGTGAGCTCAGCAGCAGCGGAGACTGCTTTCTCGCAGAATCTGCAGGTGGGCGTGGTAAAAATCTTCACCTCCACCAGGTTTTCCCTGGCCCAGGATGCTCCGGTGCATTTTCTGAGTATCTCTCTGAAGACTCCGGCCTCCCTGCCCCTCGGCACACCGTGAAAGCTGATATTTCCAATACCCAGCGCAGGAGCAGGCTCAAGGCTTCGGTCCTCTCTTCTCTCGAGTTCCGGAAATTCCCTGCTCAGCTCTTCGACAAAAGCCTCAAGCTCCTCTCCGTCCTTTGTCCTGAGGACGATTTTCACACACTTTCCCTCAGGATGCCTTGCCCAGCACCTCCAGGGTCTCCCTGCCAACACTGGTGAGGAAGTACTTCCGCTCCTGGTCCTGGTCCACCAGGCCAGCCTGTTTCAGAATTTTGAGATGGAAGCTCAGCTTCGCCGGGTCCTCTATGCCCAGGTGGTCGCGTATATCGCGGAACCTCACCTTGCCGCGGGAGTACAGGTACTCCAGGCTCTGGCGCCTTATGGGATTTGAGAGCGCCTTTATAATCTCATCTGAAATCTTCCCAGTGAGGCGGGTGCTGCGCCTCTCAAATTTTGTCTCCTCAAGCACCCTCCTGATGGTGTTCTGCACCTCATTTATCTTAAATGGTTTCTCGATGTAGTCGCTCGCTCCTTTTTTAATTGCCTCTACGGCACTGTCTATGGTGGCGAAGGCGGTGATTATTATCACCTTGACCTCGGGCTTCACCCGCTTCACCTCTGCCAGCAGCTCCATACCGCTCATCTTGGGCATGACCAGGTCTGTCAGCAGCACATCGAAGTCTTCGTTCTTTATCTTCTCCAGTGCATCCTCTCCGTTCTCCACGCTCACCACTTCATACCCCTCCTCCTTCAGCATCTCCTCAAGGCCAGTACGAAGCCCTTCATCATCCTCCGCTATCAATATTCTTGCCATTTTCATCACCCAGTGGAAGTATTACCCTGAAGGTGCTCCCCACTCCAACCTCGCTCTCCACCTCGATTCTGCCTCCGTGGCGCTCCACAATACCGTAGCTCACACTGAGCCCGAGCCCTGTACCCTTGCCCACACCCTTGGTGGAGAAAAAGGGGTCGAAAATTCTGCTGAGGTTCTCCTCAGGGATTCCTTCGCCAGTGTCGGTTATGCTTACCTCCACCTCATCATCCCTCTGTCGCGTCTCCACTATGAGTGTCCCTCCTCCAGGCATGGCCTCAATGGCGTTGTTTATTATGTTCACCAGCACCTGCTGTATCTGGGCTGGGTCTGCCCTGACCTGGGGGAGGTTCCTGTCCAGATTTTTTATCACCTTTATATTATTTATAGATATCTGAGGCTGCAGTATTTCCAGAGTCTTGTTAATCACGTCATTTAAATTCACCTTTCTGAATTTGGGCTCCATCTGTCTTGAAAATTCCAGAAGGCTCTTTACTATTCTCGCCGCCTGCGTAGCCTGCTCTTCAATTATTTTGAGCTTTTTTCGAGCCTCATTGTTTTTGATTTTCTGGGAGAGCATCTGAGCGTAGAGGGATATGTTGCCCAGGGGGTTGTTTATCTCGTGTGCAACCCCGGCGGCCAGTTTCCCCACAGTGGCAAGTTTTTCACTCCTTATTATCTGTTTTTCCTTGTTCCGAAGATCGCGCACCATTCTGTTGAAGCTCCTGGCCAGGTCGCCTATCTCGTCGTTGCGCCTTATCTCGATGGCCACGCTGTAGTCTCCTTTGCCCACCCTGCTCAGGGCGTCTTTCAGTATGCTTATCGGCATTATAATAGTGCCTTTGAGTATAAAGTAGAGGAGCATCATGGTGCTGAGCAGCAGAATCAGGGCGGTGTACATAAGGCTGAGCTTTGTCTCCTGCAGATTTGCCACCGCCTCGTCCATCGGTATGGTCACCACTATTGCGCCGTGGACATCCCCCGGGCGGTATCCCTGGTCTATGTGGCAGCGCAGGCAGGGCTCCTCCATTATAATTGGCCCCGCATATTCGAAGTACTTTCTTCCATTCGCCTCATATATCCTGTACACCTCCTGGGGATTTTCATGAAAGCTGTCTATGGCACGGCTCTGGAACTCGTTCTCAGGCAGATTTTCAGTTCCGATTGGCTTTTTTGATACCATCTTCCACTTGTAATCAAACTTCTTGTTCGACAGCACCGACAGCACGGGTTCAATGCGCTCCTTATTCTGGGCGTTCCAGAGTCTTACGAGAATTACCTGGTCAGCGATACCCTTCGCCTGTTCTTTCAGAAGCGTTTCCATGTGTCTCTCGTTTATCACGTATATCCACGAAAAAAGCCCGAATATCAGCATTATCATAACAAATCCAACGAGTAGCATCACCTTAGTACCGACGCTGAGCCTCCTAATCTCCACCACCCCCCTTTTCATCCTGCCCCGGTACGGGAAATCTGGATATCAGCCGTGGAGCGGCGGGATTTGATATGTCCAGCACCAGAAGACCGTTGTCGAAATCCGCCAGGTAAAGATAGCTTCCGTCTATGTCGAAGCCGAAGGCGTTGCCCGGGGTATCATACCTGGCCACCAGCTTTGGCCTGTGAGGAGTGGACAGGTTGAATATGTAAAGCCCGTCGGTTCCTGTGGTTACAAAGGCGAGCCAGTCCATCAGCTCAACACGGATGGCGTATCCCATTGTGTGGAGCTTGGCCACTTGATGCGGTTCTTCCGGGTTGCTGACATTTATCACCTCAACGCCAGCATCGCTGTCTGCGAGCACTGCTATACCATCCTTAACAGCCACGGAGTAGGCCACACCTCTGGTCTGGTAGGTGGAGACAAGACGCAGGGTGTCCTTTTCAACTATCTGAAGTCCTCCGGTGAAATCTGCCAGGTAAACGTATTTTTCATCAACAAAGAGGTCGCGCACATGCTCATAGCCCGGAGGATCGAACTCACCCACCAGGGTGATGTTGCTCACATCCGATACATTCAGCACCAGCAACCCGTTAACATAGTTGAAGTTTGCCACATACGCCAGGTCGTCCTCAATCTCTATCTGCTTCAGGTTCCCCCTGTAAGTGAACTGTCCCACAACCTGCGGACTTTCGGGGTTTGATACGTCAACAACCTTCAGTCCCTGAAGACCATCGCACACGAATACACGGCTATCCTTTATGAAGACCCCCTCCGCCTGTCCCCTGGTTGGCAGACTTCCCACCAGGCGGGGGTTTCTGACATCGGAGAAGTCGATAATATTCAGCCCCCAGCTGGATGTCACATACGCATAGGGGTATGCCACAGCCACATCCAGGAATCCGGTAGATTGCTCCAGCTGCTCTCTCTGATAGTATGTCTCCTCCGTGCTTCCAATGCATCCTGCGGAGAGGATTATTAGCAGCAGCCAGTACCTGTGCATTTTCTACTCCATCACCACCACAATTTAACAACTATACCATCAATTAAACTTTTCTTTTGTTAGAACTCTCTCCGGAAGTATGGACAAGCTTCATGAACTCAGGAGACGGCTCGCTGGAGTTGAGAGTGCCGTACTGGGTTTTTCGGGCGGAGTTGGCAGCATCTTTCTGGCCCATATTCTGAAGAACATGGGAAAACGTTTTGTGGCAGTAACAGTTGACCACGGGATGCTTCCTGACAGGGAGGGAATTGCTGAGCTCGCCGCCCTACTGAAAGTGAGGCACAGCTTTGTCGAGCTCGACCTGCTGGGTGAGAGGTGCTTTATCGAAAACAGCTCTGAGAGGTGTTACTTCTGCAAGAAGGCTATGATATCAGCACTGAGGCGTTTTGCGGAGGACAATGGGTATGCCACAGTGCTGGATGCAAGCGATGAAAGCGACCTCACAGACTACCGCTCAGCCATGATTGCTGTATATGAGGAAGGTGTGGAGATTCCACTTATAGATGCGGGACTTTCCCGTGAGGAAATCGTGGAGCACGTCCGGAGCCTCGGTCTTCCTGCGCCTGCCAGGGAGAGCTGCCTGGCAACCAGGATTCCACAGGATGTATGGATAAGAAGGGAGGTGGTGGAGAGGGTGCGTGGATTCGAGGGAGACATGCGCCGCCTGGGGTTCTCTGCAGTCAGAGCCCGGGTGCACGACTCCCTCCTCAGGATTCAGCTGCCTGCAGAGGAGCTGAGTCATGCCCTGGAGAGGAGGGAAGATATTCTGAAAGCTGCCAGAAGAAGAGGCTTTGTTTTTGCGGCTATTGACACTCTAACCCTGTGAAGCTTCCCGCCTCTCACCGCCTTCTCCACATCTCCTCATAGTCTATGGTTTCTATGCCGCAGTCGTACTTCTCGGCTATCTTCTTTATCTCCTCTATCGCCCTCTTCCGCTCGTCCGCGGGCCCTACAAGGTAGCACCGCATTGTCGAGGGTTTGCGCTCCTCTATACCTTCTTTCAGCGTTGTGAAGGATATTTCGCAGTGCTTCACATCCACACCTATGTCCTTTATCTTTTCGTACATCTCAAAGATTATGTTCTTCTCAAGAATATGTCCCACCATTATTATCTCAGTCTTCGGCTCCATCATTTCCATCACCTACAGCCTTGCCACCATAACCCGCATGCGGTCTCCGCAGTTCTCCGCGTGGTCCGCCACGCGCGCGAGGAGCTTAACCACGCGCATCAGGTGGAACAGTTCGCCATGGGTAAGTCTGTCCTCGATGTCGAAGATGTGCTTTCTTATCTTCAGGTCCAGGTCGTCGGTGAGCTGCTCCTTCTCATTGAGCAGGTTTATGTACAGGTTGACCTTGCTGTCCTTCTTTCTGAAGGTGGACTCAAGAAGCTCGATCATGCTTCTCACCGCGAGGGGTACGAGGTCTACAACGTCGCACACCTTCTTCGCCAGGTCGAGAAAGTCGTCGCGCAGCTCCTCGGGAATCTCTGTTCTGCGCAGGCTCATCGTGAGGGCGACCTCTTCAAGGCGGTCCGCCACCTGGTCCTGCTCCCGCAGGTAGTTCAGGAAATCCCCTCTATCCACCGGCATAAATATACTCCGCGGAAGATGCTCCCTTATGTGGTTCTTTATCTTATCTGCCTCGTGCTCCAGCTCAGAGATGCGCAGCGCAAGCCTGTCACTGGTTTCAAAGTCCTTATTCAGGTACGCCACCACCATCTCACGAAACAGGTCGGAGCACTGCCTGACAAGCTTCACGTGCTCTTCCAGGGGCTCAAAGGGTGAGGGTGCAAACATTCCCAGAACACTCCTCAACTGTGTCACCTCAGATACATCAGTAGCTTGAAGATAATCGCAGCCACCAGGGCAGCGGAGGGCACCGTTGCCAGCCAGGATAAAATTATGTCTCTGATTATTTTTAAATCTAATGCCTTTATTCCCCGTGCCAGCCCAACACCTATCACGCTGCCCACAAGCGTGTGTGTGGTCGAGATGGGCATTCCTATCTGAGAGTTTGCGAGCACAATACTCGCGGCGCTGAACTCGGCGGTAAAGCCCCGTGTTGGCGTAATCTGCGTCACCCTCTCGCCTATTGTGCCCATTACCCGGTATCCCCAGGTTGCGAGACCAATCACAATTCCAAAGCCGCCGAAGGCGAGCAGCCACTTAGGCACGGGCAGCCTTGAGGCGACTTCAACGCTCTCGCCCTGGGAGAAGGTCAGCGCTGCAGCGAGTGGACCCACCGCGTTGGCCACATCGTTGCTGCCGTGGGCAAAGGCTACGAAGCACGCGGTGGCTATCTGAAACTTTCCAAAAATCCTCTCCACACGCTGTCTGTCCTCGACCTTTTTGAGCAGCAGATGGCGCATTGTGGTAAAGAGCAGAAACGCCACAAGGGCGCCGGCGATGGGCGACACCACCCAGCTGGCAACTATTTTTCCCATTTTGTCCCAGTTAACCACCCCCGTCCCATAAGCTGCGATGCCAAAGCCGGCCATTGCGCCGACGATGCTGTGGGTGGTGGATACCGGAAGCTTTGCCCAGGTTGCGATGGTGAGCCAAATTCCCGCCGCCAGCAGTGCGGCAAGGGCACCGTAGGCGAGCACCTCCGGAGATGCGATCTCTCCCGGGTCCACAATGCCCTTGCGAATGGTCTCCGTAACCTGCTTTCCAAAAATTACTGCGCCTCCGAACTCGAATACAGCTGCTATGATTACAGCCTGCCTGAGGGTTATGGCTCTTGAGCCCACGCTCGTGCCCATGGCGTTGGCCACGTCATTGGCGCCTATGTTCCAGGCCATGTAGAGCCCGGCGAGCAGAGCAGCTATTAGGAAGGGTGTCAGCACCAAATCCAAGCTCTAAAGCCTCCCGGTGATTTTGAGAATCAGCAGCACGAGGCTGAAGCTGGTTATTATTGAGGTGAAGAATATTCTGCTGTCGCTCCAGCTGCGGGTGCGCCGGTTTAGCAGGAGGATGCTGGCTATAATCGCAGCCAGGCCTATTCCCGCAACCCAAGTTATTGTGACAGGGTTGGCGCTTACGCCCATCTGCTCCACACCCGTAATTTCAGGAACCTGTATTAACTCATCCCCGGAGTATAAATTCTTTCTGCTTCATCCTGGCTGGCCTACCAATTTGAATAAAATCGTTAATGAGCTTGCAGGATAGAGGAGATTGTCATGCTTGGAGAGTGCAGGTACCACGACCCGGAGCAGGAGGAGCTGTGCATCCACACGCGCAGGCCCTGCTTCGGTGCCGAGTTTGATGAGTTCAACCAGAAGTGGGTTGTGCACAGGTGGAAGGAGAGGAGCTGCCCCACTTTCGAGGCGAGGGAGCAGAGTGTCTGGAAGATAGACTACCGCAGGGCCTTTGCTGGCGAGCTTGAAGAGGAGGAGCAGGCGAAGGAGGCTGAGATAGTTATCTTCGGCTCTCTGATTCCCTACAACTGCGAGGAAGATGGGCTATGTGACCTGCCTGAGAGCATAGACCTCGACGCCGAGGTGCTTCAGACCTTTATGGATAAAAAGTACGGGAAGGGCAGGGTTAAGGTGAGCTGGGTCGACATAATGAGCGACGACGTGGAGAAGTACCCCGAGGTGAAGGAGCAGCTGGAGAAGAGCGGCCCCACCACGATGGTGGTGATAAACGGCAGGCTGCGCTTCGTGGGCAGCATTCCCGTGGAGCTCATAAAGCGCGAGCTGGAGAAGATGGGAATCCACGAGCTCAGGCGGGAGGAGTAGAAAAGTTCAGATTTTGCAGAGCTTTATCCCGTCGATTCTCCTGAAATGTTTTAGATTTCGGGTACAGAGGTGTACATGGTTCTCGAGCACAATCCCTGCGGTCATGGCATCTCTGAAGTCCAGTCTTCTCCCCTCCTTTTCCAGTTCTGCTGCTATTCTTCCGGAAATTTCTGCAGATGTTTCGGTAAACTGCAGTACCTCAAGCCTTGATGCAAGCTCATGTCTAGGCAGAGGACTTCCACGCCTTCCATCCCCTCCTCAGAGACGCTTTAACCTCCCGAACCTCCTCTTCACTTACATCCCATGCTCCCGCCAGGTCGCTTATCTTCCTCCTTATGAGGTACCTTATGGCGTCTTCAATGGAAACGGGCTTCTTGTACTCCACCTGAAGTCTTCTCCCGGCTATTTATAGTTTAAAGCCCCCTCCTGTACTCCTCGAGCCAGACGAGCAGGCTGTGGAGGGAGCTCCGCGCAAGGTAGTAGGGGTAGTACCTGTCCAGCAGCTCCCTTGTGGCAGATAGGTGCTTCTTCAGCTCCTCCTCAGAAACCCCTCCGGAGCGCTCCCGCCGGCGCAGCTCCTCTCTGACCTTCCTTAGGTGGGCCCTCACCGCCATGTAGATGTCCCCCTCCAGAGCATAGAGAAGGTGCTCCATCTCCTTGCAGCGTCTCTCCAGAGCGAGGCTCGCCCGCTTCAGCTCCGCAGGCAGGCGCTTCAGTGCTTCTGCCTCCTCCCCACCCAGGCGCTCCACCGCGCCCGCAAGCTGGGCGGGGGTTACCTCCCCCGAGAGCAGGTGCTTCTCTATGCCTGGCGTGCTCAGGCCGAGGAGGCGCATCAGCCGCTCTCTCTTCTCCTCGCCAAGCGAGGACAGGTACTCCAGGCAGGGTGCGAGCTCGCTCCTCAGGTGCCGTGCAGCTATGCCCAGCGCCGCTATCAGGTCCTCGAAGTGCTCCAGGGTCTCATTCAGCTGCTCCGGGGGCATGCCCCTGCGCTTCGCCAGCTCCCTGAGGATGGAGAGGAAGTTGGCCAGCTGCAGGCTCCTGAGCTCGAAGATGTAGGGCACCTCCACCACCACCGGCTTACCCGCGTGCAGCGCCACGGGCACGAGGATGCGCTTGTACCTCTCCCTCGCGAGCAGAGGCGCCCCCGGGTATGCCATTAGCATGTCGTTGAAGCTCACCGTGGGCAGCCTGCGGTGCGTGCGGTAGAGCTGCAGGAGCATTTCAAGCAGCGCCTCAAGCTCCCTCGCCACCTCCTCCAGCGCCTCTCTGAGCTTCGGGCGGGTGGTTATGATGAAGACCCCCACGTCCAAACCGGAGCGCATGCACGCGTCGATTAAAGCCAGAGCCCTGCGGATGTACTCCTCCTCCCTCCCGGGAAGCGTCTTGCCGAAGTAGGCGATCTTCTCGGGCACCAGGCTTTCCACGCCCAGCTGCAACTTCACAAATCCCGCACGCTTCATAAGCTTCAGCAGGGAGGGGTCCCTTACCGCATCGACGCGAAGCATGGCGCCGAACCTCAGCCTGCGGTGCAGCTTCGCCCTTATTATTCCCCTGCACAGCTCCGCCACATAGCGCTCGCTCTGCACAAACTGGTCGTCGTCGAAGGTTACCCGCTGTATTCCATGCTCCACCGCCTCGCGGAGCAGGGCAACAACCTTTGCAACGCCTATCCTTCTCCCCGGCGGAGTGGTTATGCTGCAGTACCGGCACCTGCCCCAGTTGCAGCCCCGCTGCACGTACACGCTCAGGGCGCGCCACCCCTTGGCCTCGACGATGTCCCAGGGGTAGCCTTCGAAGCACGCTTCCAGCTCCTCACGTGTGGGATGAGCGTGCAGGTAGCGGGAGAGCTCCCCCCTGCTCATGCCGGCGATGCGCTCCCTGTTCCTGCGGTACGCTCTTTCCACCACCCCCGCCTCGCGTCCGGTGCCCGAGTAGAGCACGCGCCGGGGGGTCTTCACATAAACCCCTGTGATGGGAACCTCTATCTCAACCTCCCTCCCGCGGTAGGTTATCCTGCGCTTAAAATGCTCCCCCAGTATCCGTGCCGCCTGCTCCTCCTCTATTGCGCTCTGGAAGTTGTAGCGGGTGAGAAGCTCCACCGCCTCTGCATCGAGGCTGGAGAGGCTTTTGGGCAGGGGCTCAGGCTTAGTGCGCGTTGATTCTCGAGCTCTTCTGAGGTGCTTTAGCATCAGCGGAAAGGTGTTCTCAGCCTCGCCCTCCACAACTGCGTCTATGCCGGGGGCGAGGATCAGCTTTGAGGCGTTCTCGGCAACGCCGTGCCCGCCCATTACGCTGACCACGCGGGGGTCTGCCCTCTTTACCCTGATGGCCGTCTTCAGCATACCCCCCAGCTCCTGGCTGCAGAAGACGGAGAGCGCCACCACGTCGTAGCCACGGGGAAGACTCTCCAGAAGCTCCTGCTCAGAAGTCATGAAGTCCACCTCGTGCCCGTGGTTGCGCAGCGTCTGCACAAACTGGAGCATCGCCGGAGCCTCATCCCTGCCATACCTGTCGTAGTCCATGAAGAAGGCGATGCGCCTGCCCATGCTTACTCCTGCGCTGCGGAGGTTATAAAGATTTGTGCATCCTTCCCAACCGGTGATGTGGTGGAGAGATTTGGGAAAAAGTTTAAGTTAGGGTACCCTAATTAGGCAAACCTAATGAAGCTGAGCAGAAGGGCAGAAGATTACCTGAGGATTATATACGAAATAAGAAAGGAGAAGGGCCGTGTGCGAATAAAGGACATTGCCTGTGCCCTGGGGGTCAGGCCTCCCACAGTCACCGAGATGGTTGACAAGCTTGGCAGAAAGGGTCTGGTGACGTATGAAAAGCGGGGGCGTATCTCCCTGACAGAAGAGGGGGAGAAGCTTGCCAAGAATGTTAAAGACAGACACGTGGCGATAGTCAGGCTGCTTGAGATTGCGGGCGTACCTGGCGAAGTCGCCAGGAAGGATGCCCACAAGATAGAGCACATAGTCAGCATAGAGACCATCGAGTGCATAAAGAACTTCGTCAGAAAAATGGGAGGGTAGCTTTTTGCATTGTACAGCAGCCGCACAGCTGAAATTAGGCAAACCTAAATATACACCTAATTAGGTATGCCTAAATGGTGGTGGTAGTATGAAAGTCTGGCGTAGTATTTCCATGGGTCTGCTGCTATTGCTGGTTGCCACGGCGGCAGGATGTACAGCTCCGGAAAAAGAGGCTGCAGACTCAGAGGGGACCCAGGAGAAAGTGGTGTACGTTTATTCTGCAAGACACTACGGACAAATGGAGCCGGTGTTTCAGGAGTTTATGAAGGAGACGGGCATAGAAGTCAGGTTTACCTACGGCAAGGATGCCGAGCTGCGTGAGCGCCTGAAGGCGGAAGGTGAATTTACACCCGCCGATGTTTACATCTCTGTTGATGCGGGCAATCTGTGGCTTGCGGCACAGGAGGGTCTCCTTCAGCCTGTGAAGAGCGATGTGCTGGAGAGCAACATTCCCCAGAACCTCAGGGACCCTGAGAACAGATGGTTTGGCCTCACAATGAGGATAAGAACCATAGTGTACAACACTGAGAGGGTCTCACCCCAGGAGCTCTCCACCTATGAGGACCTTGCCGACCCCAAGTGGAAGAACAGACTGTGCCTGAGGCCATCCACAAAGGTTTACACTCAATCCCTCGTGGCCAGCCTGATAGCGGCTCACGGCGAGGAAAAGGCGGAAGAGATTGTGAGGGGCTGGGTTGAAAACAATCCGAAGTTTATAGACAGCGATACCAGGATAATTGAAACGGTAGCGGCCGGTGGCTGCGATGTGGGTGTGGTGATGCATTATTACCTTGCCAGACTCAAAGACAGAAATCCGGACCTGCCTGTTGACATCTTCTGGGCAAATCAGGAGGACAGGGGTGTGCATGTGAACATCGTAGGCGCGGGTGTAACCAGATATGCGAAAAACCGCGAAGAGGCGATAAGGCTGATAGAGTGGCTCAGCAGTGAGAAGGGACAGAAGCTGTTCGCGGACGGAAACTTCGAGTATCCGGTGAATCCACGGGTAGAGCCGCATCCCATAGTTAAAGAGTGGGGTGAGTTCAAGATGGACCCGATAAACGTGGCGGAGTACGGAAGGTTGCAGAAAAGGGCTATAGAGCTTATGGAGAGGGTCGGCTATAGGTGAGATGCGCAGATTTCCGGACGCCGCGGGGATAGCATCCCTCCTTATTTTTTTACTGATAGCACTGCCCATCTTTGCGGTACTGGTAGAAGTGGCCGTACCCTCGGTGGAAGTCTGGCGCAGCATTGGCAAAACGCTGCTGCCGGAGATGATAAAAAATACGCTTCTTCTCCTGGCGGGAGTCGGTGCTGCAACCTTTCTCCTTGGCGTATCCCTTGCATGGCTCACCTTTGCCTACAGGTTCCCGGGTAGCAGAGTGTTTGAGGTACTGCTGATACTTCCGCTGGCGGTTCCAACCTATGTGCTCGGCTATGTGTATATGGCCACTTTCGACTATGCAGGTCCTGTTCACACCGCAGTGAGAGAGCTCTTTGGCTTCACTCTGCCGGAGATAAGGTCCGGCTGGGGTGCGATGGCGGTCATGTCGCTGGTGCTGTACCCGTATGTGTACGTCATGGCAAGGGCCGGATTTGCACAGATTTCAGCCACAAGCATAGAGGTTTCGAGGGTTCTGGGGTACAGCAAATTTGAAACTCTTGTGAAAGCAGCGCTTCCCCTCTCAAGACCTGCCGTTGCTGCGGGAATGGCGCTGGTTATGATGGAGGTGCTCACCGATTTCGCCACTGTGAGGTTCTTCAACTTTCCAACCCTTTCGGAGGGAATAATACGGATCTGGTACGGCAGGATGAACCTGAAGGCAGCCATGGAGCTCGCGGGGCTCCTGCTCCTTTTTGCGCTGGTTCTGGTCTGGCTTGAGCACAGACTGAGGGGAAGAGCCAGGTACTATCAGAGGGGAAGAGCGGAGGGTATTGAAAAAGAGCGGCTTTCTGGAATAAGGGGTGCAGCCGCTTCTGTCTTCTGCACAGCAGTAATCACTCTCGCCTTTGTACTTCCAGTGGTGCAGCTCCTCCGGTGGTCTGTTGAGGAAACCTCCGCTCCGTCGGCTTCTTTCAGAATGTATATGGGGCTTCTGCTCAACAGCCTGACCCTCTCCACCGCCGCTGCAGCTGCATGTGCATTATTTGCCCTGGTCCTGGCGGGTGTGCTCCAGAGTGCAGGCAGCAGAAGGCTGCGTAGTGTGGGAAGGCTCTCTACCATGGGGTACTCAGTCCCCGGGGCAGTGATAGGCGTCGGCACACTCGGCGTGCTGTCGTCCTTTGACCGGAGTGTAAACGCCCTGCTGGAGAGTTATCTGGGCATTACGGTGGGTCTTATCACCACCGGAACAATCGTGGGCCTTATTTACGCCTACACTGTAAAGTTTATAACAGTGGCCTACAACTCCGTGGATTCCAGTCTGGAAAGAATAACCCCGAACATCATCGGCGCCGCGAGAACTCTTGGGGCCTCCCGCTTCCGGATTTTGAAGGATGTGCAGCTCCCAATAATAGCGCCCGGAGTGGCTGCCGGTGCAATCCTGGTTTTTGTGGACGTGATGAAGGAGTTGCCCATAACCCTGATACTGAGACCCTTTGGGTACGACACCCTGTCGGTGTGGGTATGGCAGATGGCTGCCGAATCCATGTGGGGTGGAGCGGCCCTCCCCGCCCTCACTATAGTGCTCGTGGGCATGATTCCGGTGACCTATCTTATGAGAAAAGGGGGTGTTCTGAGGTGAAGTCTCAGGTTGTACTTGAGAGGGTGACGAAGAAGTACAGCGCCACCACTGCTGTTGAGGACATGAGCCTTGAGGTCGGAAGAGGTGAGATATTCTGTCTGCTCGGGCCTTCGGGCTGTGGGAAAACCACAACTCTCCGGCTGATCGCCGGGCTGGAGAAGCCTGACAGCGGGAGGATTGAAATAGGCGGGGTAACCGTCGCTGGCGGTGGTGTCTGGGTGCCGCCGGAGGAGAGGAGGGTTGGCGTGGTTTTCCAGGACTACGCCCTCTTCCCCCACATGAATGTGTTTCAGAATGTGGCCTTCGGCATAAGGAATCGGCGTGGGCTCAGAAGGCGGGTGCAGGAGGTGCTTGAGCTTGTGGGGCTGAGGGGCATGGAGAAGAGGTATCCCCATGAGCTTTCCAGTGGACAGCAGCAGCGCGTTGCGATTGCCAGAGCACTTGCACCAGAGCCGGAGGTTATCCTTCTGGATGAACCCTTTTCTAATCTGGATGCCGACCTCAGGAAGCGAATAAGGTCGGATATCAAAAAAATACTCAAGGATACCGGGATTACCACAATTTTTGTGACCCATGATCAGGAGGAGGCTTTCTTCATGGCTGAGAGAATCGGAGTCATGAGAGACGGCAGGCTGGAGCAGGTGGGTACTCCAGAGCAGGTGTTCCACAGGCCGTCAACCCCCTTTGTGGCGCAGTTCGTTGGCACAGCGGATTTTATAGACGGAGTCGTGAGGAACGGGAGGGTTGTCACCTCCATAGGGGAGCTTGAGCTCAATGAGGGATTTCCGGAGGGTGAGAGGGTGAGGGTTTTGATAAGGCCCGATTTCGTGGATATTGAGGAGGACGGCGAGGGCGAGGGGACTGTGGTGGAGAGGTTGTTCCTGGGAACCCACCACCTCTACACCATCCTTCTGAAGGGGGGTGAAAGGGTCAGGTGTCTGCGGCATCGCAGCCGCCCCATACCTGCCGGTTCGAAGGTCAGGGTAAAGCTCGGAGCACCAGCCCGGCCTGTGGTCTTCAGAACAAATTAGGGAAACCTAAATAAATACCTAATTAGGCATACCTAATTGAGGTGTAAAAGATGCCGGGACAGTTCGCAACAACCTTCAGGAAAGCCTTCGAGCTGCTGCCGGTTGCAATGATTGTGATGCACCCGGGGATAACCCGGAGGTATGCACCCATCGGGAGGGCAATCACTGGCAGCTTAGGCGAAAAGAGCTCTGCGTGAGGTGAGCGCCATGATAGAGGCAGCCGGAATAACCCTGAGGGAGGCGATAGAGGCGATACTGGTGATATTCATCATGGTCGCCTATCTGGAGAAGACGGGAGAGGCGCATAAGAAGAGGTACGTATATGCGGGTGCCGCCATCGCGGTGGTGCTCAGCCTGATTCTTGCGGCGGTGCTCTCCGCCCTGGGCATAAACCCTGAGAACGAGCTGGTTGAGGGCGTGCTCTTCATTGTAGCGGGCGTGCTCGTGGCAAGCCTGGTGGTGTGGATGTGGAGGCATGCGGAGCACATAAAGC
>WANX01000101.1 GCA_015521565.1 Candidatus Hydrothermarchaeota archaeon
GGTTCACGCCTACTTTAAGGTTAAGGACTCACCCGTACCCACCGAGCATTATGTGGGGGAGGGAGGCGTAGGCATAGACTTCAAGGGCCACGATAGCTACGTGGTGGCTCCTCCCAGCAGAGGTTATGAGTTTCTCAACAATCACGAGGTGCTGACGCTCACATACGAACAGTGGACAAAAATTAGAGATTACTTAGTTGAAAGTTTCAACTTGAAACTCGTAAAGGACAGCGGCGCAGGACTCACAGATGAGAAGCTTGTAAATGACTACTTCACACTCAAGAACGGGTGGCGTATCCCCCGCATAAGCTATAAAGACACGATTGAACTGATTAATCACGTACTCGGTCTGAATCTAAACCCATCTGGTAACTCTGTCGCAGTTAGGTGCCTGTTGCACCCCGAGAGGCATAAAAATGGCGATAAAACCCCCAGCGCAGGCTTCTACAAGTCAAAGAGAGGTCACGGATTATACAAATGCCAGGTCTGTGATAAGACCTCTCACGATGTCTATGACATACTAAAGAGGTTGTGTAATCTCGACTTCATGGATGTCCTCAATCTCCTCTCATGGATAGCCCCGGGTAAATATAAGGCACAACCCCCTGAAGGTGAGGAATTAGACAAGAACGAGAATGATATTACTGAGAGGTTAACAAAAAGTGAGGCTGAGTTCTTAAAATTCTTGGTTAACAAAACTAACTCAGGTATCATAGAAGAGCCATTGAGAGATATTGCTGCTGAGTTAGGTATCTCTGCCCCAGCGGTGCTTAAAAAGCTGAAGGCGTTGGCTAATAAAAACGTGATAATATACCAAGGAGGGCATGGCAGAGTAGCCTCAAGGATTATCATCAACAGGTTAACAAAAGGCAAGCCAGAGGTTAACAAAACTCATGAGGTTACCAAAAATACAGTCCCTACCCCCCCCACACTTGTCTTATAATAACATACACACTTGTCTTAACAGTAGTAGTATAGAGAACAAGGGGTTACCAAAACAGGTTAACAAAACGGGTGTGGAGTACTGCATCATTGCTTTCCTGAAAAATGCACCTGCGATTGTGGGCGTGGATGGGAGGGTATACCGCGAGAGGGGGATATGTTTCTCGCTGAGCATGCCTACCGCCTGCCTGTGCCTTCGCATAGGAGACACCCTCAGGCAGCGGGATTTCTTCCAGCTCGCTTCCGTCGTAGCTCAAAAGCGCGCTGCCCGCGAGCAGCCACCTCCTGCCGGTCCAGGCGATGGAGGAGATGTACGCGTTTCCCGGTATTACCACCTTGGCAAAGGCTGAGCCGTTGTACCTCAATGCGAAGGTCTCTTCAATGCGCCGCCTGCCCTCGTAGTCGGGCACTCCAAGCTCTGCGCCTGCAATCAGCCACTCGCTTCCATTCCAGGCTATAGCGCTTATGCTGATGTTCTCCTCCGGTGTAACATCCTCCAGCCTCTCCCCATCGTACTTCACCAGCCTTGAGTAGAACCCCCCTGATACAAGCAACCAGTAGCCATCACCCCAGGCGATGTGCTCCACGTGGCTAAGCTCCACCGCCTCATTGAAGGCGCTGCCGTTGTACTCAATCACCCTGCCCCCGGGGAATAGGCTGCTCAGCAGCCACTCCGAGCCATTCCAGGCAAGCGCGGCAACGCAGTGAATGCCGGAGATGTTCCTCAGCGCGTGAATGAACTCCTCCTTACTGGAGTAGGTCTCAGGTGGCGGGGTCAGGTTTACAAAGCGCCCGCCATCGTAGCTCTTCAGCAATCCCCCACCCTTGCAGTAGCCACCGCCAGCGATTAGCCAGACGGAGCCGTTCCAGGCAAGCGCGTCCACGCTTCCCATGCGCCTGCCACCTGTAGGTGAGGGAGCGCTGAACCCGGCCTCTTCGCTAAGATCGGTAAATTTCCCGCCGTCATACCTAACCAGCAGCCCCCTCTCTCCCGTGCTTCCGGCAATGAGCCAGTACTCGCCGTTCCACACCGCGTCCTTCAGGGAAATCCTCCTATCACTTATCTTCTTTTTGGCGAACCTCTCAACAAGCCTATCCACCTCAGGCGTCCAGTCGTAATCTGAGACTGCCCAGCAGGTCCAGTCGCCTGCTCCACTGGAGAGGAAAACCTTATTTCTGTACTCACCATCGAGCACGAAAAGTGCATCTCTGACCAGAAGGACCCTGTAGCCCCTCTCGTCAGTTCTTATTACATCCCTGTCTTCCGGCTTCACCCACTCGGCTACTGTGAAGTTCCAGGGCTCCCTCAGGATAAGCTCTACGGCGTAGCTCCCGCGCCTTATCTCAT
The DNA here is from genome assembly GCA_015521565.1 of Candidatus Hydrothermarchaeota archaeon. Taxonomy (GTDB): domain Archaea; phylum Hydrothermarchaeota; class Hydrothermarchaeia; order Hydrothermarchaeales; family BMS3B; genus Pyrohabitans. The sequence goes on from WANX01000101.1 coordinate 2,291, forward strand.
CTATCCTCTCCTCGCTGAAGGCGCACTTGGCCAGGAGGTTGAGCTTTGAAATTATCCGAACAAGCTCAGTGACAAGCTCGTTATAACCCTTATCCCCGGGCATGAATGTCTTCTTCAGGGTTTTACCGCCGTATACAACTGCTATAGAATCGCTTCCATTCTTCAGCATGTGCCACAGCTCGCTGTAAACAAAACTACGGGTGCTCAGGCTGATAAATCCAAAAGTGCTCCAGATGCTGTGATTTCGATACAGAGCCTCCAGCTTGTACAGGTTTCCTCCGCCGCGCAGTGTGATTTTCACAGGAAACTCCTCCACCTCACCCGGGGCTAATCGCCTGATTGATAAGCTGGCTGGTGATATTACTGCATCTCTGATAGGATGGGGCTCCTCCCTCAGTTCCGGAATGTGTCTGAGGGCATTCATCTCATTGGGGTTCAATTCTCCTGCCACGAGCTGCAGCTGAACGTTGCGGAGGGTTCTGCCACCAGTGTTCTTCAGCCTAAGCACGCCGGAAACAAGGATACCATCCGGTGTAACCTCCCTCCGCAGCTCACCAAACTCTATGCTCACATGAGGCATCTCCACCGCCTTTACACTAAAAGTGAGGTTTGTTTTCCGTGCCTCTGGCTTCACTTCCTCCGCCCTTACGCCCTTCTCCAGGGCATGGCTTAATACCAGCCTGAATAGCTCATCAGCATCATCCTGCGGCGCTCCTGAAACCGAGTAGTCATCGGTGGCGTACTCGCCGGAGTCGAATACAAAGGTGTAGCCGCCCGTATGAGCGAGGTACCTGTCATACCCCATCCAGGTTCTGTACCTGTAGATGTAAACGCCATTATAAGTAAGGCGCTTTATCAGCGAGCCTTTAGCCTTCCCCCAGCCCATCTCTTTGCTGAAAACACTCCTGTTCCCATCCCGGTAGATCCAGAGCCAGGCTCTGCCGCCTTTTGGCAGGTACACCAGAGAAGCCACAGCTTTGCCGCTGTTCACCTTACCACTCCAGCTGATGTTCCAGACAGGGGGAAGCTCAGCCACCTGCGGGAGCAGCTCCTCAAGGCTTATCTCTTTGCTCTCAGGCCTCTGCGGAGAGATGCAGAGGGAGAGAAGAAGCCCGGCGAGCAGAAGGAAGATTATTCTCGGGGTCATCTCCTGCCCCTCCATCGGAGAATCAAAAGTATGACGCTGACCAACAGAAGCGGCAGGGCAAACCGGAGTTTAAGGTCTCTGCTATGCTCCGCAAGACCAGCGCTTCTGTTCTCTGCAGAATTGCCAGCAGCTTCGCGGCTAACCACCCTTATGCTCTTCCGGGGCGGTTTAAAGGGGAGCTTTATCTTTTCATGCAGGGGCACCACTTTTCTCCCATCGTACGCGAGTATGCCGGTTCTTCCCCCCATCAGCCATGTGCTGCCGTTCCATGCGAGGCAGTTTGGCGTGTGCTTAAGAGCCGCTGTGTATCTATTTGTTAAATTCTCGAAGCTCCTGCCATCGTACCTGAATAGCTTTCCGCTGTTTGTGTAAACAAGAAAGTATTCACCGTTCCACTTCACAGATATAACCGAGCCGTACTCTATATCTGAGATTCCCCCCGTATAGCCTTCGAGAAGCTCTGAGGAGCTGCCGTCGTATTTAATTAAAAAGGGCTCCCAGATGGTGGGGTTGAGCTCGCCTGCGTTTCCGCCTATCAGCCAGTAGCCATCGCCATGGTCCAGAGTTATAACCTCTCTTACGCTACCTGTGCGCTTCACGCCGCTCTCCCGGGTTATGTCCTCCAAGGCGGTGCCGTTGAACCAGAGCAGGTTGCCATTGCTGGCTACAAGGCAGTAGTCGCTGCAGGCTATCCAGCTCACAGGTCCTGCCTTCTGGCTGATCCACCTTATTTCGCCATCTTCATAGCCCAGCAATCCCTCCTCCGCGCCCAGAAGCCAGTATCCTCCTTTTCTGTACCATGAGATTGCATTTATTGTGGCATTGACGTGGCTTATCATCAGAGTGCCGTTATACTCCAGCAGCAGATTCTTGCCCCCTGCGAGGCAAGAGTCACCTCTGCAGGCAACTGCGGCAATGCCTTTCCCCCTGTAGAGAAGCCCCGCTTTATTGCCTTTGAGCAGCGTGAGGCTCCCTACCTCCCCTCCATCTGTCGAGGTTGCGATGAGCCATCCTCCCCTGAAGGGCGCTATCGCTTTAACCCGCGTCAGCCCCGCCTCGACGCTAAGGTCCCTGAGGCAATTGGTGCAGTAGCTCAAAAAGGTGCCGTTGTACAGAACCACTCTATTCTTGCCTGTAAACAGCCACCTCCCCTCTTCACCCACCGGAGTACCGAGAGCGGGAAACTCCTCAGCGCGGGTGAAGCTCCCGCCATCGTAAATTACGTAACCGCTGGGTGTGCTGAGAACCCAGTAGCTTCCCGTCCAAGTTAAGCCGGTGACGAAGTCGTCTATTTTCAGGTTGCTCGTAAGGTCAGAGAAGCCCTCGGGCGAGTACCTGAGCAGCTTCCTCCTCTCCTTCCCAAAGGCAAAGATGAGGCATTCTTTTTCGTTGCACCCGATGGTGCGGACGAACAACCCGCCCAGCTCTGCCTCCCGGCTCAGGTCGGTAAATTGCTCCTCATCATAGCTGACAAGCCACCCCTTTCCGAGTGTCGCACCACCTATGAGCCAGGTGTTGTCCCACGGAGCCCAGGCGAGAGCCTCTAAATAGGATGGCTGTCTGAGGTAGGAAAGATTTAAGCCTATGTTGATTTCTCCATTTTCAGAAAACTTGATCAGCCTGGCATTTTTCTCCCCAAGGCCAGAGATGAGCCAGTACCTGCCGTTGCCCTCGATCGCATCTACTATGTCTATGTCAATCTCTCCCAGGTCCACCAGCTCTTCGCCTTCCAGCTTGAGCAGCCTTGTGCGGGGTCTGACATCTCCGTCGTGGGCATAGGCTGCGATAATCCATCCCAGATTTTCATCGTAAGCAATGTCCCATATACCTTCAATACCCTCAACATTGAAGGACAGAAAGCTTTCACCGTCGAAGCTCAGGAGAGCGTTACCTACGGTTAGTATCCAGCGCCTCCCGTCGTAGCCCGCACCGGAAACCACCACAGGCTGGGCATTTACAATACCTGCAATGAGGACCAAAGTTACCAATAGATAGAATCTCATTTACTCCTTCCCCTTTTCTGCCAGTATTTGCTTTTATTAATTTCTGTTTTCGGTTATTTATACCTTTTCGTTGAAATTGTTTCTGATAACTTTTAAATATAAAATTTAATGAGATTTATTTTTATATATTGGTTTATAACGTTTCCAGTTATTTTAACAAATCAAATTTAAAAGCTGTCGAGAATATAATTACAATTTAGTTATTTTAAACAGGCAATAAGATTGCAAACAGGCAAATTGCCATCTACCACTGCCTCTGGGAATCTTGCTCCCATGAGTGAGCAGACCCACAATGCTGGAGAGGCCGTGGGCCACCTTGTTTACTACTGCGAAACTCTGCTCAGCGCTTTCACAGCCAGCTCCTTGGCCAAAGTTTCGTTTCCCTCTCTCAAAGCCGCCTTTGCCTCTCTGAAATAGCTCTGAAGCTCTTTCATCATCTCCTCCTTCTTCCTCATCTCCTGCTCCCACTTCTCCTTAAACTCAGGCGTTGCCGTCGGCGGTGGCGGCGCCAGCCGCTGAAGCACGAGCCATGGTCCTGCTCTTTTTATCAGCCTGAGAATCGCCTGCGGTGCTGTAAGGTCCTCCCCGGCGTAAAGAAAGCCCCTCCTCTCGTCCTCCTCCCGCAGACTCTTCATCCACGCCACGGGTTTTCTGGCATGGGTTATTGCCTCGCAGGCGAGTACAAAAGCCTCGCCGTAGAGGGAGCTGCTGTACGCCTCCCTCGCCCTCTTTAGAGCCGCTTCTGACGCTCGCATGCTGGGCTCCCTTTCAATCATCCTCAGCCTCACCTCCTGAAGGGTGAGGTTGTGCGCATACACCTCCCTTGCCTTTGGCGTTATCCTGGTTTCGTAAACCCTCCTGAGCTCCTCCCTCAGGGCCTCCGCCTTTTCAAGAACCTCCTCTGCCCTCTCTATCGCTGCCTCAGCCTGAGATTTTGAGCTGATGTTTATCGTATAGCTCGCTTCAATGTCCGACCTCATCAAATTTCTATTGGAGACCATCTCCACGTTGGTGATGTAGGGGCTTGTAACCAGAGTGACGTTGCTGGCATTAAGACTCTCTATCACCTCCTCCAAGTTCCTCACCAGGGGCGGGGCGTGGTACGGGTTGTAGTAGATAATCGGCGCCTTCTCTTCCTTTGCCAGCGCCTTTACCTTCTGAAGCCCGAGCGGGTCGTAGCCATGCACAAGGTAGACCTTGCTCGCGTGCTTCCACCCCTCCCTGGCCACAAGCCGGGAGGTCTTATACCTGTCAGAGCCGAAGAATCTCAGCACCTCTACGCCCTCAGGAGAGGTGTGACGCCACACTGTATCGACGGCTCCGCCTGCGTTTGCTCCGAAGAGCACCTCCACGCGCCACGAAACAGCTTCAACACCACCCACTATGTATACCCGCTGGGGGTCAAGCAGGATTAGCTCCTCAAGCGTGGTTTCATTGAGCTCTCCATCAGCAAGGACCACCACCCTCGCACCCACCTTCTCTCCGAAGACCTCCGCCACGGCAAGGTCGAAGGGGTTGTCGCTGACCACAACCACGGCGCTGGCTTCCCCTGCGCTTATTTCCGGGATGAGCAAAAAGAGCATAAAGACCAACAGCAGGGTCTTTCTCATATACCTCCCTCGCATATAAAGTGGCTCTTTGCAGATAAAAAGGTAATGTTAGGCACTGGTACATGGTGTATGAAGAAACTCCGGCATACAATCTCCGACCAGAAAATCTGCCACGGGAAGCCTGTTTTTAATGGCACCAGGAATTAACCGTCATCAGTGTAATTGGGAAGAATCGCAATGGTATCAACTGTCGAGGCCAGGGTTTTTATAGAAATTACAGGTCAGCCAGACTTGGACTCAGCCCTTTAAGCGCTATCAAAGGAAGTCATTAAAAATAGGACTAAAGGGGTTGACGGGCAATTAAGATATTTGAAGAAAATACGGGATGGAATTTGAGGGATTCAGATATGGTGTAGAAAGGAGAGATTGCCAGCACTTCAGCTGTGAGGTGGAGAAGGACTTAGGGGAATGTAATAGAACTGCATATTCTCTCATAATGGATAACAAAAGGATATTTGAGCGGATAACAGGGGTGACCGGCATGTGCACCCACATATAAAAGTGGAAGAAATACCATTTGACATTTCCAATGGAGAGATTTTTGAGGACTTTAGCCAAAAATGATGGCTACTTTGGGGTTGCAGGGTTTTTTATGATATGGATGATTAAGAGGCGCTCCTGCTGATACTGAGCTCTGCAAAGCCCGCGCAACGCATCAGGCCTACCCGCCCTTCAGCAGCTTTTCAATCCACCTGTGGTACTCCCTCACTTTTTCTTCGCTGAAGGGGACAACAAGGGATACATCCGGAATTTTTCTGAAGTCCCGGTCAAGTGAGTAAATTACAGGCGAGTTCAGGCTTCTGGCTAAAGCCACGAGATATCCGTCCCAGGATTCAACGTTATATGCCATCGCAGCATCTACCGCCTCAATAACAGTCTCAACAGAAATATCTTCAACAAACGCCGGCGAACCAAGGCTTAGGGTCTCTTTTATCTCCGCTGCTATCAAATCCCTGGGACAGTTGAGGTAGCGGGTTGCAATGTGATACGCTCCCAGGAAGGTGGAAGCAGGGATTGCAGCGGGTGTTTTGCCTGATAGCACATCGCCGAGGAAGTCTATTGCACTCTCTCAGGGGATTTTCAAACAGCGATACCACAATGATGCTCACGTCCACTACGCCTGAATACCCAGCTTTTTCCTGGACCAATCTTCACTCACCCACTTAGACTCCACTCTGCCTATTTTCTCAACATCTATCTTTATTCCTTTAATTTTCTTCTTCCAGCGCTTAACTTCTTCTCCAATTTCTCCCCCTACATCGATGTATATCCGGTTGTTCTTTTTCTTTATGATTATACTTCCACCGTTTTTCACGCCAAGCTCCCGCCTGAGCTCGACCGGAAGGACGACCCTCCCCTGTCTGTCAACTTTAAGCACATATTCCATTTTAATCACCACTTCCATAATTCGTGGAAGTAACAATTAAAATGCTTTTTGACACAATCGCGAGTAGAAGGGCGTTAGTAACCTGATGAAAATGAAAAGTGTTCATGATGAGTACTGAGCTCTGCAAAATACTGCGCAATACGGGCAAAATTATGGTGATATCTCAAATGAGCAAAAAAAAAATTTTACAATTTATTTATTTAATCCCCATAATCCTCACATAAACACCTTCTCCGCTCCCTTCTCACTACTTCCCTGACTTCAGGGAATGCTTCTGCGACCAGGAATTCGAGCAGCACATCCTCGAGCTTGTCGATGCTGTAGAGCTTCGGATAAGAACGGGTAAAATAAGGATTTTTATCGAAAATTTACCGAGGATAGGCTAATTGAAATTTATGATATAGATTACAGGGGAGACGTCTACAAATAGAAAAATCCAGAGCTTTTGCGGTGGCTAAGGCAAGCCCCGAGGGGGATTTGAACCCCCGACCTGGTGATTACGAATCACCCGCTCTTCCAGCTGAGCTACCGGGGCACAGGCGTGTCTCAAATGCACCGCAGCAGCTTCACGTAGTATAACTTATTTATACAGAATCATCCACCTATCATCATGAAGCTGCTTGGAATAGACGAAGCCGGCCGCGGTCCGGTGCTTGGCAGCCTCGTCATTGCTGGCATCGTCTGCATGGAAGATGAAATTCCAGAGCTCATAAAGCTTGGTGTCAGAGACTCAAAGACCCTATCTCCTGCGAGGAGAGAGGAGCTCTTTGCTGAACTCACCTCCTGCTTCAGCTACAGCACAGTAGAGCTTACCCCTCAGGAAATAGACTCCAGGCACAGGCGCAGAGAATCGCTGAATCAAATGGAAGCGCGTGCCATGCTCAGCCTCATACATCGCTTCTCTCCGGAAGTGGCCTACATAGACTGTGTAGGCCGCAGCACTCAAAAATTTATTCACATGCTCGGCAACGTCTCCTGCAAACTGGTGGTAGAGCATCGTGCAGACCGGCGGTATCCAATAGTTTCCGCCGCATCAATAATAGCAAAGGTGGTGCGTGACCGCAGCCTTGAGGAGCTGAAGCAGGAGTACGGCGACTTCGGCAGCGGATATCCAGGAGACCCGCGCACAGTGGCCTTTCTGAAAGAAAACCTCTCCTCACTCCCACCCTTTGTAAGAACCACCTGGCGTACCCTTTCCAGAATCAAAAACAGAAGCCTGGAAAGCTTCAAATAGCTATTTCTCCTCCAGACCTACCGCCTTGAAGAACCTGTCGGTAATCGCCTCCTCCGTCAGTCTGAGCAGGGATTCCTTATCCTTCACCCCTCCGAATATTCCCAGGGGTATCTTCGCCGCCGCGGCGGTGGCGTGCCCGCCTGCGCTGCCGATATTTCCGAAGGCCTTCTGCATCACCTCACCCAGATTTATTCGTATGTCCTTATTTCTGCCGGAGATGTGAATTACCTCACCGCCTATACCATAAACCAGGACGGTAGAAATTCCTTCCAGGCGGAGGAGGTAGTCAGCCGCCTGGGGCAGTGTATCCCTGTCCCGGATAAAGCCCACATTCGTCAGCAGAAAGCTGCCTCTAATCTTCCTGTTGCGTATCGCCTCGCTAAGCACATCCAGGGTCTCTGCGGACATGAGAGGAGTTTCAATCTTCAGCAACAGGTCGTGATCTGCCCTGGAATAGAGCAGAGCCACCGCCTGCAGGTCATCGCTGGTTGTGCCCCTGGTAAAGTCGTTGGTATCCGTTTTAATACCGTAGAGCAGTGCTGTAGCGAGCTCTGGTGTAATCTCTATATCGAGGTGGGTGAGGTACTCGGTGAGTATAGTGGAAGTAGCACCAATTTCGGGACGTATATCCCTGTAGGCCGCCTTTACCCTGCTCTCATCCACAGGATGATGGTCTATAACAATGTCTGGATTTATATTCTTGGGCAGGGAGTTGTTCTCTCCAGGTATGGAGCTCTCTATTAGAGCAATCCTGGAATATCCCCGCAGGTCACGCACCTTTGCAATGGGAATCATGGTTATACCCAGCAGATTCACCAGTGCGCGGTTCTCCTCGTGCCCTATCTCACCGCCGTATATTATATCCGCCTTACTTCCGAACTCCTCCACAATACGCTTTAGTGAAAGAGCGCTCGCTATTGCGTCCGGGTCTGGATTGTCCTGCGTAACTATCGCCACGCCCTTAGGTGCGTTTTCTATTATCTTCCTGAGTGTTCGCAGCTTCTTCCTGAGCCCCAGCTCTTTTAGCGACTTTATGGCCTCATCGGCCACAATAATCGTGGGGTATATAACAACATCTATATCAAGGGGTCTGAACTCCTCTGCACTGCTGTCCTTTCCGGCACGCAGAATAATTGGCACATCTCTGCTCAGCTTCCTTACGGCCGCTGCAGCACGCTTGTTGAGCTCCACATCGGTGGTGAGTATCAGCACAGCCTCTGCATTCTGCACACCAGCCGCCTGGAGGGTCTCGGGGCTGGTGATATCACCCTTTATCACCTTCTCAAAATTCCTCTCTTTGAGCGCCTCTATTCTCTTCTCATCCCTGTCAATTATTACGAGCTTCTTCTTCTGCTCCTGAAGCTTGCTCGCCGCCAGGTAGCCAGCGGTGCCGCAGCCGAGTATTGCGTACATGCAAACCACCTGAAAACTGAACCTCAGCAATCTTAAAACTTTCGCAGAAGCATACTCTACCGCGCAGAAACCTTTATTAAATCTGCGGGGTTTACCTTTTACCCACATGCGATTATGGAGGTATCGGGTTGAAAAGGACAAAGCTTCTTATTCCAGGACCTGTAGAGCTTGACAGTGAGGTTCTTCTCGCGATGGCGAGGCCCATGATGGGGCACCGCACCCCTGACTTTGAAGAGGTGCTGGAAGAATGCTGGCGTCTCCTCAGGGAGGTGTACCAGACACGCAACGAGGTGGCGATAATCACAGGCTCTGGTACAAGTGCCATGGAGGCAGCTGTGGCGAGTGTCATCAAAGAAGGGGACGAAGTGGTCTCCATAACCGGTGGCAAATTTGGAGAGCGCCTTGCGGAGATTGCCAGTGCCTTCGGAGCTGAAGTTAAGAGGGTAGACGTGGAGTGGGGCAGCACCTTCGCCGTGGAGCAGGTGGAAAGCGCTATCGCCGAGAGTAACGCCGTGGCGATAACACTTACCCATAACGAAACCAGCACCGGCGTGCTCCACGATGCCCGTGCGGTTGGCAAACTCGCCAGGGAGTATGATATTCTTTTCATCGCGGACTGCATCACCAGCGTCGGCGGCGACGATGTGAGAACCGACGAGTGGGGCATAGACCTGTGCATTACGGGTTCGCAGAAGTGCTTGGCCGCACCACCCGGGCTGGGCTTCGTGGCCGTGAGCGAGCGTGCATGGGAGGTAATCACAAACAACACGCGCAGAAGAGCCTACTATCTTGACCTGGCGAGGTACAGAAAAGCGCTGGCAAGGGGCACCACTCCCTTTACACCGTCGGTAACGCTGATTTATGGACTCCGCGCAGCACTCAAAAAGATTGAAGAGGAAGGCTTAAAGGCCAGAATAGAGCGCCATCGCAGGCTTGCAAAAGCCACCAGAGAAGCGGCCAGGGCCATGAATCTGGAGCTATTTGCAGAGCAGCACTGCGCCAGCAACACGGTGACTGCAATTAAGATCCCCCCTCACCTGAGCGATGACGACGTGAGGGGTGTGCTCAAAAGAGAGTACGGCATACTCGTAGCCGGAGGGCAGGCACAGTTGAAGGGCAAGATTTTCAGAATAGGGCATATGGGCAACGTCACCTTTGCCGACCTTGTTCAGGTGCTCTCGGCTCTGGAGCTGGTGCTCAAAAAGGCCGGACACCAGCTGGAGCCCGGTAAAGGCGTGGCTGCGGCTGAGAAGGTATTCTCAGGCTGAAATGCTCTCCCTGGATGCGCTGATATCCGGCGGAATACTGCTGCTGTGGCTGGTGCTCTCCTGCTACGCCCTTGTGAATTCTGACCCAGAGAAAATCCTGCTCAGCACCGCCGCAATGGTGCTGAGCTTTGCGATAAACACCCTGCTGAAGCTTTTATTCAGGAGGGAAAGGCCCCGGGAAATAGACTGCAGAAGCCGGAGGTTCTACATAGGAGTACAGCGCTACTCCTTTCCCAGCGCTCACGTTCAGCTTGCCTTTACCGCACTTGCGCTTGTGCGGGAGCTATTACCGGGACTTTATCAGGAGGCGCTTATTCTCGCGATTGCAACTGCGCTCTCACGCCTCTACCTTGGAAAACACCATCCCGGCGATGTGCTCGCAGGTGCTGCGCTTGGCTATGCAACAGGCTATCTCTTTGCAACGATGCTGTAAAATTCAAAAAGGTTTATGTCCCCGCGGAATAAAAGCATATCCGTGGCGAGGCTGAACTTAATCGCTGACGTGCACGGAAATCTTCCAGCACTGGAGGCTGTGCTGGATGAGCTGCCGGAGGCAGAGACTCTGCATCTGGGCGACGTGGTGGGCTACAACCCCTACGCGAGAGAGGTGATAGAGCTTTTTCAGGAAAGGCGCATCGCCTCGGTTATGGGAAACCACGACAACGCCGTGCTCACAGGCAACGTGAGCTGGTTCAATCCCGTGGCTGCAAGGGCTATACTCTGGACACGGGAGCGGCTGAGCGAAGAGGAGTTCGCGTACCTGGCCTCTCTGCCTCTGGAGATTAAGAACCAGGTCTATGCGGTGCACGGCAGCCCGCGCCGGAGGCTTGAGGAGTACGTGTTCCCGGACTATCCCGACGAGGTGCTCTCCGCCCTCCTCAGGCTTGCCGGAAGGCGCATCCTGGCCATGGGACACACCCACATCCCCTTCTGGCGCAGGGTCGGCGATGCGCTTGTACTCAACCCCGGAAGCGTGGGTCAGCCTCGCGATGGCGATGCGAGGGCAAGCTTCGCAACCGTAAACATTGCCACACTTGAAGTTGAGATAGTGAGGGTGGAGTACGATATCTCGAGAGTGGCGCGCGAGATAATGCGTGCAGGCTTGCCCGCAGTGCTTGCGCAGCGATTGTTTGAGGGATATTAATTATGTGTTCAGGCGCTCGCTTCAACACGAAACCAATTGGAATAATAACTGACGCAGGAATCTTCTGTAAAGCTGCCTGCTACTGCCTTTTAAGAAGCTCCCTCAGGTAAATCCTGTGCCTTCCGAGCTTGCCTCCGTAGTTGCCGGCGCTTATCCTCACCACTCCGGCGACCTCACTTCCCGCGCGCATTGCTGCGAGCATCGCCTGCTCAACCGCCTCACGGCTAATTCCATTGATAACCACCTCCGGTATAGAGACCACACCCTCGGGCACGCGGGAGTCCGGAATCTTCCCGCGCAGCGTAGGGCAATAGGGGTGATTCGTGGTCGGGCCTATCTCGGGGTAGCGGGTCTCCACCTTGGAGCCAGCGCTGCACACGTCGAAGGTGGTGACCGCGCCTTCTACGCCAGCCACTGCCTCGACGGCGCGCTCCCCCGCCTCGAGGGCGGCATCCTCGCTGCTCGCAAAGAACCACACGTTTCCGCCGGCGACGCCTTTGCCAACGCCCAGGCGGCGCTCAATCAGCCACTCCCCCATCATGAGGGGCACATTGATCATCTCCCTGCCGAAGCGCCTCTCAACACTCTCGTAGCCGTCCCCGCAGTGCCCCACGCGGCGCATGGTGTCTATGTACTCCTCCCCATGCCAGGCGTTGAAGATTCGCGTTGTCGGCACAACGAGCACACCCTGGCGGATGCGCAGCGATAGCTCGTACTCGAACTTCTCCAGGGCCTTCTTCCCGCCGGCTATGCCCCAGACCTGCACCAGTGCGCCCATCCTCCCGTCGGGCGTCTCGTCCTCCGCCAGCCATGCCTCCACACCACCCTCGGTTCTGCCCACCACGGTGCTCGGCAGGCAGGTGGCGCCGAAGGCGGCTCTGCGCAGGTAGCGCTCCCTCTTTGCGGTGATTATCATCCTCACAAAAATCCCGTCGAAGGCCTCGCAGTAGGTGTCCTCCACGGGTATGCCGTTGAGCTCCAGCTCCGCCATGGGTTAAAATCTGCATCCTGGAATAAAAGCTTATCCTTTAGATATTCTTAAAAACGGGAATTTCAGTGCTCGCGGTAGGGCTCGTAGCCTAGCCTGGACAAGGCGGCAGCCTCCTAAGCCGCGGGTTGGAAAGACCAACAGCCTGCGGCGGCGAAAGCTGTAGATCGCGGGTTCAAATCCCGCCGGGCCCGCTCAC
>WANX01000102.1 GCA_015521565.1 Candidatus Hydrothermarchaeota archaeon
CCTGCACTCTCACCACCTCAAAGCGTCGGCTCGCCCGTGCGGATGGTGTAGGCGCCGCTCACCTCGGTGATGAATATCTTGCCATCACCTATGCTGCCCGTTCTGGCGCTCTCCACTATCACCTTCGCCGCCTTCTCTGCCTCCTCATCCTGCACCACAAGCATGAGCATGGTCTTGGGAAGCTCGTCGTAGTAAACCTCGTCCATGCGGATGCCCCGCTGCTTTCCCCTGCCGAACACGTCCATCTTAGTCAGCGCAGGAAAACCAGCCTCTGCCAGAGCCTCGGCAACATCCTCAGCCTTCTCGGGTCTCACGATAGCCCTTATCATCTTCATTGCTCTGCCTCCTAATCCTCCACACCGTACTCCTTCATGAGCTCCTCAAGCTCGTCAATGGTTATGGGCGTGGGTATGGTGAAGTCCTGGTTCTCCTCAATCTTGCGGGCGAGCTCAAGGTACTCCTTCGCCTGGTTGACCTCGGGGTTCCAGTCTATCACCGTCTTCTTGTTTATCTCCGCCCGCTGCACGTCCTTGTCGCGGGGGATGAAGTGAATCATCTTCGTGTTCAGCCTCCTGGCGAACTCCTCCACCAGCTCCCGCTCGTTCTCCACCATGCGGGAGTTGCAGATTATGCCGCCCAGGCGTGCATAGCCCCTGCTGGCGAACTTGCGTATCCCCCTGCAGATGTTGTTGGCGGCGTAGAGAGCCATGTACTCCCCCGAGACAACGATGTAGATCTCCCTGGCATACCCCTCGCGTATGGGCATGGCGAAGCCCCCGCACACCACATCGCCGAGAACGTCGTAGAACACGTAGTCTAAGTCGCCGTTGTACGCCCCCAGGTCCTGCAGCGTCTGGATGGCGGTTATCACACCCCTGCCGCCGCAGCCAACGCCCGGCTCTGGACCGCCAGACTCAACGCACTTTATGCCGGCGAAGCCCTCGCTCATTATCTTCTCAAGCTTTATGTTCTCCGGCCCAACCTCGCGCAGCGTGTCCAGCACCGTCGCCTGGCGCTTCCCGTGCAGCAGCAGGCGGGTGCAGTCCGCCTTGGGGTCGCAGCCCACCACCATTATCTTCCTGCCCATCTTGGCAAGCGCCGCAGCCACGTTCTGCTGCGTGGTGCTCTTGCCTATTCCACCCTTGCCGTAGAAGGCTATCTGCCTCACACACATACCTCCATGTGGTTTTACGTCTATTTTAAGCCATACTGGGATATAAAAAGCTATTTGAGAAATAAAATGAAAAAATACGCATTATTACGCTTATATAATCAATGTTGTGCATGCCAAATAAGTATTAAGCATTTTTATGAATTTTTCATAGAAAATCCTAAATTTGCTTAAATAATTTTATATTGACTTCCTCAAAGAGATACCTGCATGGGTGAAAAGCAGAGACTTACCATTTCCATCGACGCTGATATGAAGAAGCTGCTCAGGAAGTACAAGAGGCTGAGCGGCAAGAGCCACTCCGAGATAGTGAGGGAGGCGCTGAGGAGCCACTTTGAGCACCTTGAGGAGATGAGGTACGACTTCAACCCCGAGAGGGCGAGGCTCTACTACGAGATGCTCGCGGGCGGAGAGCACGTGATTCTTGACATAGACCACTGGATTCTCTTCCTCAGGGAGCTGAACAGCGCTAACGACTCAGCCTTCTGGGAGGACCACCGCCGAGTAGCGCGCTCCCATGCGGAGCAGTTCAGGCAGCGCTGCATTCCCCCTGCGGAGGTTCTGAGGCGCCTGGAGGCGTGCAACTTCTTCACCCTGAGCAGGAGCTCGGATAGGGACTTCACCTTGGTGCTGAGCTCCGAGGTTACAAAGAGGTTCATAAAGACCTTCTTGGAGGAGGTGTTCGCGGGCATGGGGATTGAGGTTGAGGTCAGGGAGGACTACTCAAAGCTCAGGCTGAGATTCGCTGAGAATACCCGGAATGAGAATAAAAAAGAGGATTAAAAAAGGCAGGCTCAGTTGCTGCCGTTGGGCAGCACCTGACGCCTGAACTCCTCTATGCCAAGCCTCTCTATAAGTCTCGCCAGGCGCTCACCTCGCTTTGCATTTCTGGCGTAGAAATCTATCACCCTGTCCGCCAGCTCCAGCACTTCCTCCTGGGTTTTGACCTTTGCAAGTTCATCAGCTATCCTGGGCCTCGCGCCTGCGCTGCCGCCCACGAGCACCCTGAAGCCGTCCTTTACGCCTATTATGCCCAGGTCCACCACCGCAGACTCTGCGCATGAGTTGGGGCACCCGCTCACAGCAATTTTAAACTTGGAGGGCAGCTCCCTGCCGTGGTAGCGTTTGTCCAGCTCCATCCCCAGCGAAAGGGAGTCCTGCCTGCCCAGCTTGCAGGTGGCCGTGCCCGGGCATGCCTTGACGCTTCTGACAAAGCTGCCTGCCGCGGTGGCGAGGGGTATGCCCAGCTCGCCCACCGCCCTGCTCAGCGTGTCCTGACTGAAGCCCACCAGAGCAAAGCGCTGGGCGTTTGTCAGCTTCACCAGCGCCTTGTACTTCTCCGCCACATCCGCCACCCTGCGCAGCAGCTCGGGTGAGACGAGGCCGGTTGGCGTGTTCGGCACTATGGCGAGGCTCTCCTTATCCTTCTGAACTATCGCATACTTCTGCATCTGCATCCTTTTTACCTCCTGGCCTGTAATTTTGGATATCTATTATGTTAGATGATATATAAACATATTTGAGAAAAATTAATGCTATTTATGCAAAATTATTAAGAGTTCATAAAAATTAATACAAAACAAGAAAAAGTAATACTTTATGGTATTATCTGGCGGTTCTTATTTTTATTGACCTCTTCACCTCCGAGACGAATATCTTGCCGTCACCCGGTCTGCCCGTATATGCAGAGTTCACTATAACCCTGCAAACCCTGTCCACATCCTCCTCAGGTACCACAATTATGAAGGCTGACTTCTCGTGGAAGGGGTACTGAAAGCTCCTGCCCTCAACCTGGGTTACACCCAGCTGCCCGCCTATACCCTCAACGTCAAACAGTGTATAGGGTATCCCGGCACGCATCAGTTCGCCGGCAACTTCCCACTTTTTCTCTCTCCTCACTATTGCCTCAATTCTCATCATTTCCAGCAACCTCCTTATTGGATGAATTGACCAGTACAATTTAAATATTTATTTGATAAGATAAAAACAGCAGCTTTTATGAAAATCAAAAAAGAGAGGTATAGACGCCTTATATGGCGTCCTTTCCACGCTCCTTTGTTCTTACGCGCACCACGTCATCTACGGGCAGGATGAATATCTTGCCGTCGCCGATTTTGCCAGTAGCGGCGGCATCGCAGATTATGTCCACCACCTGCTCCACGTCCTCGTCGTTCACCACAATCTCCAGCTTAACCTTGGGCAGGAACTCCACCCGGTACTCGCCGGCACGCCACTGTAGCGTAATGCCCTTCTGTCTTCCGCGGCCCTCCACCTGGGTCACTGTCATGCCCGAGAACCCCTTTGCGTCCAGTGCCTCTCTAACAACGTCCAGCCTCTCCGGGCGGATGACCGCCTCTATCTTCTTCATCGCCATCACCTCACGCATAAGCACGCTCGCCGTGCTGGGCTATGTCCAGGCCCACGTCTTCCTCTTCCTCACTGACCCTCAAGCCAAGCGTGGCATCCAGCACCTTGGCAATCACATAGGTCACGGCGAAGGCGTATATCCAGGTTGCCACAACGCCCACGAGCTGCGTCACCACCTGCGAGGGATTGCCGGCGAGCAACCCGGTTGCACCAACGCTGGCGAATATGCCGGTGGCAATTGCACCCCAGGTGCCGCCCATGCCGTGTACCGCCCACACGTCCAGGCTCTCGTCGATGTTCCTCTTCATCCTGAAGAGCAGTGCGTAGTAGCACACTATTCCTGCGCCGATGCCTATTGCTATTGAGGCAAGAGGTGTAACGAAGCCGGCTGCAGGGGTAATTGCCACCAGACCTGCGACTGCACCTGTGGCTATGCCCAGCACGCTGGGTGCGCGGTGTCGCCAGCTGAGCAGCATCCAGGTGAGCGCCGCAGCCGCGGTTGCGGTGTTCGTATTTACAAAGGCGAGTGCTGCGATACCGTCAGCGGCGAGGGCACTGCCAGCGTTGAACCCGAACCAGCCGAACCACAGCAGCACAGCGCCGAGTACTGTCATGGGAATGTTGTGCGGCTCCATGCTGACGCTGCCGAATCCCTTCCTGGCACCCAGCACAAGCGCTAAAGCGAGGGCTGAAATACCGGAGTTGATGTGCACAACCGTGCCGCCCGCGAAGTCCAGGGCACCGAGCTCACCGAGCCAGCCGCCGCCCCACACCCAGTGGGCTATCGGCGAGTACACAAGGGTCGCCCACAGGAGTGCAAAAATAAGCCATGTGCTGAACTTCATCCGCTCCACTATACCGCCTGCTACCAGGGCGACGGTGATAATTGCAAACATCCCCTGGAACATCATGAAGAGCAGGTGCGGTATTGTGCCGCTCGGCTCCATGCCTACGCCCTTCAGCCCCAGGTAGTCAAGTCCGCCTATGAACCCCGAGATATCGCTGCCAAAGGCGAGGCTGTAACCGAAGAGCACCCACTGAACACTGACCAGTGCCAGCGTTGCAAAGACAAGCATGATTGTTGAGAGCACATTCTTGGCCCTGACCATGCCACCATAGAAGAATCCAACGCCGGGGATCATGAGCATTACCAGCGCCGTTGCGACGAGGAGCCACGCTGTGTCGCCGGAGTTTATCTCTGCCGCCTCCTCTGCATACACTGCAGCGACACCCGTTAGGGCCACAAGACCAGACAGCAGCTTTTTCATCATCTTTTTCTCTACCTCCTGGTAATTTTACGTGCAATTTTACGATAGGTGGATATAAAAATATATTTGAGAAAAAGTATCAAAATTTAAGAAGTTTTCATAAAATTTAAGAAATTTTCATAAAAGTGCCACACACTCCTCCCGGAAGATGTGAACCATAAATATTTTTAAATCAGAATGAGAATTAAGTGTGATGAAGGTCCCAACACGGGTTACCATCGCCCTGGATGCTAAGAGTGCGGAGCTCTTTGAAAAGCTCAAGAGAGAGACCCGGCTGTCTCAGAGTGAGATATTCAGAAATGCGCTCAGGATATACGCCGAGCACAGCAAGCATCGAAGCGTGGAGAGGGAGAAGCTGGACCTCTACATCGACATGCTTGCGGGGGGAGAGCACATTATACTGGATGTTGACCACTGGCAGCAGTTTCTCAGGCTCATAGAGGAGTGCCCCGAGCAGGAGAAGTTCTGGGAGGACCACCGCCGAGTAGCGCGCTCCCATGCGGAGCAGCTCCAGGGAAAGATAAAGTCTCCGCGCGATGTTATAATGCGCCTGGAGGCGTGCAACTTCTTCACACTGAGCAGGAGCTATGAGAATGAGTTCACCCTTGTATTCGGCTCAGATACGGCAAAGAAGTTTGTGAAGATATTCTTAGAAGAGGTCTTCAAGGGCATGGGCTTTGATGCGGAGATTAAGGAGGACCTGACAAAGCTCAGGATACGTGTCGCAGGCTCAGCCCATCGCCGTGGATGAGAACTCGTCTATAATCCCGAGGAGCCTCAGCCTGCGCAGCTCCCCGGCAAAGAAGCTTTCAAGCTCCTGAAGCTGCTCCTCAAAGCTCTTTTTGAAGAAGTCCTCCGAAAGCTCACCCTCCTTTACGTAGTAGTCAGGAAACTCCTCGTCTCGAGCGTAACCCACCGCCTCGAGCTGCGCTCTCGTGGCTATCCAGAGCACCGGCTTGAGTATGAAGTCCTCCCCGTACCTTAATCCGGGGCAGAGCTCGGCATTGCTGCGGAGGGAGCAGAAGTAAACGTAGCCCCTTCCGCTGCGCACCTCGCTCGCATGAACAAGCCCCAGCTTCTTTGAGAGCCGCTTCCTCAGCTCTTCCATCGCCTTCTCAACTCTTGTCAGGAAGGCGGCGTAGCTGCGGAGCACATCCCTGTCTGCGGGGGAAAACGCCTCTGCCATATAATAGGCTGCAAGGTTAACAACTGCGGGTGCAACATTGAATGGTATTTTATATGTGGGATGTTCTCCTCCCGCGCGGAAGCACTGAGGTACGGCGCACGTCTGCTCTTGCTGGTGGAGGGCAGGGTCCACAAGAGAGGGGGAGAGTACGCCTATGAAATGATAAAGGAGAGGCTTGAGAGGCGTGTACCTCGATACTGACGTAATCCTTTCCCGGCTTAAAGAGCGTGACCCGCTGGCGTAGTGCAACCTTTGCGAATGTTACCTCAGCGCAAGGTAGAGGCGAGAGATGAGCGGAGGTAATTCTGAGGCAAAGCGCTGCGTGCTGTGCGGCTCTGTCATAGATGCGAGGGCTAAGCTTC
>WANX01000103.1 GCA_015521565.1 Candidatus Hydrothermarchaeota archaeon
AAGGTTTAAATATTGAAGAGAAAATAGGATGCACAATCGTTGCTGGATGTTTTTTAATCTATTTAACGGCTATTCAACAGCTTCTCTGTAAAATTTTCTGATTCGATGTGAGTAGTAGAGCAGCATTATGGCGGCGGAAATCAGGGCAATTCCCACAAGCAGCTCAAACGGCTTCGCTCTAACCTGAAGTTCTGGCGGCAGCAGCATGCCTTCAGCATACCTGTAAATCTGGATGCCCCCTAAGAGGAAGGACACCGCTGCAATAGAGAGGATTATCTTCACCCTTAATTCCGATTTAAGAATGCGCTTCCCCTTTTCTGTGAGCTCATAGTATACAAACTGATTTTCCGATTCAACCCTGTGGACAAGATCCGCCTCACCCATTTTATTCAGATGATTCAACACCGCGGATTTATTTATACCAAGCTCCCTTGAAATTTCGGATACATTCATCCTTTTGCTTTTGAGAGCCTTCAGGATATTAATCCTGGTATCCGATGACAATGCACGGAATGTCTTTTTATCGAGGACAACGCCCTCCTGTGGCACTGCAACCCCCCCAGCGATATAAGAAGGTGAGCAGGAGAGTGCGTATGTGAGCGCCGTCCACATTTACGTCGGTCATTATCATTGCTTTCTGAAGCCTTAACATTGCACCACCTCACCTGATGGCAATCTTAACCTTTAGCCGATTTTTATATAAGGCATTGCGTACGTGTTTTAGTTTACCTGTTTAATAATCTCCTCGTATGCGGAAATATTTATAACCCCCAACTGCGTTGCTTTTACCATGGCCGTGCACCCCATCGAGTTCCGGTACGGCAGCGAGGAGATGAAGCGCATCTTCGAGGAGGAGGCACGCCTTCAGCGCCTTCTCGATGTTGAGGCTGCTCTGGCAAAAGCCCACGCGAGGCTGGGGAACATCCCCAAAGAAGCGGCTGAGGAGATCGCAAGAAAGGCGAGCACGCGCTACGTCAAGCTCGAGCGGGTGAAGGAGATCGAGGCTGAGATTCGCCACGACCTTATGGCTGTGGTTAAGGCGCTTGCGGAGCAGTGCGGCGACGCGGGGAAGTACGTGCATCTTGGCGCAACGTCCTACGACATAATAGACACCGCCAACGCGCTTCAATTCAAGGAAGCTCTGGAAATAGTGGAGGAGGACCTCTACGAGCTGGAGGGCATCCTGCTCAGCCTTGCGGAGAGGCACAAGCGCACCGTAGCGGTGGGAAGAACCCACGGTCAGCACGCGCTGCCAATAACCTACGGCTTAAAGTTCGCAATCTGGGCTCGCGAGGTGAGGCGCCACCTGCAGCGCATAGGCGAGGCAAAGAAGCGCGTGCTGGTGGGCAAGATGAGCGGAGCCGTGGGCACAATGGCGGGCTTCGGAGAGCGCGGCATGGAGCTTCAGGCTGAGGTTATGCGCCAGCTGGGCTTAAGAGCCGCGCTGGTGAGCTCGCAGGTGGTGCAGCGCGACCGCTACGCCGAGCTTTTTGCGATTCTTGCGCTTATCGCCGCGACGCTGGACAAGATCGCTAAAGAAATCCGCAACCTCATGCGCACCGAGATAGCCGAGGTGAGCGAGCCCTTCGCCGAGGAGAAGCAGGTGGGCAGCTCAACCATGCCGCACAAGCGCAACCCGATAAACGCGGAGAACATCTGCGGCTTAGCCAGGGTGGTGAAGAGCAACCTCTTCGTCGCGCTGGAGAATGTTGCGCTTGAGCACGAGCGCGACCTCACCAACTCGAGTGCAGAGCGCGTGATTATCCCCGAGACCTTTATCCTGCTGGATGAGATGCTGAAGCGGGCAAAGCGGATACTTGCGAAGCTTGAGCTGCACGAAGAAAACATAAGGCGCAACCTCGCTTTGACACGCGGACTCAACCTGGCGGAGGCGGTTATGATAAGGCTGACGAAGCGGGGAATGAGCCGCCAGGAGGCGCACGAGCTGCTGCGCATGCTTGCCTTTAAGGCATGGAAGGAGGGCAAAAGCTACGCGGAGGTTCTCAAGGCAAGCGAGGAGGTGAGGCGCTACCTCAGCGAGGAGGAGGTAGAGGAGGCGCTCAAGCCGGAGAACTACATAGGCTTAGCCCCCCAGCTGGTGGAGCGGGTGCTTGAAAAGGCGAGGGAGGAGAGGAATTCTGAGCAAAGTTAACCTTACCCTTAGGTGTGAATTGGGGTGTTGAAATGGTTGCAGAAATCACAAGACTGAAGGATATTATAAATCCTGAAGAGAAGGTGCTTATCTGGAGAATTGGAGAGTACATAGTCGTCAAAAAGATAAATCCAGGAAAGGTTATGGAGAGAATTGAAGAAGCCAGAGAATCCCTGCAGAAGAAAGGAATGCTGCTGTCGGATGACGAGGTAGTAGCCCTTATTAAAGAGGCCAGAGCCCCTGAAGCGGAACCCAGCGCTTAGTCCGACTCGTTCCCTGAGTCATCCTCAATAATTCCCCTCAGCTCCTCAAGCATGCGCTGCACGTCGCTTTTGGTATATGAAAAGAAGCTCCCCTCTGCGGCGGCCTCACTTACGGCGGCGAGGCCCTCGAACCTTGCCACGTCTTCGTCCTTTTCTTTGAGCAGCGCCAGCAGCGTCGTCGGAGAATCGGTGAGCGAGTAGTCCACGCCCTTAGCCTCGCACCTCCCGCGGAGCAGCTCCAGCAGCACCTCTCCGCACAGCACCGCCGCCGGGTCCTTGAGTCCGCGCTCCAGAAGCCTGCCCGCGCTGCGGAGCAGGTCGAGAAGTATCCTCTGCTTCAGCCTCTTCTTAAGCCTGAGCACCTCGCTCTCAGCCGCGCCGGAAGCCGCGGTAAGGATCGCCACCTGCCTGTCAAGAAGAAGGCGAAGCCTCCTCGCATCTGAGCTCAAAAAGCGCGACACCCCCGAAAGTGCGCCGCGCGAGGCGAGCTTTGAGATGAGCTCCTCCGCCATGACTTTGTCGTTAATAAAGTCGCGGGTCAGCTCAGAGTCCCTTCCGAAGAGCTCAATCAGCGAGTTGAGTGCCCTCAGGCTCCAGTCCCTGTATCTCGACGCAAGCTCCACGTAGTCGCGGTTGTGCAGCTTCCTGCCCTCCTCTGCAAGCTCAGAAAAATCAGCCGCAAGCCTCATAGATCCTCCACCGACTCCCACAGCGAAAGCCTCTTTGTGAGCTCCTCCACCCTCTTCTTAAGCTTCCTGTTCTCCTCCTCGAGCTCCCTTATTTTTGCGTCCTTTTCCTCAGAAAACCTTGAAACTATCTCCTTTGCCCTGGACTTAATCTCCCTGGACTGCTCCTCAAACTTTTTCTTCGCCTCCTCCAGCTCACGCCTGCACTCCTCCTCCCGCTCTTCAGCCTCGCGCTTCAGTTTGGAGACCTCCCCCTCAAGCTGAGCCACCTTCTCGCGGTACATCTCTATTGTATCCCGCATCGCGCTTACCTTAAGCAGCTCCTCCTCCAGGGTCTTCTCCTTCTCCCCGATGCTTTTCTCTCTGGCCTCGAGCTCCTCCCTTTTCTCGCCGTACTCCCTCTCCAGCCTCTGAAGTCTCTCTCTAAGCTCCTCCACCTCCCTCTCCAGCGCCTCCTTCTCGGAGAAGAGCCTGGCCTTCTCGTTGTCTATATCCTCAACCCTCCTCCTCAGCCTGTCGGCGCTCTTCTTAACCGCTCTGAGGCGGATAAGCAGGAACAGTGCAGCAGCTGCAGGCACGGCAACCGCCACCACATGCACAGGCGTGAAGGCTTCCCCATAGAGGTAGAACACCACCGCCATAGCTAAAGCCTCTCAATCTCCATAAGCCTTATCTGCTCCCTGAGCTTTTCATTCCTTCTCTTCAGCTCTTCGACCTCCTCGCGGAGCGACCTGATAAGCTCCTCCTTGTCCTCTATGACCTTCTGCACCGTCTCCTTGGTCTTCTCCTTAAGCTCCCGGATGCGCTGTTCATACCTCTCTTTCTCTGCCACCATCTCTTCCCTGAGCCTCCCCAGCTCCTCCTCCTTCTCCCTCTCAGCCTCCGCCTTAAGCGCCTCCACCCTCTCCTCCTGCTCCTTCTCCATTGCCTTCATCCTGTCCTCAAGCTCTTTAATCTTCAGTTCATATTCATGCTTCAGCCTTTCCAGCGCCTTCTGATGCTCCAGTGCCTGGTTATCCATGTTCCTCTCCAGCTCCAGAATCTTCTGCTCATACTCCTTCCGCAGGGCGCTCTTCTCCTTCTCGGCGTTGCGGAGTGCCTCCTGCATTTCCTCCTCCTTCTCCCTCAGTCTGACCTCAAACTCCACCTTCTGCGCCTGAAGCTCTGCGACGTACCTCTCTTCCAATTCCCTCTTCTCCTGCTCCAGCTCCCCTATTCTGCGTCTCAGGAGCTCTATCTCGTCCTTCAAAGCACCCACCTTCATGAGCTCCTGCTCGTTCTCACGGAGCTTCTCCTCCACTTCCCGCAGGGCGGAGGCGCGTTTCTCCCTCTCCCTCTCCAGCTCCTCCCTCAACCCGGTGAGCTCGGCCTCCAGGGTGCGCTTCTCCTCCTCCAGGGCTTCAACCTGCTTCAGCAGCTTCGCCTTTTCCTGCTCCGACCTCTCGAGTACATCTATCCTCTCCTCCCTATCGCCGCCTCTTCTGCGCCTGAGAAGCAGAGCAAGAACAAAAACAGCACCTGCAGTTGCAGCGATATAGGTTGCATTCGGAATAACAAAATCCTCCAGAGCAAAGCTCAGGTCGGTGAAATCCATGAGTTAAGCATAGCTCCGACGCATAGATAAAGCTTTCCGCATCATCCCATTAGCCTGAGCAGGTCCGCCTTTGTCACTATTCCCTTTACTTTGCCCTTTTCCACCACCAGCACCGCACGGTTGCTCTCAATAAGCCTGGAAACTACCTTAACGTCTGTGTCCTTGCTTATGGTGGGGAACCCCTCCTCCATAACCTCGGCGACGCGCTTGACCCTTATCCTCCCGGGCTCATCGAAGTCCAGTGCCTTGAGCACCCGGTCCTCAGTGATGCTGCCCACCTGCACCCCGTGCTCAAGCACAGGAAGCTGGGAGATGCCGTGCTTCTCCATTAACCTGGAGGCCTCGCCCAGCGTGTCTTCCGGCGAGACGTGTATTACCGGTGACTTCATAATCTTCTCCACCGGTATTGTGCGGGTGTCGTTCTCCTTTAGCGCGCCAACTATTTTGCGCAGTGTGGAGAGACGCGGGTCTATGTCTCCCGCCTCTATCCGCGCTATAAGCGACTGACTCACCCCTGCCTTCCTCGCCAGCTCCGTCTGGGTCAAACCCAGGCGCTTGCGGCACCGCTTGAGCTCTTCAGGCGTGGGCAGCTCGAACATCAGAAATATTTCTATTACTCTTATTAATAAACTTTAGTGTCACTCAGAATTTAGCAGGGCGATGCGCTCCTTTATAAGCTGCTTGAGCACCCTTCTTCTGCTTGAGAAGCTCTCTCCGGCGAGGGTGCGAATCTCAGCTTCGGAGATGCCGTACACCTCCTTCAGGCGCCGGTACTTCCCGGGCGTGACCTCAAGCACCTCCTCGCACTCCCGGCAGGAGTAGCGCTTCAGGAACTCCTGCGGGACCTCCTGTGCTATGGCGACCACCTGCGTGGTACTGCCTACCCCCAGCTTCTCAAGTGCGGTCTTTATCTGCCTCGTCGCCGAGGCGCGCACCAGCACCTCCATCAGCAGGTCGTCTGCGATGTTCTCGCCCCGCTCAAAGGCGCGCCTCGCCTGCTCCAGTGCAAACTCCAGGTGCTCCCTGCCCGCGAGATTCATGGCGTTGATAAGCTGGATTCTGTATCGCTTGGGCACCTCCGGCTCTGGCGGAGAGTCGCACAAAAGCGGGATTATCTTCATCGCAGGAATATTTGGAAAAGGAGGATAAAAAGCTTTAGGCGTACAGCTCCTCCGGCTGGGACATCACCGGAATGCGTCTGAGCGCGTATTCAATATGCTCCTTTCTGACCACCGGCGAATCCTCCAGGATGGCGCGGTGCAGCGCCACCTTGAGCACCTTGTCCTTCAGGTCTCTGCCGGAGAAGTTGGGTGTGCGCCTCGCAAACTCCCTCAAATCTGCTTCCACACGAAGCGGTAGCCTCGCGGCGTAGTGGCGCAGAATCTCGTACCTCTCCCTCTCCGTGGGAAGTCTGAAGGGAATCTCCTCCTCAAAGCGGCTTCGCAGAGCGCGGTCGAGCAGCGCCGGATTGTTGGTCGCAGCTATTGTCACGACGCCAGTATTCTCGTGAATACCCTCGAGCTCCGTAAGCAGCGCGTTCACCACCTCGCTCACGTCGCCGCGGATGCTCTGGTAGCTCCTGTCCAGTCCTATGGCGTCCAGCTCATCGATGAACACCACACTGGGCGCGGCCTCCTTGGCTGCGAGGTAAAGCTCGTGGATGCGCTTGCTCCCGTCGCCCACATATTCGCCTATTAAATCTGTGGCGCGGATCAGGAAAAGCCTGGCCTCTGTCTCATTTGCCAGCGCCTTGGCGGTCATTGTTTTCCCGGTGCCCGGTGGGCCGTAGAAGAGCACATTTTTGGGCGCCCATTCGCCGAAGCGCTTCGGTTCCAGGAGGTACTTCATTATAATTCTGCACTTGCGCTTTACGTCATCATGGCCTATAATGTCGCTGAACCTGACTCCTGCCACAGGTTGACGCTCCGGCTCTGGCTTCTCCACGTGGATGCGGGTGTCCTCGGTTATGGTAACCTCTCCGCGGGGGAGAACCTTAACCACTTCGAAGGCATAGTCCGGAATCAGTCTCTGGTCGAAGAGAATGTCCCCCTTCGCCACAGTTGCACCCAGCCACTGCTCCTTTGCGTATATCTCAAAGAGCCGCTCGTCGGTTATGCTCAGGGGTGAGGTGCGGGACACATCGCGCAGAGGATAACCCCTCGGCCTCAGTCTCACATATCGTGCAGGCCTCGCCTCTTGAGATTCCCTCTCCCGCTTTTCTTTCTCCCTGAGCTTTACCGCAATCCACTCGTCGAGGAAGGTCTGTATGTCTCTGCCTCCGGTAGCTTTACACCTTCGCCGCAAAGTTTAATGTCTATAATCAAATTTGATAAGCGATATGATGCGCGCAATGCTCTTCGTTGCGGTCATGTTCAGAGAGGAAGAAGTCCTCGCCAGAGCACAGGAGATGCTTGAGAGGACCTTCGGAGTTGCAGAGCTGCGGAGCGATGTCTTCGAGTTCAACTTCACCCGCTACTACGAGGCGGAGTTCGGGAATAAGCTTAGAAAACTGTTTCTGGGGTTCGGCGAAATTGAGATGGACGCGCTGATGGAGGCGAAACTCAGGTGCATGGAAATAGAGTGTGCCCTGATGGGTCCGGACGGGAGACGGGTAAACCTCGACCCTGGTTATGTGACGCTGCACAGCGTAGTGCTCTCCACGAGGAAGCCGCGTGCCCACAGGATATACCTGGGCAGAGGTGTTTTCGCTGAGGTGACGCTGCTCTATCGCAGGGGAAAGTATCGCCCTCTGCCCTGGACCTATGCAGACTACCGCAGCGAAGAGGCGCAGAGGTTTTTTCTCTTAATGAGGCGAAAGCTTAAAGGCATGCAGATTTTATAATTTTTGTGCAGGCCAGATTTGCCGGATTATACAATGGGTCTGGCAGACGTGGTCAGGAGGTATCTCCTGGGGATTAGCATCTCTCTTTTTGGTATAACTGTCTCGGCAGCTTATTTTGGCTACGAGTATGTGCTCTTTGGCACACAATTCAGCTTTCATATGGTGGAGGACCTGTACGAGCACATCACAATACTCATTCTCACTGTGCTGTTTCCAGTTGTGGGCTTTATAGTGGAGCGCTCCATAGAGGAGAGACGCCGCTTTGAGGCGGCTCTCAGGGAGCAGAGTGAATTTGTTTCCAGCATTCTGAATACAGTGGACCTGGGAATATTCACCATCTCCTTCGACGGACGCATACTCTCCTGCAACCGCAGTGCAGAGGAAATGTTTGCCTATGAGGAGGGAGGGATGGTGGGAAGGCATCTCAGAAGCCTCTTCGCCAGAGATTCACAGGCGGAGACGGTGCTTTGTGCAGTCGATGAAAGGGGAAGATTCGACGGGGAGGTGGAGCTGAGGCGCAGCAGCGGAGATGTTTTTCCCGCATATCTGAGCATCAGACAGCTCCTGGATGCCGGAGGGAGGGCGAGGGCACTAATGGGTGTGGCGAGGGATATAACTCTGGAGAAGGAGAGGGAGAGGCTTGAGAGGCAGGTGTATCACGCGGAGAAGCTCGCTTCCATAGGGCAGCTGGCCGCGGGTGTTGCACATGAAATAAATAATCCGCTTACCAGCGTGGCGCTTATCACGGGACAGCTGCTGAGGGAGGTGAAGGAGGAGAGTGTGCTAAGAAAGCTGAGGATAATAGAGGAGCAGGTGGAGGGCGCCGCCAGAATCGCCAGAAGTCTCCTGAATTTTGCCCGTCAGGTCACTCCGCGGATTGGTCAGGTGGAAATCAATACACTGATTGAAAGGGTGGTGGATGAGCTGGAGTTGCAGATGAAGGATATCGTCGTGAGAAAGAGCTTATCTGATGTGCCCCCGATTATGGGGGATGAGCTGCAGCTCAGGCAGGTTTTCATAAATATCCTGCTAAATGCGGTCCAGGCAATAAACGGTGCTGGTGAAATCAGAATAAGCACCTGGAGCAATGACGGTGAGGTTTTTGTGCGCATATGTGACACCGGTATGGGAATACCGGAGGAGCACCTTACCAGAATTTTTGAGCCCTTTTTCACCACCAGGGAGCTGGGGGAGGGAACAGGGCTTGGTCTTGCCATTGCCCACGGAATTGTGGAGAGGCACGGGGGCAGGATTGAAGTTGATTCACGACCGGGAGAGGGGTCATGCTTCACTGTGGTTCTCCCTCAGGGCGAAAAGTATAATATTGAAAATTAAAAAATAATTTAATGAGGTAGAAGAATGGCCAGAATTCTCATAGTGGATGATGACAGGCAGATATGTGAGACCCTGGCGGAGATACTTTCCGATGAGGGATTTGAGGTGGAGTATGTACTCTCCGGGGAGGAGGCGCTCCAGAAGATAGAAAAGGAGAATTATGATGTGGTTATTACGGACCTCCTCATGCCGAGAGTGGATGGTATGGAGATTCTCAGCCATGTGAAGCGTACAAAGCCAAAGACCAGGGTGATAATGATAACAGCCTTTGCCACAATTGAGAACGCCGTGGAGGCCATGAAGCGGGGTGCCAGTGACTACATCGCGAAGCCCTTCAAGATAAATGAGATTCAGGCCTCCATAAGGCGTGTTCTGGAGGAGGCGAAGTTTGCAGAGGAGCTTCTTTCTACGTCAGGCGATGTGGAGGCAGAGCTTGAGACCACCCTTAAGGTGCTTGCCAACCCCATACGGAGGAATGCGCTCAAGGTGATAGAGGCGGAAGGAAGGATATCTTTCAGCAGAATACTCAGCAGGCTTGGAGTGAACGACCCGACAAAGCTGAGCTTCCATCTGCGCCAGCTCAGGGAAGCGCAGCTGGTTGATCAGAACGCCAGCAAGGAATATATGATCACACCCAGGGGAAAAAGAGCGCTGAACGTGCTCAAGGAGCTGGCGGCATCTCTTTAAGGTATTGCGGGTGTGTATTTCTCAAGAAAGGTGTATTTTTCCCTGTAAAGTATGCGGAGGGCCGCCATTGCGTGAGGGGACGTGGTTGCACAGCTCTCGAGGAGTTTGATAAATCTGCGGTGCCTGAGACTTTCTCTGATTTCTCCCACAAGCTCAAGGAGCTGGAGGATGTTGTGTTTTACCAGCAGATTTGTGCTGTTCCGCAGCCTTTCTGCGCTGCCTGAGATGCACACACGGCAGCTGCACGGAAGCTCCTTTATCCTGTCGACGGGATAGCTCTCGTGCCGGGTGAGATAATGCCCACGAAGTGCTGCACGGATTGCATGACTGGAGTCGAAGAGGTCCACGCCCATGTATGCGAGTACAGGCATGAGTGCAGGGGGTGCACCGGGCAGGTAGAGGACAGTGTTGGGTTTTACCGCTTCCCTGATACGTGTTACAATTTCCACCAGCAGCCGGGGTCGCTGGCATAGCTTTGAGCCTCCAGCAATGCACAGCAGGGCGCGCCTGGATAGTTTTCTGGCGCAGTGCTCCCTGAGGTCGGGATATCTGCCGCCATCCACCACAGCACCGTACCCGGGATAGAGCTCCGCAAGAGCAAGGGTTTCTTCGACGCCAGCTTCTGCCAGTTCTCTGGGTATGTCAAAGCCGAAGCCAGAATAAGGCAGGATTCCGAAGCGTCCTATTCTTGCCCTTCCCGCGATGGTACCGTAGTGCACAAGCAGGGGTTCCCTGGAGGTGTGCGTCCTGTGGGGGGCTATGTAGATGTCATGTTCTATGCGTCTGGTGAGGGGGGTTATGTTGAGCAGGAAGTTGGGGGTGGGAATCTTTTTATCGGTGTAGTGCCATATTCCAAGACGGGCCGGGCCTGAATGGGCGAGTATCTCAAGCATTGCGTTTAGCTTGCAGCAGGGAGTAATAAAGCTTTAGGAGGTTTTGCGATGAGGAGGAAAATTGTTTACTTTGATTCTCCTGGCGAGAGGAACACAGATGAGGTTATCCGCATAGCCGGCGAGCGTCTCAGGGAGGGCGACGTGAGGAAGGTGGTGGTGGCCAGTGCCACGGGTGCGACGGCTGTCAGGGCGCTGAGGGCATTCTCCGGCCTGGATGTGGAACTAATTGCCGTAACCTACCACGCGGGCTTTTCCTCGCCGGGAAGCGTTGATCTTGAGGAGGAGAACCGCATTGTGCTGGAGGAGGCGGGCGTGCCCATAGTTATGGCGACTCATGCGCTGAGCGGTGTGGAGCGCTCCTTCTCGCGCCGCTTTGGTGGCATTTCCACCGTGGAGGTGGTGGCAGAAACACTCCGCGCGCTTTTCGGGCAGGGGCTCAAAACCTGCGTGGAGGTGGCGATAATGGCGTGCGATGCCGGCAGGGTTTCACCGCACGAGGACGTAATCGCCCTGGGCGGCACAGGTGGCGCGGGGGTGGACACTGCCTGTGTAATCCGCCCGGCGAATATGAACCGCTTCTTTGACATGCGGGTTAGGGAGATACTGTGCATGCCCCTGCGTTAGAGCTACAACAACCCTTGCACATGTGATTCAGGGAGCATGGAAACACCTCCTGGATACTTACAAGATTGATTTCACACGGCATGCGCAAAATAAAATACACATCAATCAACCTCAAAAACTCAAAATTGGTTATAGGAGGTTAACATCCCCTGATAATAAGGGGCGCAGCCACCGGCGGATGCCCGGAGATGGTGAGGAGCCGGAGATGAAGGGCATTGAGAGATCCTGGCTGCGCCACAGCTTCGCGCGTGAGCGCGGTGGCTTTTGAGACCCTCGGAAGAGGGTTGATGACAGCAATGAGGGCTCAAGCTTATCGCTTGGGTCTGATGCAGGCTCGACAGCGGTGAAACCTGGCTGGTGGTGCTTGTTAAAAACACATGAGCAGGGAGACCCCGCCAATCCTAATTCCGGTTGATCCTGCCGGAGGCCACTGCTATGGGGGTCCGCCTAAGCCATGCGAGTCGACCGGGCTTTCCTCCTTCGGGAGGGAAGTCAGGGGCGGACGGCTCAGTAACACGTGGGTAATCTACCCTCGGGTCGGGGATAACCCCGGGAAACTGGGGCTAATACCCGATAGGGGGAGAGGTCTGGAAGGATCCTCCTCCGAAAGCTCCGGCGCCCGAGGA
>WANX01000104.1 GCA_015521565.1 Candidatus Hydrothermarchaeota archaeon
AAAACATGTCGGTTTTAACAGTTTTTCCATCAATCCTGAAGCTTCCTGTCAAATAATTACCATGCCCTATTCTCTTTGGGGGTTTAATAAAAAAAGATAATTTCACAAAAATTGGCCTACCACCCGTGCCGTCTCCTCAAAACCAGGGTAAATAGGGATATCACCACTATAGTCGTGGGGCCGCAAACACCTTTACTGGGCTTTAAATCCTGCTCCCATAGAGGGGAAAATACAATTCTGCCGCTCTCTGTGCCACGTATTGCAACTGGAAGCACAGAGACCATGAGAGCTGTAAGGTTTATAAAACCGGTGCCGTTATATCTCAACAGCATCGCCCCTCCTGTGAGGGAATACTCGCCTATAAGCCAGTATTTGCCATTCCACTCATAGTCGCTTATCAAGCTGGTAAAACCCGGGATATTGTCCATCACAAGTAATTTATTTTTGTCGTACTTTGCCAGAATCCCCATCTCTCGCATGTTCTGGAAGTATATCAAGCAATAGGCAGAATTGCACCTGATTTTCCCTATCCTTGCATCCGTTAGCAGGGGGTGTGTTCCTTCTCCAACCTCATGAACTATTTTAAAGCTTCTGCCGTCAAACCTCAGGAGCTTTTCAAAAAGCACGCCATCTCTCTCCACACCTATAATCCATTCATTCCCATTCCAGGTGGCAATCACAGGAATGTCGGCAGACTTACCTTTTTTGAATACTCCCTCTGGTAGCGGAATCTCCACCAGGGTGCCATCGTACTTGAAAATTTTTGGAAGAACACCTGTCTCTTTGCTGTAGAAGTAAGCACATATCAGCCAGTAATTGCCATTCCAGGCGATGCCCATGACCCTTCCTTTCATTTCATCGGTCAGAGGTATCACCCCCCAGCTCCCCTTTATGTACTTAAGTAAAACCGGCTTTCCATCTTTGGCGCCTGCAATAAGCCAGTAGTTACCATTCCACGAGGGCTCTGCATCTGTCAGCCGCACACCCGCTGGGGCAGGTTGCACCATAGCTCTGGTTTCGTCAAGCTCCACAATTGCGCTGCTTGAGGTCATAAGCCACTCATCTCCCCACTTCAGGTGATTAATTCTCAAATTGTGCTCTTTAAGCAGTGGCAGGATTTTTTGGGTCAGGTTTCTCAAATAAGTTCCATTAAATATGAAAAATTCTGTTCCTTTAATGTTCTGCTTTTTAATCAGCCAGTACCTGCCGTTGCTCTCCACAGCATATGTACCCTCACCTAGAGATGTCACGTAGCTGAAGTCGGAGCCGTTGTAGGTAAGCATCGAACCGTTTGAGGTGACTATAAGCCAGGGATTTTGCATTGGTTCGGCTGCTCCTGCTGTGGATATAAAAAGTAAAATGAGAAAAAATGTAAAGCGCTTCATTTTTACCAGGCGTTCCTGGCCACAAAATGCTGCGCCCTGTCATAGTCGCAGGCGAAGCAGCCACAGTTGGGGTTATCACAGAAGTTGTAGTATTTTGGTACTGACGAGCAATCACTGCTACTGTCGATGCTCCTGTCGGGAGGGCAACTCTTCAGCCAGTTCTCGTTGTTCGTTAGCGTGTAGGTCCCTCTCGGTGGGCTGCACCTGTCACCGCTCAGGCAGGCGTAGGTCCAGTTTACCGCTCCCGTTTGGTCTACGTTTGCCTCCCAGATTATATCATGTTTCCTGCCGTCCGCCTCTGCAGTTGCATGGAAAAAGTACTTTATCTGTATGCTGCACTCCATTACACTGAGCCAGTCTCCCAGCGGGTCTATGCTACACGCCCAGACGCAAAAGTCTCCACGAAAGGTTGATTTTGGTGTGCATCTACTACCCGCGTTGCATCCTCCGCAGTCCGATGGAAATGTGTCCCCTTCCTCACAATCCGGCCATATCCCACCGTATTTCTGGATACGGCGTGTTACATAGACAATATCATACAACTCCTGAGGCCCGCTTATTGCCATTTTCTGCACACCACCATAGCTTCTTCAATCTCACCGGCCGTCCATGTCCTTTCCTCACCCTTGGATTCAAGCTCCTGATTTATAGCTCTTACTGTCTCAAGTGCCTTTAGTGCTTTTTCTTTCCCGTATTTTCTTAGTATTGTTTCGAGTTTTCCTTTTTGCCACTCTTTCAATTTCTTCACCTCCTCTTTTTTTTCTGTGAGAGGCGCCCCCTCGCGTACCCTTAAGACTTTTTGCTATTTAAACCCCTCGAAAATGTTCTAAACCTTTCGAACGAAATCGCAGGGTTTAAATAGTGGTTTTCCTGGAAAGCGCCTTAACTACTGTCATCTTGCCTCTCTCTTTATCCCTGCCACTATAATCAGAACAGATAAAAGCATAAGCATTGTGGGTCCACAGACCGCTTTCCTCTCCGGAGGAGATTCAGGAGGCTCCTCAGCAGTTTTGCTGGTGAAAGCCTTCCTCAGCAGTGGCGTTATGTCAGCGAAGGCCGAGCCGTCGTATTTCAAAACCATGTCTCCGCGTTCCTTCTGCTGGAGCAGCAGCCAGAAATTGCCACCCCATGCAATTTTATCCGCACATTCAACGCCGGCCTCTCTCAAACTTCCGGTGAGATTCTCAAAATGTGTTCCATTAAATCCATAAACTCCGCCGCAGCGATAGGACACAAGGCAGTAGCTGCCATTGCAAACAAGCGCGGAGGCGCTGGTATTGAGCACAGCACCTAAGTCAACAAATCTATCTTCATACACCTTCCCGAACCTGTAATTGTTTCCTGAATAGTAGCTGACCACCCAGTAATTACCATTCCAGGCAATTTTTGTTACAGGTTCGCGGGAGTAATTTACCTCTTTAAAATCGGTGCCATTAAACACAACAAGTCTGCTGTACCAGCTTCCGTTTTCAACATAATTCCCCACGAGCAGAAGATACTCCTCATTCCAGTAAAGTCTGTAAAAGTCAACTTCAGAAGGTGGGATATCTGCAATATCTCTTATTTCTTTTCCGCTGTACTCACAGATCGCATAATTTTCTTTATTTTTGGCGCACACAAACCAGAACCGTCCCTTTCCAACCGGTACAATCTCCCAGCCTAGACCTCTGGAAGCTCCTGAAAATCTTTCTCCATCATATACTGCGCTGAGGGTTTCATCATTAGCCATGCTTGCGCCATATATCAGCCACCTTCCCCCGCTGGGGATAATCTTAAGTATCTGCGTTCCGTAGCCCCAGCCCAGCTGGGAGGTAATATCCCTCAAATTATGACCGTCATACTCCAGCAGCCTCCCCTTTTCTCCCACCAACAGGAAATACTCTCCGTTCCAGGCAATAAGCACTATTGGCTCATTCAGGTCTTCAACCGGGATAACATTAAAGGTGTGCCCGTCGTATTTGGCGAGCCCGCTTTTTCCGTCATGGTAGATGCCAGCCAGACACAGACCGCCACCACAACCCATAGAAGTAACTCTGATACCTGTATCCGCAGCCGAGAGCTGAAGCAGCAGAGAAAACATCACAAGAAGCGACAGGCATCCTCTTATACTCTCCATTTTTGCTTTACCCCACTATATTTTAGGCCAGATAAAATAAAAAGTTAGGGTTTACTGGCACGGGTCCGGGTCTGGTACCGGTGGGCATGGATCTATTCCAGGACAGCACTGCATGGACTCATCTCTGTCGTATAGCTTACATCCACAGTCTCCCGCATTGTCGAGATTGCAGTCTCTTGTAATGGGTGCATCATCTACATCACAGGTATGGGTAAAGCATGTTCCTTTTGTCGGAGAACTGCCAAACCTGTAGGGATCGACGGTGCAGCCGTCACTGGTGCACGGAACTGGACGTGTGGACCAGGCTCTATTTGAGTAACTGTCAGCTATGAGCAGTTCGTGAGCAACCCAAACGCCTCGAGCAGTATCGTTTCTGTCACTGATTTTCCCCTGATATTTTATTGCATTATGCCACCACGGGTTGCTGATCCAAACTGTAAATGGGTCAACATAACCATCCCAACATAGGTAATCCTGAAACTGCAGATTGCAATCGTGCTCATCAGGGGCTGGGAGATAGGCGTTCCACCTCAGCTTTGAGCATTTTACGGAGTCGGTGCAGGGCGGCTCGTATCCGTTGACGTAGGTGTACTCGAGGGTATAACACACTGACTGGTTAGCCCAGTACGCAGGATTCCCATAGCAAACGTCCACTGTACAGCCCGGCATGTTTATGTCCTCCCTGGAAATCCCTTCACAAAGCACATTGCTTCCTCAATCTCCCCGGGTTTCCAGAAAGGTCCCGGTCCCGCCTTTT
This sequence comes from Candidatus Hydrothermarchaeota archaeon, assembly GCA_015521565.1. Lineage (GTDB taxonomy): Archaea > Hydrothermarchaeota > Hydrothermarchaeia > Hydrothermarchaeales > BMS3B > Pyrohabitans. The sequence continues at coordinate 4,259 of WANX01000104.1, forward strand.
TGAGGTTTTCCAGCGCCCTTATCGCAACTTCTCTGCTTTCGCTTTTTATTAAATCCTCAAGCTTCCTCTTTTGCCACTTCTTCATTCATTTCACCTCATTGTTTTTGGTATACTGATGAAATCACCACCATATAAACCACTCGAAAACGTTTTAAGGCTTTCGAACGAAATAGTAAGGTTTAAATAGCTGATATTTTCTGAAGCTTATAATCTATTCTTCAAATATCAAGCTATACTCCCTGCCAAAGCGAATTGCAGCTCCAATCCTCAATTTCTCCGGCTCCTCAGGGAGATAGCCCCCGCCTATCTCATCTTATACTCCTCACCCGCGAGCATCTCTTTCGGTAAAATAAGGACCTGGAAAAAGGTTATATCGGCATAGGAGGAGATTACCTTTATGCAGGTCTTCTTGACATGGGTGCTTCTAATCCTCGGTTTCTGTGTCATCGCCAGCTACATTGCAGGGCGCAGCAGAAGCGGCAGTTTCCTTGTGGCAACCTTCGCCTCACTGGTTGTTATATCCAATATAACGGCGGTAAAGATAATAACCATCGCGGGCTTCGTCGTGCCTGCGGCTGTTGTGGCATACTCCGTAACTTTTCTCCTCACGGACATGCTCTCAGAATTCTACTCAAAACGTGAGGCGCACCGCGCTGTGTGGGCAGGTTTTTACGCCAATCTCATCCTGGTGGCAGTCATAGGCGTTGCTGTAAACCTCCCACCTGCACCCTTCTGGGAGCACCAGGAGGCCTTCGAGGCGCTGTTCTCCCCTGTACCCAGGATAGTGCTCGCCTCCATGGTGGCTTACCTCGTGTCCCAGCACTTTGATGTACTCGCCTTCCACTTCTGGAAGCGGCTCACCGGAGGGCGTCATCTCTGGCTGAGAAACAACGCCTCCACAATGACCTCGCAGCTTGTTGATACAGTGCTCTTCATAACCATTGCCTTCTACGGCACAGGCATGCCGCTCGGGACGATGATTCAGGGGCAGTACATCGTAAAGCTCTCAATTGCAGCTATGGACACACCCTTCATGTACCTGAGCCGCTGGATATATGCCAGGCAGTTTGACAATGTTAAAATTTGACGAACATATATGAACATAGCGGCAGTTATACTCCTGACAGCCACAACCATGCTGTTCGCCGGGTGTGTTCAGCAGGATGGGGAACAGCCATACCCCTCGGTAACTCCTGAGGAGCTGTATTCGATGCTCTCCAGCGGAGAGGATATCTTCCTGCTGGATGTGCACATTCCAGAGCAGAAGCACATTCCCGGCACCGACGCCTTCATTCCCTACAATCAGATAAAGCGCCATGCTGACCTCCTGCCACAGGACAGGTCAGCGAAGATAGTGGTGTACTGCAGAAGCGGTCCCATGAGCTTCCCGGCCATGAATGCGCTGCGCGAAATGGGTTATACAAACGTCTATTACCTGGAGGGGGGTATTCTGGCCTGGAAAAATGCGGGGTATCCCGTACCCTGAGCTATTTTAAATATCTGCACACGTTAGAAAACTCCTCAATGCCAACATGAGAATGATTCCCCGCAGGGTGTTTTTTACGCGTGGTGTTGGCAGACACAGGGAGAGGCTGTCTTCCTTCGAAATGGCACTGCGTGACGCTGGCATAGAGCAGTTCAATCTGGTTCGCGTCTCCAGCATACTGCCGCCCCACTGTGAGATAGTGTCACGTGAGGAGGGTCTGAAGGAGCTCAGCCCGGGTGAAATAGTATTCTGTGTTCTAAGCGAAAACGCAAGCAATGAGCCCCACCGCCTTATCTCAGCTTCTGTGGGCTGCGCCGTGCCCAAGGACAGGAATGTGTACGGATACCTGAGTGAGCACCACAGCTTCGGACAGAGCGAGAAAGAAGCTGGCGAATACGCCGAGGACCTGGCAGCGACGATGCTGGCGACGACGCTTGGGATAGACTTCGACCCGGACCGCGATTATGACGAACGGAAAGATATATTCATGATGAGCGGGAAGATAGTCAAGACCTTCAATGTTACTCAGAGCGCGGTCGTGGAGAAGGGGGAGTGGACAACTGTCGTAGCCGCGGCGGTGTTCATCCTGTGATTACCATAATATTTACATAGGTTATCCCGTGGGAAGGATAATCGGAAATTTTGGCAGCGCAAGATTTAAATACCACGGAGGCGATTGCACAGCAATCGCGCAGGGTATGGCGGCCACAGCGGAGGGGCCACACCCGTTCCCATCCGAACACGGAAGTAAAGTCCTCCAGCGATCCCGGTGGTACTGAGGTGCGAGAGCCCTCGGGAAGCCGGGGACGCCGCCAGCCCACTCATCCTAACCTTTTGAGAGATGCAGCACGCTGGTATGAGAGCGAGGACAGGTGTACAATGCCCTGGTGGTGTAGCTCGGCCCATCATCCAGGACTGTCACTCCTGGGACTCGGGTTCAAATCCCGACCAGGGCGTTTCACTTGTGCCGGAGGCGCTGAGCTTCCGGCGACCTTCCTTTCCGGAATGAGGTAGCGTAAAAATGAGCGAGGGAAGCTTTGCAAGGAGCGGCGGTTTTTATATCGGTAATGTTCCGGGTAGGGATGAGTGGGCCCGTAGCTCAGTCTGGTTAGAGCATCGGCCTTTTAAGCCGAGAGTCGCGGGTTCAAATCCCGTCGGGCCCGTAACTTCAGCGCAGGTATGGAATAGGGGTGTTGGACACTCTGAAAATAATAAAAGGGCTAAAGCGGGAGGAGAGGTAGGGTTGAGGCCCTGTTGCGGCTGAGGAAGGTGGTGCGCTTGAGAAGGGTAGATATCTCAAAGCATGAGCTGGTGCCAAAGCATGAGGTGCTCAGTGAGGAAGAGGCCAGGAGACTGCTGGAGGAGCTCAACATCAGCAGGGGGCAGCTGCCGAAGATACTCAAGAACGACCCCATGGTGCAGAAGATCAAGGCCAAAGTCGGAGACATAATTAAAATAACCAGGAAAAGTAAAACCGCCGGGGAGAGTGTTTACTACCGGGTTGTGGTTGGAGAATAAGGAGGCGAGGATATGGACAGAAAGCCGGTTTTAAAGTCATTTTTGATGAAGCGCGAGCTCGTGAGGCAGCATGTGGACTCCTTCAACGACTTCATAGAGAATCGCCTTCAGGAGATAGTGGACGAGACGAAGATTATAGAGACGGATGTGGGCGTGGACGTTGAGCTTGGCAAAATCTTTGTGGACACCGCCGAGGTGATTGAGGCGGACGGCTCCAGGAACAAGATTACACCCATGGAGGCGAGGCTGCGCAACCTGAGCTACTTCTCGCCCGTTTACCTTGAAATGAAGCTGCGCAGGGAGGAGCGCGAGGGCGAGTTCGAGAGGGTGAAGATAGGCATGCTCCCTACGATGATTAAATCCAGGATATGCAACCTCTACGGCAGGAGCGACGAGGAGCTCATAGCTCTGGGCGAGGACCCCCTCGACCCGGGAGGCTACTTCATAGTCAACGGCTCTGAGCGGGTGCTCGTCACCATAGAGGACCTGGCACCAAACAAGATAATGCTGGAGAAGGGGGAGGAGTACTCCAAGATAACCGAGGTGGCGAAGGTCTTCTCCAGGCGGGGCGGCTTCAGGGCGCTTGTGACGGTGGAGCGCGATAGAGATGGTCTAATCGGGGTGAACTTCCCCTCTGTGCCCGGGAGCATCCCCCTGGTAATACTCATGCGCGCCCTGGGGGTGGAGACTGACAGGGAGATAATGGAGACCATCTCCACCGAAGCTGCGTATGCCCACGACATTCTGCTCAACCTGGAGGAGCACCTGCAGATCAAGGACAAAGCGATGGCGATGGAGTACATAGGCAAGAAGGTCGCCGCAGGGCAGACGCGCGAGTACCGCCTGAAGCGGGCTGAGCAGGTTATAGACCGCTACCTTCTCCCGCATATAGGCGTCGAGCCGGAGGACAGGCTCAGGAAGGCCCACTATCTCGGAAGGATGGTGCTGCGCGTTCTGGAGCTTGCGCAGGGGAAGCGCGACCCGGATGACAAGGACCACTACGCCAACAAGCGCCTCCGCCTTGCAGGAGATTTGATGGAGGACCTGTTCCGCGTGGCCTTCTACAATCTAACCAGGGACATAAAGTATCAGCTGGAGCGTGCGGTGGTGCGGGGCAAGGAGCCGAGTGTGCACACCGCCGTGCGCGCGGATGTGCTCACCGAGCGCATACGCCACGCTTTAGCTACAGGAAACTGGGTAGGTGGAAGAGCCGGCGTGAGCCAGCTCCTCGACAGGACCAACTACCTGAGTGTTGTCTCCCACCTCAGGCGAGTGGTCTCGCCGCTCTCGCGAAGCCAGCCCCACTTCGAGGCCCGCGACCTGCATCCGACGCAGTTCGGCAGAATCTGCCCCAGCGAGACACCCGAAGGGCCGAACTGCGGTCTGGTGAAGAACCTCGCCTTAGCCTGCGAGTTCTCCACGGGCTATGCGGAGGAGGAGCTGGTACCCTTCCTGTATGAGCTGGGGGTAAAGCCCATAGAAAAGGAGGGCGTATAATGGAGGCAAACGTTTATGTTAACGGAAACCTCATAGGAAAGCACGAGGACCCCCTCGCCCTGGTTGAGGCGATACGCAGGGCGAGGCGCGAAGGTAAGATTTCACAGCAGACAAACGTCGCCTTCTACGCAGACACGCGGGAGGTCTACATAAACACCGACGAGGGCAGGGCGAGGCGGCCGCTCATAGTGGTGGAGGACGGCAAACCTCTCGTAACCGAGGCTGACATAGAGGCGCTGCGCAGGGGCGAGCTCACCTTTGACGACCTCGTAGCGCAGGGCAAGATTGAGTACCTGGACTCAGAGGAGGAGGAGAACGCCTACATAGCCATGAACCCGGAGGAGGTCACAGAGGAGCACACCCACCTGGAGATAGACCCCCTGCTCATGCTGGGCGTGTGCACATCAATACTGCCCTTTCCGGAGTACAACTCCTCGCCCAGGAACACCATGGGCGCGGGCATGAGCAAGCAGGCTCTTGGATTTTACGCTTCCAACTTCAGGTACCGCACCGACACACGCGCGCACCTGCTGCACTATCCACAGACACCCCTGGTTAAAACGGATATAATGGAAACAATTGGCTACGACGCCCGCGCTGCAGGGCAGAACTTCGTGGTGGCGGTGCTCTCCTACTGCGGGTACAACATGGAGGACGCACTGATAATGAACAAGGCCTCAATAGAGCGCGGGCTTGCGAGAAGCACCTTCTTCAGGAGCTACGAGGCGGAGGAGCGCCGCTATCCGGGGGGGCAGATGGACGTGTTCGAGATCCCGGACCCTGAAATTAGAGGCTACCGCGACGAAGAGGCGTACGCCTACCTGGACGAGGATGGCTTGATTGAGCCCGAGAGCGAGGTGCGCTCCGGGCATGTGCTCATAGGCAAGACCTCGCCGCCGCGCTTCCTGGAAGAAGTGAGCGAGTACGGCCTAATACGCGAAAAGCGCCGCGAGACTTCCATAACCGTGCGCCACGGCGAGGACGGCATCGTGGACATGGTTATGCTCACAGAGAACACCAACGGCAACCGCCTGGTAAAGATACGCGTGCGCGACCAGCGAATACCCGAGCTGGGCGACAAGTTCGCCTCCAGACACGGGCAGAAGGGCGTAATGGGCCTGATCCTCCCCCAGGAGGACATGCCCTTCACCGAGAGCGGCGTCATCCCCGACCTGATAATCAACCCGCACGCGATACCCTCGAGGATGACCGTCGGGCAGGTGCTGGAGATGCTCGGCGGCAAGGTCGCGTGCCTCGAGGGCAGGCGCGTCGACGGTACGCCCTTCTCCGGCGAGCGCGAGGAGGACCTGCGCGAGGCGCTGAAGAGGCACGGCTTCAAGAGCACCGGCAGGGAGGTGATGTACAACGGCATGACGGGCGAGATGTTCGAGGCGGAGATATTCATAGGCGTGGCCTACTATCAAAAACTCCACCACATGGTGGCCGGCAAGATACATGCGCGCTCCCGCGGACCCGTGCAGGTCTTGACCAGGCAGCCAACAGAAGGGAGGGCGCGCGAGGGCGGGCTGCGCTTCGGCGAGATGGAGCGCGACTGCCTGATAGGCTACGGCGCTGCCCTGCTCCTCAAGGAGCGCCTGCTCGACGAGAGCGACCGCCACACGATGCTGGTGTGCGAGCGCTGCGGTAGTATAGCTGTGTACGACAAGATTCGCGACACCATATACTGCGCAATATGCGGCAGGGAGAGCGAAGCCGCTGAAGTTGAGGTGAGCTATGCCTTCAAGCTTCTCCTGGACGAGCTCCGCAGCCTGGGGATAAACCCCAGGCTTGTGCTGGGGGACAAGGCGTAGGTGGTGGTTATGAGGATAATTCCGAAAAAGGTTGAGGGTATAAAGTTCGGCCTGCTGTCGCCGGAGATGATACGCAAGATGTCGGAGGTGAAGATAGTCACCGCCGACACCTACGACGAGGACGGATACCCCATAGAGGGCGGGCTCATGGACCCCCGCCTTGGCGTTGTAGACCCTGGTTTGAGGTGCAAGACCTGCGGCTCCCGCGTGGGCGACTGCCCGGGGCACTTCGGCAGGATAGAGCTCGCCCGTCCTGTGATTCACGTGGGCTACGCCAAGCTCATAAACAAAATCCTCAGGAGCATCTGCAGGGCGTGCGGCAGGATTCTGCTTCCTGAGGAGAAGATAGAGGCTTACCGCCAGGAGCTGCGCAGGGCAAAGCGGATAGGCAAGAGCGAGGAGCCCATAGTGGAGGACCTCTTCAAGGCGGCGCGCGTGGTGAAGAAGTGCCCCCACTGCGGTGAGGAGCAGCTGGATATAAAGTTTGAGAAGCCCACCACCTTTATAGAGGACAAGCAGCGCCTCTCGCCCATAGACGTGCGCGAGCGCCTGGAGAGGATAACCGACACCGACGCCGAGGTGATGGGCTTCGACGTAGCCGTGGCGAGGCCGGAGTGGATGGTGCTCACCGTCTTACCTGTGCCTCCCGTAACCGTGCGCCCATCGATTACGCTTGAGTCGGGCGAGCGCAGCGAGGACGATTTAACGCACAAGCTGGTGGACATAATAAGGATAAACCAGCGCCTGGAGGAGAACATCGAGGCGGGGGCGCCGCAGCTCATCATAGAGGACCTGTGGGAGCTGCTGCAGTACCACGTGACCACCTACTTCAACAACGAAGTAGCCGGCGTGCCTCCTGCGAGGCACCGCTCCGGCAGGCCTCTGAAGACCCTGGCCCAGCGCCTCAAGGGCAAGGAGGGCAGGTTCAGGAGCAACCTCTCCGGCAAGCGCGTCAACTACTCGGCCAGGACGGTAATCTCGCCGGACCCCAACCTGAGCATCAACGAGGTGGGCGTGCCGGAGCTCATCGCCAGGGAGCTCACCATACCCGTGATAGTGACGCCCATGAACATAGAGCACGTGAAGAAGTTTGTGCGCAACGGTCCGCGAAAGTATCCGGGGGCAAACTACGTGGAGCGCCCCGACGGGGCGAGGCTCAGCCTGGCGAGGGTGAAGAACATAGACGAGCTGCTCGAGAAGCTCGAGCCCGGGTGGAAGGTGCACCGACACCTCATCGACGGCGACATAGTGCTCTTCAACCGCCAGCCGAGCCTGCACCGCATGAGCATAATGGCGCACGAGGTTCGCGTGCTGCCCTACAAGACCTTCCGCCTCAACCTGTGCGTGTGCCCGCCCTACAACGCGGACTTCGACGGCGACGAGATGAACCTGCACGCGATTCAGGGGCAGGAGGCTCGAGCAGAGGCGCGCGTTCTCATGCGGGTGCAGGAGCAGATACTCTCTCCGCGCTTCGGCGGGCCCATAATAGGCGGAATCCACGACCACATCTCTGGCGCGTACCTCTTCACCCAGCCCGGGGTGCGCTTCACCCGGGAGCAGGCGTTTCACCTGCTCTACGCCAGCGGGATTGCCAAGCCTCTGCCAGAGCCCGCGTATGTGGAGGACGGCAGGGAGTACTACACGGGTAAGCAGATATTCAGCCTCCTCCTGCCTGAGGACCTGGACCTGACCTACAGGGCAAAGGTGTGCAGGAAGTGCGAGGTGTGCAAAGAAGAGGCATGCGAGTACGACGCCTACGTGGTTATACGCAACGGCAGGCTCGAGAAGGGGGTAATGGACGAGAAGAGCTTCGGCGCCTTCGCTGGTGAGCTCCTCGACCGCATAGTCAAGGACTACGGCACAGATAAGGCGAGGGAGTTCCTGGACAGCGTTACCAAGCTGGTGATAAACTTCATAACCTGGCGCGGCTTCTCCACGGGCATAGACGACGAGGACCTGCCCCGGGAGGCGAGGGAGAGGATAGCCGAAATCCTGGAGGAGGCAGACCGCAAGGTCATGGAGCTCATCCGCGCCTACAACGAGAACATTCTGGAGCAGCTTCCGGGAAGAACCCTGGAGGAGACGCTGGAGATGCGGATTATGCAGGTGCTCAGCGAGGCGAGAGATAAGACGGGAGAGATAGCCAACGAGTACCTGGAGAGGGAGGAGAGGCGCAGGAAGCACGAGAACAGTGCGCGCATAATGGCAGTCTCAGGCGCAAGGGGAAGCCTGCTCAACCTCACCCAGATGGCGGCCTGCGTGGGTCAGCAGGCGGTGAGAGGTGAGCGCATAAAGCGCGGCTACTCGGGAAGAACGCTGCCCCACTTTAAGGTGGGTGACATCTCGGCAAGCGCCAAGGGCTTTGTGCGCAGCAGCTACAAGCAGGGGCTGTCTCCGCTGGAGTTCTTCTTCCACAACATGGGCGGGCGCGAGGGTCTCGTGGATACCGCCGTAAGGACATCGCAGAGCGGCTACATGCAGCGCAGGCTTATAAACGCACTCCAGGATTTGAAGGTGGAGTACGACAGCACCGTCAGAGACACCCGGGGGGTTATTGTGGAGTTCCGCCACGGCGAGGACGGCGCTGACCCGAGCAGGACCGACTGGGGGCAGATGGTGAATGTTAAGAAGATTGTGCAGCGCTACGCAAGGAAGGAGGCGGCGTAATGTACCTGAGCGAGGAGCAGATTCTCAATAGGCTGAAGGAGCTGGAGGAAAAGCTTCCCGCAAGCCTCTACAACGACCTTAAAGAGGAGCTAATGAAGGTGAGGGTTACGGAGGAGCAGCTGGAGAAGATTATAGGGGAGGTGCTGCGCCGCTACGAGTTTGCGAAGGTGGAGCCGGGTGAGGCCGTGGGTATAGTGGCGGCGCAGAGCATGGGCGAGCCCAGCACGCAGATGACCATGCGTACCTTCCACTATGCGGGCGTGGCGGAGCTCAACGTTACTCTCGGCCTGCCGCGAATTATCGAGATTGTGGACGCGCGCAAGAAGCCGTCTACGCCCATGATGACAATCTATTTAGAGGAGGAGTATGCCCGCGACAGGGAGAAGGCGGAGCAGGTGGCCAGGGCTATTGAGACCCTCTATGTGCGCGACGTGGTGGACAAGAGCGAGATAGACCTGGTGAATTCCAGGGTGCTGCTATACCTGGACGAGTACGGGATGCGCAGAAAAAAGCTTGGTACAGAAGAGATAGTGGCACGCCTCAAGTCAATAAAGGGGGTGGAGATAGAGGAAAGCGGGGGTGTAATATCGCTGAAGCTCAGCAACCCCACCATAAAGGATTTGAGGAAGCTTGCCAACCGTGCTCTGGACCTGCACCTCCGCGGAATTAAGGACATTACGCGAGTGGTGCTGCGGAGGGAGGAGAAGGAGTATGTTATATACACAGAAGGCTCCAACCTGAAGGATGTGCTCAGGATTGAGGGCGTTGACGTGACACGAACGAAGACCAACGACATAATGGAGATTCAGCGCGTTCTCGGAATAGAAGCCGCGAGAAATGCAATTATCAATGAGATTCAGGATACGCTGAACGAGCAGGGTTTAATCGTGGACGTGCGCCACCTGATGCTGGTCGCTGACATGATGACCGTCGACGGCACGGTAAAGGCGATAGGCAGGCACGGGGTGAGCGGGGAGAAGGCAAGTGTGCTCGCGAGAGCGGCCTTCGAGATAACTGTTGACCACCTGCTGCAGGCGGCTGTGACAGGTGAATACGACGAGCTCGAGGGGATAGTTGAGAATGTGATAGTCGGCCGCCCTGTTAAGCTGGGCACGGGAATGGTGGAGCTGGTCATGAAGAGAGAGCTTGAGGAGAGCAAGGAGGCGGCGTAAATGCAGGTTGAGCGTGCAATTCGCGTAGCTGTTGACACCGGCAAGGTCTATCTGGGGGCAAAGGAGACGCTGAGTGCTGTGCGCAGCGGAGAGGCAAAGCTGGTGGTGGTGGCGCGCAACTGCCCCGGCGATGCGAAGGAGGATTTGATGCGCTATGCCAAGCTCGCAGATGTGCCGGTTTACGAGTATCCGGGCACAAGCCTTGAGCTGGGCGCGGTGTGCGGCAAGCCCTACGTGGTTAGCATGCTCGCCGTCGTCGAGGCCGGAGATTCAGATATATTTGAGCTCGGTAGGAGGAAGTAACTAATGGAAGCTTTGAAGCTTTCTGCCAGAGAAATTAACTATATCGCCCTTTTTGAGAGCATGACAGGTGCGGTGACAAAGGACTGTATAATCGACGAGGACGGCAAAAAGATAATCTTTGTGGTTAAGAAGGGTGATATAGGTATTGCGATTGGCAGAAAGGGTGTAAATGCACAGCGCGTCTCCCGTGCCCTCGGCAAGCGAATAGAGATTATAGAGTACAGCGACGACCCCGAGGAGTTTGTTGCGAATGTGCTTCACCCCGTTAAGGTGAAGAACGTCGAGATAGAGGTGAAGGACAGCAAGAAGATTGCCAGGGTGAAAGTTGACCCGCAGCAAAAACCCCAGGCGATAGGCAGGCGCGGCAAAAATCTGGCGCGCATAAAGAACATATTGAAGAGGCACCACGGCATAGATGAGGTAATTATAATCTGAGGTGAAGCTCATGGCCAAGAAGCCGACAGGCGAGTTCACGGCACGCAAGCTAAGGCGGAGAAGAAAGCAGTTCAGGTGGAGCGACCCAAGCTACAAGCGCCGGGTGCTCAAGCTTAAAGAGAAGACGAACCCCCTCGGCGCGGCGCCGATGGCAAGAGGTATAGTGCTGGAGAAGGTGGGAATAGAGGCGAAGCAGCCCAATTCTGCGATACGCAAGTGCGTAAAGGTGCAGCTGATAAAGAGCGGACGCCAGGTCACCGCCTTCGCTCCTGGCGATGGGGCGATAAACTACATCGATGAGCATGACGAGGTGCTCATCGAGGG
>WANX01000105.1 GCA_015521565.1 Candidatus Hydrothermarchaeota archaeon
CGAAACAATAGCAGAGAAAAGAGGATGGGATTTCAGATGCGTTAAAAACAATCCGGATTATGTCGAACTCGGGGGAGGGAATAAAACAGTTACCCTGAAGGTATGGTATGACTCCGAAATTCTGAAGAGAAGGTCGTTCTTTAAGGTCCAGATAAATTTTGTGGAGGAGATACGGTTTCCGATTTTGAAGCGCGAATTAAGCAGTCTGGTAGGTAAGGGGGTTAAAGAACTTCAAATACTGTTTCCTGAAGAATACGAAGAATATTCAAAACGAATCCTGTTTGATGTCTATGACGTTAAAGAAATACTGTGCGAGAAGGTCAGGTCCATCCTTACGAGAAGAGGAGTAAAGGCAAGGGATTTTGTCGATGTATACCTGATTTCCAGGAAGTTTGGGGTAAACCCTGTTGATTTGAAGGTGGAGATCGTAGATAAAATTTTGCTCATGCTCGGTCTCTATGCGAGATACAGAAGAAATTTCAGGGAAAAGAGGAGACTTCTGCAATCTGAAAACATCTTCAGCTGGGGCGGCGAGAAGAGTTTGCTTCTTGTTGATATAGATGAAAGAGATTTTTACAGATTTATGGATGATTTCACAGGGTTTTTGAACATCGTTGTAAGAGAGGTGGAAGCAAGAAAATATATTACTTCCACTCCCCTGTAGTATCAGCCAGGTTTTCTTCTGGTATATCTCGGGAACTTCCGGAAACACCCACACGCAGTCGTAGGGATAAAAACCGCCCTTAACTTCCCTGCCGAAGCATAGCTTCAATAATCCTGTTAATATTCCCTTCTGTACCCCGATTTCACTACCACACCCCTTAACTCACCGATGGTTTTCTCTATGCCTCCCTGCCGCAAACCCTCTTCCATACTGGATACATCCTCTCCTTCTTCATGGATTAGTTAAAATTTTCAAACTTAATAAAAATTGTTTCGAACCGAAATGGGTATGGACCCGCCGGGATTTGAACCCGGGGCCTCTGCATTGCGAATGCAGCGCTCTTCCTGCTGAGCTACGGGCCCATCAGAAGTCTAAATCAATTCCTGAATTAACAAAGGACAGGATTTTAAAGTTTGCCAAGGGTAGCTTATGGCGAGAGGCTATGAAGGTAAAGGTTTTAGTTGGCAGGGAGGAAAGAGAGGTTGAGGTGAAAGAAGGCGCCTCCGTGGCTGAGGTGCTTGAAGCCCTGGGGATAAACAGGGAGGAGGTAATAGTAAAGCTGGGAGGCACCATAGTTACAGAAGAGGAGCCGCTTGAGGAGGGGAGCAGAATAGAGCTGATAAGGGTGATCTCCGGTGGCTGATCCGGAGTGCTCCATCTGCGGCAGGCGCGCGTGCTACCTGCGCAGGTACAGCGGTCAGCGCTTCTGCGCAGAGCACTTCGTCGAGTATTTTGAGGCAAAGGTGAAGCGAACGATGCTCCGCTACCGCATGCTCGCGAGGGGGGAGCGCATAGGCGTAGCCGTCTCTGGCGGCAAGGACAGCCTCACGCTGCTCAGCATTCTTAGCACCCTTGCCCCAAAGCTGAAGCTGGAACTCCAGGCGATTCTCATCGACGAGGGTATCGCCGGCTACAGGGCAGAGACGGTAGAGCGTGCGAGGCGCTTCTGCTCAGAGCTCGGCGTTCCCCTCCTTGAGCTTTCGTTCAGGGAGCACACCGGCCTCTCCCTGGATGAGATGGTCGAGCTGAGCAGGCGCAACGCCTGCACCTTCTGCGGCGTCTTCAGGCGCCGGCTGCTCAACGCCGCAGCCAGGAAGCTGGGCTGCGACAAACTTGCGACAGGCCACAACCTGGACGACGAGGTGCAGGCGATACTCATGAACTACCTCCGCGGAGATGTTGAGCGGCTGCTCCGCCTCGGAGTCAGTACAGTGAGCAAAAAGCTCGTACCCAGGATAAAGCCGCTCATGGAAATGCCCGAAAAAGAGGTGGCACTCTACGCTTTGCTCTCAGGCATCCCCGCGAGCTTCGAGGAGTGCCCCTACGCCGGAGATAGCTTCAGGACAGATGTCAGAGACTGCATAAACCGCCTGGAAGAGAAGAACCCCGGCATAAAGTTCTCTATTCTGAGGGGTTACCAGAAGCTTCTTCCCTTCCTGGAAAGTCACGAGGCCGGAGCTCTTCGCAGATGCGCCACCTGCGGAGAGCCAAGCTCGGGGGAGCGCTGCAAGGCGTGCCTTCTCATAGAAGAGCTCAGCCGATCAGCATCACGGTGAAGGCGTCTCTTAGTCCAGGGGCAAAGCCAAGGACAAAGAAGGCGAAGTACCAGAAGTTCCTGTTTTCCTCCACAAGCGAATTTATCACCCAGATTATTATACCTATTGCCAACCACTTGAGCGGATAGAGCACGTACGCTGTGCCCACCAGGTTTATGAGCCAGTCCTCAAAAACGTGCTCCTCAAAGTAGCCGTAGTACTCCACAGCCACTATTGTTGCGCTGGCGTCGAGCATGTGCCCCAGGAGCACGGCGAGAATCCACGGACTGTTCAGGTTGAACATCTTCATCAGCGCATAGCTCGCCAAACTGCTAAGCACAAACAGAACGCCCATCTGCACTCCCGCAAAGGGATAGGCCACATTTGAGATAGCCACATACGCCGGGTATGCCACTGCCGCTCCCCCGAGAACAAGCATTGTCCTGTCGTAGCTCACCCCCAGAGAACGCTGCAGCATAAGCGCCAGCGCAAGGCTTCCCAGTGCAATTATCGCTGTCGTGAAAAATATGCCCGGTGTAATCAGCCAGGCGGTCCTCGGCAGAAGCTCCGCATCCACCAGACTGCGTGAAAATGCGGCAAAGGCGAGGAAGGGAAGCGTCGCCCTGAGGAAGCGCCAGTCCACCTTGACTCCGAGCCTTACCACAATTCTTTCAAGGGCAATTAAGCCGAATCCCAGCACCAGGCCGTACACCAGGGTGTTGTAGACGTTGTAGCCCTCGCCGGTGTAAATCGGCTCAACAAAGTAGCGCCTGAAGAACTCTTCTACCATGCTCCCACCTACGCACGCTTAAACTTTCTTGCTAAAGGTATGCCGAAGTAGGCACCGGAGATGTGAAGCAGGGGCTTCGCCCTGGCCACGTCCACCACGCGGTCGTAGCATTCGTCCCTCACCTCTGCCAGGAGCACCTCCCCTGCGATTAGCACGTGGTCGCCAAGCTCGCGGGCGTCGTAGAGTCTGCACTCCAGCCAGGCGTAAGCCTCGGCGATGCGCGGGGCCCTGACCTTCCTGGAGGGCATCTCTGTTAGGCCCGCCTTTTCAATCTCGCTCACCTCGTAGGGAAAATCTCTCTCCAGTATGTGAATCTTGTCGCCCAGCTCCTCGCCTACGAAGTTCACCACAAATTCGCCTGTCTCGCGGATGTTCCGCCAGGTGTCGTGGGTCGGCTGAGATGCTATCGCAAAGATCGGTGGGGAGAAGCTTACCGGCATGTTGAAGCTGAAGGGTGCGGCGTTGCTTATGCCGCGCGGCGAAGCCGTGCTCACCACAACGCAGCACCTTGCACAGAGCTTGTAGAAGTTAACAGGATCCATCTCCATCTCAATCACCTCGAAAGAAATTTTTCAAGTCGCGACATCGCCTCACTCAAATCCCTCAGCGAAGCTGCGTAGGCCATGCGCACATGCCCCTCGCCGCCCTCGCCGAAGGCTGTGCCGGGCACCACAGCTACGCGCTGCTCTTTTAAAAGCCTCTCAGCAAACTCCTCGCTTCCCATGCCCGTGGAGGCTATCGACGGGAAGACGTAGAAGGCACCCCTGGGCTCAAAGCACTCCAGGCCAATCTCGCGGAGGCGCTTCACCACAAATCTGCGCCGGCGGTTGTACTCCCGCCTCATCTCCTCCACTGCGTTATTCCCGCTGCGCAGCGCCTCCAGGGCAGCCTTCTGGCTCATTATCGGCGCGCAGAGCATCGCGTACTGGTGGATCTTCATCATCGCCTCTATCACCTCCGCATCTCCGAGGGCGTAGCCTATTCTCCAGCCCGTCATGGCGTAGCTCTTTGAGAAGCCGTTGAGGCAGATACAGCGCTCCCGCATGCCGTTTAGCGAGGCGAAGGGCACGTGCTTTTCCTCGTAGGTCAGCCTGTCGTATATCTCGTCGCTTATAACAACGAGGTCGTGCTCCACCACCACGTCGGCTATCGCCTCCAAATCGCGCCTGCGCATCGTCGCCCCCGTGGGATTGTTGGGGTAGTTCAGCACCAGCACCTTGCTCCTGGGCGTAATCCTCGCCTCCAGCTGCTCCGGGGTGAGCCTGAACTCCTCCTCAACGCTGGTTGGCACACTCACCGCTCTGCCTCCGGCAAAGATGGTGCAGGGTTTGTACGCCACGTAGGTGGGCTCCGGTATGAGCACCTCGTCGCCCGGATTTACCAGCGCACGTATCGCCAGGTCGAAGGCCTCGCTCACCCCCACTGTGATGAGAACCTCGTCCTCGTAGCTGTAGTCTATGCCGTATCTGCGCTTCGTGGCAAGAGCTATGGCTTCGCGGAGCTCAGCCAAGCCGTAGTTGGAGGTGTACATGGTGTACCCCCTCTCCAGGCTGTAGATGCACGCCTCGCGTATGTGCCAGGGTGTGATAAAATCCGGCTCGCCCACGCCGAGGGAGATGACACCCTCTACGTCTGCAACCAGGTCGAAGAACTTCCTGATACCGGAGGGGGGCACCTCCTGCACGCGCTTCGCGAGCTTGTGGCGCATCATGGCTACGGGCTCACCGCAAGACGGCGCAGTTCCTCACCGTCGTACAGCATGTCCCCGTCCTCCTTGTACTTCTTGAGGATGAAGTGCGTGGTGGTGCTCGTAACCTGCGGCAGGGGTGCGAGCTTCTCGGCAACGAAGGCGGCCACCTCCTTCATGGAGCTGCCCTCTACCAGCACCGAGAGGTCGTACATCCCAGAGACCAGGTACAGTGTCTTCACCTCGGGGAAGCGCATTATCCTCTCCGCTATTGCGTCGTAGCCGTGCTCTCTCTCGGGGGTTATCTTCACGTCTATCAGCGCCGCCACCTTCTCTTTGCCAAGCTTCTCCCAGTTGATCACCGTCTTGTACTTGCGTATTACTCCACTCCTCTCCAGCTCGGCTATTGTCTCTTCAACCTCGGCTTCACTCAGTCCTACCGCTCTGGCTATCTCCCCTGCGCTGAGCCTGGCATCGCCCTCGAGAAGCCTGAGTATCTCTTCCCTTCTGTCCATGGTATCGCCCTTTTATTCTTACAGATGCGGGTTTATAAAGGTTATTAAAGCCTCCGCTTCGCCTCTTCGCGGCGGCAGAGTGCACTGCACACTTTCTCCAGCAGCAAGCTCTCACAGACTGAGCAGAGATACCTGCCATCACCGAGCGAAGTGCCGCAGGATATGCAGTAGCGCGCCATGGATTCAGGTGGCTCCTCTCGCCCATGCTTTTTGCGGTAGAGCACCGGAAAAGTTAGTAGTACTCCTCCGCAATCTCCCATGCTAAGCGGGCGCTCTCCCGTGCCTCTCTTCCCCTCACCACCTCCATGTGCCCCGGGTATAGCGCCTCTATCTCCAGCGAGGCGAGTCTGCGCAGGCTCTGCTTCAGCTGCTGCATGTTCCCCCCCAGGTCTGCTCTGCCGAAGCTTCCGCCCGCGAAGAGGGTATCGCCAGAGAAGAGCGCCGCCTCCCGCGCGAGGTAGAGGCACACGCTTCCGGGGGTGTGACCCGGTGTGTGGAGAACCTCCAGCCTTGCCCCGTTCAGGTCTATGACATCGCCCTCCCTGAGCACGCGGTGGTAGCGCGCGCAGAGCTTTGTCGAAAAAAGCGAAGCTGTGCCATAGAAGCTGCCCTCGCTCATGGCCCTGGCGTCGAGCTCGTGGACCAGCGTCTTTGCGTTGGGAAAAAGGGCATTGCCCCCGCAGTGGTCTATGTGAGCGTGGGTGTTTATAACGTAGTCCACCCGCTCCGGAGCCACCACGCTGCGCAGCCTCTGCTCCAGCCGGGAGGCGCTCAAGCCTGTGTCAATCACCGCCACCTTTCCGGCGATTATAACATACACATTCGAATCGTAGCCTCTGGATACTATCGGCACTATCTGCATGCTTCCACCTCAGTCAAGGTTCCAGAGCCCCAGCTCCTCTGCGATGGCAAATGCTGCACGCATCTCCTCACCGGTAACGCGACGCGATATCTCCGCATGGCGGTACGCCTCAAACTCAGGCCTAAACTGACCCATTATGTTCACCCTCGCATCGTTGCCCAGGTGCCCGGCTATCCACTCCAGAACCCTGCGGGTGCAGCACTCCACGTGGTTCGGCAAAACGAGATGGCGGATGAGCAGCTCGGCTCCCTGCTCCTTCGCGAGCAGAAAGTTTCGTGTCACCACCTCGAAGTAGCGCGGAACCCTGGACAGGCGCCGGGCGCACTCGTTGCTGCCGTACTTGAAGTCTCCCAGGTACACGTCCACCACGCCGTGCAGCAGCTTCATCGCCTCTGTGCTCATGTACATGTTGCTGTTCCAAACTATCGGCACGTTTACGTCCAGATTCAAAAGCATGTCCAGGATAACGTGCAGGCTGGGTGTGGGCGAGCCACCCACCAGGTTCACATTCCTGCTCCCCTCGCCAAGTCTGCGCTTCTTCGCCAGCTCCGCGAGGTACTCCCCCGTAACCGGCAGCCCCTTCTCCACCTGCCTCGAGATGGTCCAGTTCTGGCAGTACACGCAGTAGAAGTTGCAGCCTATGAAGAAGAAGGTGTGGCTGGGTACCAGGCAGGCCTCCTCACCCATGTGCAGGAACTCGCTGCTCAGCCTCGCCTCCGCGGCTAAGCCACAGAAGCCTATCTCCCCCTTCCTGCGGTTCCTCCTGCACCTGCGCTCGCAGAATTCGCAGGCAGTGAGCATCCTCCAGGCGATGGTGCGCTTCAGGTGGAGCAGACTACGCTCTGGCTTTGACAGAGCTTCAAAGCGCTTTTCGCCGGAGTCGAGCTCCTGCTTCAGCCTCTCATAATCTTCAAGCTTCTCGTCGTGCAGCTCAAAGAGCTCCTCTGTGCTCTCCTCGCCGGAGAAGCTCACCGGCACCAGCTGCGCTATCCTGAAGCAGGCCTGCTTTTCATTTGTGGCCACAGCCACGTACCTGCCCAGCGCATGCCTGACACCGCGGTCCTCGAAGGCGCGCGCCGCATCAGGGCGGAGAAGCCAGTACATACAATAGCTCACCAGCCTAACGATGACTAATTGGGATACGTAAAGTCGTCGCCCTCGTCGAATAGGTCGATTTTCACCCTTTCCCCGGGAGCGGGCTGTGGCTTAACCTCCTCCACCGCCTCGACGCGCAGCAGGTGGGAGAAGTACCAGATTCGCCGCGTCCTTGCGCTGACGCTGAAGTCAAGGTGGCGCAGCACCTGGTGCACATATGCGCTATCCTCCGGGTACTCCATGGGATAGAAGGAGAACCTGCGCCTTATGTCGGTTATCACGAACCCCATGCCCAGAATCCTCTCCTGGATGCGCTTCCACTTCTCCAGGGAGCACTCCAGGTTGGTGAGCCCCACATAGCCCACGCCGCCCCTGCGAAGCGTCGCGGCGCCGCGCGCAAAGAACGCCAGGAAGCCGGAGAGGGTTTCCAGGGGCTCTGTTGAGAAAATATCGCAGCTCCTCCGGAGCTCCTCTGGCAGGGGCTCCTCCACATTGTAGGGCACAAACTCAATATCCAGGTCATGCCTCCTCGCACACCTCTCTATGAACCCGCCTATGCGCTCGTCTATCTCCAGCACCACCACGCGCGAGGGCAGGCGGGTGAGTGCAAGCGCCAGGCTCAGGTAATCGTCATCGCCCACGAGGGTTATTCGCCTGTCCGCAATGCCGTCGCGCGCATCCATGAGGTAAACCCTCGCAACCACGCTCTCGGCGTCCATGTTCCCCTGGAAGTACTTTGCCGTGGTAAGCGGACGCTCCTTCAGCAGCGCCCTGAAGCGCCTCAGAAGGGAGGTATTGCGCACCTCAACTCCGCGACCCCTGCAGCAGCTGCAGGTTCTGTCTCCAAGAGTGCGTGGCAGCGAGCCGAGCAGCCTGCGCGACGGGAGAATCCTGCCGTTCTTGACCACAATCTCGCCAGAGGCGTGCATCTCATTCACAGCGTCCACAAAATCCTTCAGGCGGTACTCCCACCTGCTCAGCAGCCCCCAGAAGTTCTCACCCCGCTTGCTGAGCATTCTCGCGATTTGCTCCTTCAATGCACTCACCTCCTTATCCTTACCACAAACTCACAGCAGTCAGAGCCCTTTCTGTAGCAGCGCCGCCGCTCAACCCCGGCGCTGAAATGCCGCTTCAGTGCAGCTTCGATGAACCTGAACTCCGAATCGCACGCGACGTTCTTAATCTTGTCTATCGCAGTGCCCTTAATAACCTCCCAGAAGGCGCTTCTCCTGATGCGGAGCACCGCTCTATCCCGGGCAAGCATCTCGTACTCGAAGCTGAGGTATGCCTTTGCCTTCTCCCTGAGCTGGGAAAGAAGCTCTTCCAGCGACTCCGGCTCTGTCAGTTTATCTGCAACGCGCCTGCCAAGTATCTCCCCGGAAGCAAGAAAGCAGCTGTTCATGTTACTCGATTATCATCTCCACCTTTTCGCCCAGAATATGGGAGAATAGCACCTCTATTCCGCACTCGTACTCGCGAATCTTGTCCCGCTTTTCCAGTCTGTGAATCGTTCCAAGGGTGTGGATGTACTCCGTCTCTATATGCCTTCCGCTATCGTCGAAGAAGAGGGTAAGTCTGTCGTGAATCTTGCCTCTGTGCTTGAGGTAGAGGGTTATAAACTTCCTCAGCGATTTTCCATGCTTTATGCACAGTTTGTATCCCTTAAGAAAGGGATACCTGTCAACTTCGATAATCTCCTCCACACCGAAGCAGTGGGTGGCTATATCCTCATCTGGAATCTGGAGGTATTTCAGTATCTCCTCATAGGTCTTCTTTATTCGCTCCTCTTCCTTTGCGTGCATCTTCCTGCGCAGCGGCTGGGTGCGTATGAACAGCTTCAAACTATCACCCCACAACTCTGACCTTTGAGAATCCCACACTCGGGGTAACCACACCCGATACCCTCGTGATATCCTTTCCAAACCCGGCAGCGCTGCTGAGCAGCTCGTATATGTTGCCGGCTATGATCGCCTTCCTCACAGGTGCGCCGTCATAGAAGGCATTTCTCGTCTCAACAGAAAAGTCGCCTGTAACAGGGTTGGAGGTATGAGCACCAATTAGGCCGTGCACCACCAGCGCCTCCTCCTCGCACAGCCCTCCTCTGCCCTGGATTATAAAATTGGTGGAATCTATCTTTGGCGGCGAGGCAAAGCTGCTTCGAAGTGCATTGCCAGTGCTTTCAACACCCGCCTTTCTCGCCGTGTACAGGTCGTAGAGGTAGCAGTGCAGCACACCGCGGTCCACGAGCACCTTCCGCCTGCAGGCGGTGCCCTCACCGTCGAAGCTTCTGCTCTCGAGCCCGTAGTCCAGGGTGGAGTCGTCCACAATGGTCAGCTCTTCTCCGAAGACCATCTCCCCAAGCCTGCCTGCGAGCACACTTCTGCCGCGCTGCACGTTGTCCGCAGAGAACGCGGGAATTAGGGCGCTCTCCAGCAGCTCCGCCACGGCAATGGGACGGAGCACAAGCGGGTAGTCTCCTGTTTCAAGCCTTTCAGCGCCCAGAGAACTTCTCGCAAGTGCGCTCGCCACATCACCCACCTCCTCAAAGTCCAGGTCAAGCTGCCTGCTGCAGGAGAAGTGCATCCCCGTCGCAACATCGCTGCCCTCACCAGCGACAGCGCTCAGGTGGGCGTACACCTCTGTTCCCCTCTGCTCAGCCTCAACACCAAGGCTGTTGCATATCCTCTCCTCCTCAGTGCTCCAGGCGATTGTCGCCTGGGTTATCTTCACCCCCCTTTCAAGGGCGGGAGCAAGCAGTGCCTCGGTGTACTCCTCCACATCCTCCAGCTGGAGCCCCTCTATCCTGGGGTCAAACATACCCTCCACACAGGGATAGCTGCTGGGGTACGCAAACCCCTGGTGCACATCTTCCGGCGATACCCTTGCCACACTAAGCGCCCTTTCCAGCAGCTCGTGGTTGAGCTCATTACCGTGGGCGAAGCCCATTCTGCGCCCGAGGAGCACGCGCACCGCAAATCCGTGCTCCTCTCCGGACTCCACCAGCTCAATTTCACCCCGCTTCAGCTCTACACTGGAGTGCTCACGTCTTGTGAAGTAAATCTCCGCCTCGGCACCCCGCTCCTCAAGCCAGCGGAGCGCCTTTTCGGGTCTCATGCAGTACCACCCACCGTCGCGGTGGTGCGTATCGCCGGTCCTCCATCCCCAACGGCAACCAGCTGACCATTTTTGCCGCAGTATCCTATATGCACCTCCCCCTTTCTTCCCACAGCCTCGATCCGGCGCAGTATCTTCAGCGTCTCCCCGGAGAGGGCCACATCTCTCAGCGGCGTGGTGAGCTCACCCTTTTCTATAAGAAACCCTTCCTCGGCTGAGAACTGGAATACCCCGCGGGCGGTGTCCACCTCACCACCCCGGGAGCCCAGCAGATATACGCCAAATTCTACGCCCTCTACAAGCTCCTCGAAGGAGGCGTCACCCTGCGCAAGGTATGTGTTGCTCATCCGGGGAAGGGGGGGATAGCTGTGCCCCTGGGCACGGGCGTTGCCAGTTACCGGCTGCTCCAGTTTTGCGGCGGTCTCACGGGTGTGCAGATAGTTGCGCAGCACTCCGCATTCAACAACCGCCTTTTTCCTGGCCTGAACACCTTCTGCATCATAAAAGTAGGAGCCGAAGCCTCCCCCTATGGTCGGGTCGTCATAGACGGTTACCAGCTCCGGGGCGATACGCTCATCCAGCTTTCCTGCCAGCACAGATTCCCCCTGAATTACGTGGTCCGCCTCTGCCGCGTGCCCCAGAGCCTCGTGGATGAAGACCCCCGTGAGCTTCGGGTCAAGCACCACCGTAAACTCGCCTGAAGGAGGTGCCCTCGCCTGCAGGAGACGCTCCGCTTTCTCACAGGCTTTTACCGCGGCCTCTTCGACATCCCTAAGAGCTTCTAAACCGGCGGTAGCCCCCAGGCGCTCCATTGCAAACTGCAGCTTTGCCCCTTCCTTTGCAAAGACCTGCGCATAGAGGGCCACCCTGGGGTAGCGCATTGTAATCTCTGTGCCTTCTGAGCTCATGTAGGTTACCTCAATACTCACATCGGTGTAGGCGAAGCTGGTGCTTTTGATGCTTTTATAGTCGGAGGTCACCGCATGGGCGCGCTCCAGATATTCCAGCCTGTCCTCCAGCGTCGCACGGGAGGGATGGAGCTTCGCCTCAGCCTCCACCCTGTCGCGCACATCCTTTACCTCTGCAAGCTCCACCCTGCGTTTTGCCAGCTTTGCCAGACGCAGAGCACGTGTTGCCTGCTCTTTAAGCTCATCAGTGCTGCTCGCATAGGCGAATCCCCATCCCCGGTTCAGAACACGAAGGCATGCACCGAAGCTCAGGCCGGAGGATGTCTCCCTGAGGGAGCCATCCTTCATAACCATGCTGGTGCTCTCCACCCTGTAAATGCTCACATCCACAAAACGCGCTGGCAGCTCCAAGAGCTCCTGAGCTTCCTGCCGCATGCTCCCAGCCCTTCAACTGCCCTGCTTGTCCACACTCGCCAGGGTGCGCTCAACGCTGGGCAGCGAGATCATGCTCTTCACGCGGTCAAGCAGACTCTTGCGGTCTTCACTCCAGCACAGCGCCTCTTCCAGCACCTGGGAGAGGGTGCTCACGGGTATAATCTTCACCTGCTTGCGCTTGTCGGGGTCCAGCATCACATCCTTTAGGTTGCCCTGGGGTATTATCACCTTTTTTATGCCCGCATTTATCGCAGCCTCTACCTTTGCGTTGACACCGCCCACAGGCAAAACATCGCCGCGCACACTGAGCGAGCCGGTCATGGCGACGCTCTGGTCGACTGGGATGTTTTCCAGCGCAGAAAAAACGGCGGTGGCCACGCTTATGCTGGCGCTATCGCCTTCCACACCCTCATAGGTCTGGAGGAACTGGATGTGAACATCGTAGTTGGAGATATCCCTGCCGGTGTGCTTCTTTATAATTGCGCTGACGTTCTGAATCGCCTCTTTTGCAATGGTGCGCAGCTTGCCGGTGGCGATTATCTTCCCCTCCTCACGGCTCTGCGCAGGCGTGATCTCGGCCACAATTGGCAGTATAACCCCGCTGTCGCTGCCTATCACAGCCAGGCCATTCACCTTCCCAACCTCTGCACCCATCACCCTGTAGACCTCGTAGTCCTTCTTCTGGCTTATGTACCTGTCGGCAATCTGCTGCTCCAGGGTTCTCGCTATCTTCTTCGCCTTCTTCACGTGTCTGGCTTCAACGTAGGGCGCACCCTCACTCATGGCAACGTCTCCGGCGGCACGCACCAGGCCGCCGAGAGCGCGGAGCTTAAGAGTTAGCTTGCCCCTTCGCCCAGCTCTTCGCCTGGCCTCCTCTATTATCTCAATAACCGCCTCGCGGGTGAAGTGGGGTATCTTGCCGTCCTTTACCACCTCCTGGGCCACGAACTGCACCAGCTTGTCGCGGTTTTCTCGAGTATCGTCCATCACATCCTTCATGTACACCTCATAGCCGTAGCCTCTTATCCTGGAGCGCAGTGCGGGATGCATCTTGTTCACAACATCCAGGTTGCCCGCCGCCACCAGGATAAAGTCGCAGGGCACAGGCTGGGTGCGAACCATTGCGCCGGAGCTGCGCTCACTCTGTCCAGTGATGGGGAACTTTTTCTCCTGCATCGCTGTAAGCAAGGACTGCTGGCTCTCTATGCCGAGAGTTGAAATCTCGTCGATGAAGAGCACACCCCTGTGGGCGCGGTGTATGGCACCCGCCTCAACCAGCTCGTGGGGGGGCGTTTCAAGACCGCCGCTCTGGAAGGGGTCGTGGCGCACATCGCCGAGCAGCGCACCTGCATGCGAGCCCGTGGCGTCAACGAAAGGTGCCTTCTTCCTGTCCTTGTTGTTCACAAGCAGCTTGGGCACGAGCACATCGTCCTTGACCTTAATGTACTGCCTGCCCATCAGCAGGAACACAAAGGCGATTATGCCCAGGAAGAGCACGTAGGGCTGCTGGAGCACCAGCATGTAGTACAGCACCAGGAACATTACACTTATGAAGAGAACCTTGAACATGGTATTTATGGGCGCCTCCACGCGGCGCTTCTGCTCCTTGAAGCGCTGGATTATGGCCTCCCCCTCGCCCGCCTTCACCGCCTCTATGCGTGGGTTGTTCTTGTCCTCGGGGTTGGGATAGACCAGAATGTCCTCCAGCTCCTCCGTGGGAAGGAGCTCTGCCATCGCCTGCCCCAGCATACTCTTGCCTGTGCCGGGGTCGCCTATGAGCAGGACGTGCCTCTTCTGGAGGGCGGCCTTTTTAATTATCTCAACAGCCCTCTCCTGACCGATCACCTGGTCGATGAGGTTCTTGGGAACCTCAATTTCCTCGGTGGTGCGGAACTGCATCAGGTCCAACTTGTGTTCACCTGCCATGAGAAGGAAACTTAACGAAAGTAATATTGGTGGAGGAGGAATATAAAGCTTGGGTAGGCGTATCCGGCGGAGGCACGCTTAGCACCGCATCTCAGTGTCAAACCTGTCCAGGTTCATGACCTTGTCCCAGGCTGCTATAAAGTGTCTGACGAACATCTCCTCTGCGTCGCTGCATGCATAAACCTCTGCAACAGCCCTGAGCTCATCATGGTGCCCCAGGATTAAATCCACCCTGGTGGCAGTCCATCTGAGCTCGCCGCTCTTCCTTTCATACCCGTTGAAGATGTAGCGGTATTCGTCACCCTGCTCCCATTCAATACCCATGTCGAGCAGATTTAAGAAGTACTCATTGGTCAGTTTTCCCGGAGTTTCTGTTAGCACGCCGTGATTTTGGTACCCATAGGTTGCTCCCAGAACCCTGAGACCGCCGATGAGTGCAACCATCTCCGGCACTGTGAGCGTAAGGAGCTGTGCCCTGTCCACCAGGAAGTACTCCGGGGTGGTGCAGATGTCTGTCTCGTCGATGCTGCCCGGATCCCTGAAATAGTTTCTGAAGCCATCAGCACTGGGCTCTATGGCCCTGTAGAACTCAACCTCCACCTGCTCTTCCCGGGCATCCACCCTTCCCGGAGTGAAGGGCACAGTTGCACTTATCCCGGCTTTCTCTGAGGCAGCCTCTATGGCAGCGCAGCCTCCAAGCACTATGAGGTCGGCGATAGATATCCTCTTCTGGCTTCCCCTCCGCTCCTGCTCTTCATTGAACTCCTGCTGAATTTTTTCATATACAGATATCACCCTCTTGAGGTCCTCCGGATGGTTCACCTCCCACCTGTTCACAGGGTACAGCCTTATCCTCGCCCCATTCGCACCTCCCCTTCTGTCGGAGTCCCTGTAGGTGGAGGCGGAGGACCAGGCTGTGTAAACGAGCTGGGGGATGCTGAGCTCAGAGGCGAGAATCCTCTTCTTAAGCTCTTTTATTTCCTGCTCTCCTGCAACCTCATAGTCCCTCTCAGGCAGGGGGTCCTGCCAGGAGAAGGTTTCCTCCGGAACGCGGGGGCCGAGGTGGCATGCAGGAGGTCCCATATCTCTGTGGGTGAGCTTGAACCATGCCCTTGCGAAGGCTTTCTCAAATTCCCCGGGATTTTCCAGGAACCTCTTTGCAATCCTGGAGTAAATTGGGTCATACCTCAGGGCAAGGTCGGCGGTGAGCATCATGGGTTTGTGCTTCTTCTCAGGGTCAAAGGCGTCGGGAACAATTTCGGGAGCATCCTTTGCAACCCACTGGTGCTTGCCTGCGGGACTTTTTGTTAGCTCCCATTCATACTCAAAAAGAATTCTCAGATACTGAATACCAAATTTTGTCGGCGTCGGTGACCAGGCAAGTTCAAAGCCAGAGGTGAAGGTATCTGCCCCCTTCCCGCTCTTATACCCGAACTTCCATCCCAGCCCCTGCTGCTCAATTGGAGAGGAGCTTGGATCCGGACCGAGGTACCTGTCCGGGGCAGCTCCATGACACTTCCCGAAGGCGTGCCCTCCAGCTATCAGCGCAACTGTTTCTTCATCAGTCATCCCCATCCTTGCAAAGGCAACCCTTATCTCCTTTGCAGAGCCTGCCGGATCGGGGTTTCCACCTGGACCCTCGGGGTTGACATAAATCAAGCCCATTTCAGTGGCAGCGTAGGGCTTTTCCAGCTTTCCCTCCCTCATGCGCTCACCTTTCAGCATCTCCCCCTCGGGTCCCCAGTCGGGGCTTTCATCAGCCTCCCATATGTCCTCCCTTCCAAGTGAGAAGCCAAGTATCTCTACACCCATCTCTTCAAGTGCCACAGTACCCGCCAGAATTATGAGGTCGCTCCAGGACAGCCTTCTGCCATACTTCTGCTTCACCTGCCAGAGAAGTCTTATGGCCTTGTCGAGGCCTATGTTATCCGGCCAGTTTATCCTTGGCGGGAATCTGATGCTCCCATTCCGTGCCCCTCCCCTGCCGTCGTATATGCGGTAGCTTCCGGCGCTGTGCCAGGCAAGGCGCACAAAAAGCGGACCGTAGTGGTTAAAGTCCGCAGGCCACCACTCCTGAGAGCTCCTCATCAGCTCTTTTAAATCCCTTATTACAGAATCTACGTCTAATTTCTGAACCTCCTTCTTATAGTCGTACTCACTTCCATAGGGATTCGATTCCGGAAGGTTCTGTCTGAGAATCTTCAAATTCAGCCTGTTTGGCCACCAGTCTGTGATCCACCTCTTTCTCCTTTCCCCTTTCATCAAAATACCCTCCTCGTTATCTTATGTGCTGCGGGGATATTAAATCTTTCTGAGATGATGGCACATTGTGCTATCTGCAAAACATTTTGCCAGGGAGGCAACAGTATCATCCACCAATTCACTTTCCCTCGGTAAAATATTTATTCTACCCGGGACATGTTTAAGGAGGATAGGCATGGCACGCAATATATTTGTGGAGCAGGTTGTGCGCACCCCGGTGGAGGAGCAGCGGGTTGAGCTGGTGGAGAGGAAGGGCATCGGGCATCCGGACAGCCTTGCGGATGGCATTGCCGACGCGGTGAGCAGGGCGCTGTGCACGGAGTACATCAAAGAGTTCGGCTGCGTGATGCACCACAACACAGACCAGGTGGAGGTTGTCGGCGGGCAGGCGCGAGTCGACTTTGGCGGGGGGGAGGTGATAAAGCCCATCTACATTCTCCTTTCAGGCAGAGCTACTACGATGGTTGACCAGAAGCTCGTGCCTGTGCACAAGGTGGCAATAGCCGCGGCCAAGGAGTACCTGGCAGGCACGGTGAGGAACCTGGAGGTGGAAAGCGACGTCATCATAGACTCCCGCATCGGTCAGGGCAGCGTCGACCTGGTGGACGTGTTCAGGCGCTCTCAGGCGGTGCCCCTGGCCAACGACACCTCCTTCGGCGTGGGCTTTGCGCCGCTGAGCGACGTGGAGAGGCTGTGCTACCAGACGGAGCGCCACCTGAACAGCGAAGATTTCAAGAGGCGCTTTCCAGAGAGCGGGGAGGACATAAAGGTGATGGGCCTCCGCGAGGGCGAGCGCATCGCTCTCACAATCTCCATGGCAATGGTGGCAAAGCACGTGCCAGACATCGACCACTACATAAGCGTGGTGCAGCAGGTAAAGGAGGAGGTCGCTGACCTCGCCTCCAGAATAACTGAGCGCGAGGTGGAGGTATTCCTGAACACCGGCGACGACTACGAGAGGAAGACGGTCTACCTGACGGTAACAG
This sequence comes from Candidatus Hydrothermarchaeota archaeon, assembly GCA_015521565.1. Lineage (GTDB taxonomy): Archaea > Hydrothermarchaeota > Hydrothermarchaeia > Hydrothermarchaeales > BMS3B > Pyrohabitans. Next base: position 16,780 of record WANX01000105.1, read on the forward strand.
GCACATCCACCGAGATGGGCGACGACGGAAGCGTGGGCAGGGGAAACAGGGTGAACGGGCTTATAACCCCGAACAGGCACATGAGCATGGAAGCTGCGGCCGGCAAGAACCCGGTGAACCACGTGGGCAAGATATACAACCTGCTCGCCCCCCGCATAGCGGAGCAGATAACCCGCGAGGTGGCAGGGGTTAAGGAGGTTTACGTGCGCCTGCTGTCGCAGATAGGCAGGCCCATAGACCAGCCCAAGGCAGCGAGCGTTCAGCTCATTCTTGAGGATGGTGTCAGCCTCAGCGCGGTTGAGGGAGACATCTCCGGTATAGTGGACGAGAACCTTGCAAACATACGGAAAATAACGGAGATGTTTATTAAGGGCGAGCTGACAACCTTCTGAGCTTTTTACGATTTTTCTCACGTTAGGTTACTAAAATATGGTGTATGGTGGGGGAGTACTACGCCCTGGCGGAGCTCGAGGACAAAGCGCCGAAGCTCTTCGGCATACCTACTGGCACAAAGCTGGATGAGCTCTTCTACAGGGTGGAGAAGGGCGAAGACGGGTATGAGCGCAGGCCTCTGGGAGGAATTCCATACCTGGCGGTGCTCAACGTCACCGGCATACCCGACACCGGCAAGAGTGTGCTGGCGGAGCAGTTTGCAGTAGCTCAGGCCGGAGCTGGCTACAGGGTTCTGTACGTTACCGTGGAGAGTCCGGCGAACTTCCTGTACACGGCGCTGAGGCAGAAGAGCAGCGCACTAGGCGCTGACTTCTCCCAGGTGGAGAGGAATATATTCGTAATAGATGCCTCCGCCAGCGATGAGCTCAGGGAGAATCCAAGGGCGCTCCTTGATACCATGGGCTACGCCATTAAGGAGAAGAAGGTTACCAATGTGGTCATAGACAGCATCACTGGCTTATACGAGCACAGGGAGGTGGCTGCCAGGCAGATTGTCAGGCAGTTCTTCAACTCCCTGAAGAGGTGGCGCCAGACGGCGCTGCTCGTGTCCCAGAAGCGCTCCGCTCAGGCGAGTGAGAGCGCCGAAGCCGCGGGCGGCTTAGCTGTGGCGCACATCCTCGACGGCACAGTAGTGCTGGACAAGAAGCTGATTGAAACCCGCTGGGACGTGTCGCTGTACCGCCTTCCTCTGGGAAGTGTGCTGCGCACCCTGCGCATCGACGGCTGCCGCCTGGCGCCTCACGACCCGCGCACCTGGGTGTTTGAAATCACACCGGAGGGGCTGATTGAGATAATCTCCCCCCTGGAGGAGTACATAAAGAAGAGGTAGGAGGTGGTGGAAGTGGAGGTTATCACAAAGCCTGTGGGAGCGAGCATCGACGCCATGGCGGAGCAGGTGTTTGCGGAGAGCATAGCCCTGCTCGGCGGGCTCAGGAAGCTGGTGGACTACCGCAACCTCACCTGGCTGCCCTCGCTCGCGGAGGCGGCCTACGTGGTGGTGCTTAAAAACGAGGCTATGAAGAGCTATGCAGAGATTGCGAGGGAGCTGGGCATAACGGAGCAGACGGCGCGAAGCATAGCCACGGCGAAGGAGGAGAGGGTGGAGGCGTACCTCACGGGCGGGGTTGAGAAGCCGAAAGAGCACATCGCCGGAGGCCTGGCGAAGCTCGCCTACAGGAAGCTTAAGCAGGAGGGCCGCCTGGGCGAGGAGGTGAGGTTAGCCCAGCGCGAGGCGGAGGTTCTGGGCATAGACTGGGCGGTGCATGTGCTCGCGAAGATAAAGGGGCTGGATTTTCCGGCGGAGAGGGAGCAGCTTGCGGAGAGGCTAAGGGGATTGGTGATAAAAGGTAAGCGGGCTGAGGAGATTCTGGCGGAGCTGGAGTACCCGGTGAAGACGCCGGCGGAGCTGCTGCACAAGCTCAGAGAGCGGCTGTAGCGCTACCTTTTTATCCCCCGCCGCCAAGATAATAGGAGGGAGGTGTAGCTATGGGAGCGAAGAGGATACTCATGCTTGTGGGCGACTATGTGGAGGACTACGAGGTTATGGTGCCCTTCCAGGCGCTTCAGATGGTGGGGCACCGCGTGGATGCGGTATGCCCCGACAAGAAGGCGGGCGAGCAGGTGCGCACAGCGGTGCACGACTTCGAGGGCGACCAGACCTACAGCGAGAAGAGGGGGCACAACTTCACACTCAACGCCACCTTCGA
>WANX01000106.1 GCA_015521565.1 Candidatus Hydrothermarchaeota archaeon
AGCATTGTGCTCTCCTCTGCCAGGGAGCTCAGCTACTCCGGCCTGGGTGCAGAGAGGTTCACCTTCACCGGCCTAAGAGCGGGTGTGTACAAAGCGGTTGCAAAATTGGGTAGCTCTAAGGCGGAGGAGGTCTTCTACCTCATGCCCGGGGCGCAGCCTCCCTCGGTACTCGACCTGGAGTACCCGGCGCTGGCGGGCGACTACGCGCAGCTGGAGGTGCGCGCGCATGTGAGCGGCGCGGAGGAGGTGCACCTGCACCTCGGAAGCACAACCCTGCCCATGAGGCTCGCTAACGGCAGCGCCACCGCCTGCATCGGTCCCCTTGTTCCGGGGGAGCACAGCCTCTCGATGCACGCTCTCGGCGCAGGAGGCGAGGCATGGAGCAACTTCTCCCTCAACGTAGCCGAAGCCGAGGTCAAGATTAAGGCAAAGGCTGAGAGGGAAGATGAAGAGGAGCACGGGAAGCATGGGCATGAGCGGCATGGTGGCACGAAGTTTGAGCTGGAGGCGAAGTGGAAGAAGGGCAGGGCGAAGGGCGAGTTTGTGCTCAAGGAAAAGAGAAAGAAGCCGCTCAAGGGCAAAATACGCGTGCTCTACAAAGGCTGCGACGGCGCCTTCCACATCGCCGGCGATGCCTGGGTGAAGCACAGGAAGAGGCTGAGAATGCCCTTCAACGGCAGCATCCTCGCGGAGGAGGTCTTACTGTGGGTCAATGGCAGCGAGTACGCCGTTCCTGCAAAAACAAAAATCGTGGAGAGGCCTGAGCCGGAGGAGGGAGAGGACAAGGTGCCGCGGCGGTCGGGCCTGGTGTTTTGTAAATTTTCAAAGGAATGCCGGTGAAGTTTCATTAAAAATGAAATCACACACAAAAACAGGCGAAAGATTTATCTTTAATGAGGTGAAATCAAATTGCGAGGTGATTATTTATGGGAGAACTGCCTGTATCTGCATGCGGTAGGATAATAAGAAACGCAACCAACATGCGTGTTGGAAGAGACGCCGCCGTTGTTTTGGCTGAGATGCTCGAAGAGATTGGTGAGGAGATCGCCAGCGAAGCTGGAAAGCTGGCGAAGCATGCGAAGAGGAAGACTGTAAAGGCGAGCGACATAAAGCTTGCGGTAAAATAAATTGCAAAGTGGCGGTGTGGCTGTCTAAGGCAGCCACGCAGCCATAACATCATCCCTGTCTATTATTCCCACCACTTTTCTATCCTCAACAACAGGAAGTCTGCCTATCTGTTTGCCGGTAAGTATTCTGGCAGCTTCCTGGACAGGTGTGGTCCTGTGCACAGTTATCGGCGGGGTGGTCATCACCCTCTCCACCGGTGGTGGATTTCTCACCCGCCCCTTCTCATCCTCCCGTGTGATTCGTGCAAACCCGGAGTCTATTATATCCTTTCTGGTTACCATGCCGATAATCTCTCCATTTTTCAGCACCGGTATTCCCGAGAATCCTGTCTCCTGCATCTTTGTCCAGACCTTTGTAACCGGGTCATCATGGCTGCAGGTCACCACCTGTGCCGTCATTATCTCCTCCACCGTCTTCTTAATCGGTTCCCTGCCGCTCTCAAGGAGCGCCTCAATTACGTCGTGGGCGCTTATTATTCCAACCAGTGTTGAGTCTGTTTCGGATGCCACCACCGGAAGGCGTTCAACATCCAGGCGTATCATCTTCCTGGCAGCGTCAATGATGCTCTCTCCCGGCAGCGCTGTCGCAACACCAGTGCTCATAAGTCCTCTAACAAGCAGGTTCGACCTGCTGGATGATATCCTGAGGATGTCTCCCCTGGTTATAATCCCCACCAGCCTGCCATCTTCATCGACCACCGGAAAGCTTCTGTAGCCGTACTCCCTGAACAGCGCCCTCGCCCTTGTTGCCGGCTCCTCCTCCCTCAGTGTAACAACGCTGGTGGTCATTACATCACCGACGCGGGGTATGCCGCTCAACTCCCTGCCCCCTCACTCACCCATCAGGTCTTCCCTGCAGGTCTCACACACAAAAATGCCGTTCACCTCATAGAGGGTAACACCGTAGTCTCCGCAGTTCTCACAGGTTCCCTTTTCAGGCACTTCCTTGGGCATGCTCTCCACTTCCCGCTTCATTGCGGCAAGTTCACGAAGCACCTCTATCTGCTCCGGGGCAATCGCAAGAATATCCTTATTGGTTATTATTCCAACAAGTTTTCCATTCTCAATCACAGGGAGGCGGCGGATATTGTACTTTGCCATAATTCTCGACGCCTCGGTAATGGTCCTGTCCGGTGAAATTGTGCGAAGGTTTTTGCTCATTATATCCCTGACCTTAACCAGGGATGGCCTCAGGTCGGTGGCGGCAACACAGTAGGCCACATCCCGCTCTGTTATTATCCCTATGGGTTCACCATCTCTGACCACCACCACACTGCCAATATTGTTGTCTGCCATCAGCTTTGCCGCCTCCTGCACAGTGGCGTTAGCATCAATGGTCACCACCGGGCGGGTCATGGCTTCTCTGACCTTGACTTCGGTGTCCATCGACTTACCTCCTGATTGAGGATTTATGCAGGAGGTATAAATATTTTGTTCTGAAATATAAACACATGCAATTCGCCGCAGATGCCATGCTGGGCAGGCTGGCCAGGTGGCTGCGCCTGAGCGGATATTCTGTTTACTACAGCCGCACCAGCAGCGATGAGGACCTGCTAAAACGTGCTATGAAGCAGGGGCTGGTGCTTCTCACCAGGGACGGGGCACTTGCAGGGAGAGCGGAGAAGCTGGGCATAAGGGTGGTGTTAATCCACAGTACAGATGTGGAAGAGCAGCTGCTCCAGCTGGCAGATGAGCTGGGACTGAGGTATGAGTGCACCCCTGTACGGGCACTCTGCCCACTTTGCAACGGTCCGCTGGTGGAAGTGGAGAAGGAAGATGTCAGGGGGAAGCTGCCCGCCGGCGTTGTGGAATCTGTGGACACCTTCTACCGCTGTTCCAGGTGCGGCAAATACTACTGGCATGGCACCCACTGGAAAAATATAGCACAGAGGGTGGAGCGAATTGGTGGCAGGTTACAGGCTTCCAGAGAGGGGTAGAATACTGAGCGCCGCCCGGGAGGTTCTCAAGCGGCATGGAGAGGTGAGTTCTCTCTCGGAGATGCATTTCCTGGTGCTAAACAGACTGAAAAAAGAAAATCCGAGGTACAGGCTCTCAAAATCCCGGCTGTTAAAACTGATAGCCCTTTCTCACAGAATCGGGGTAAAAGTTGAAAAACGCAGAACGGACAGAGAGCCGGAACACTGTCCTCTTTGCGGCGGAGAGCTGAAGGACCTCCCCGGAATAAACCTCTTCGGAGAGAGGATAAAGCTCGGAAAGAAGTGCAGCGGCTGCGGGTACCGTATCGAGAGACCCAATCTGGAGCCGAGGAGATACAGATTCTACCTTTAGGATGTGCCGCATCGAAAATTGATTAAGAGGTTACTCTGTAAACATACCCAACAGAGCGGCCGTAGTATAGCCTGGCCAGTACACGAGCCTGCCACGCTTGTAGCCCGGGTTCAAATCCCGGCGGCCGCATCACCTCTTCTTGAAGTCTATTACCACACTTCTGGGGGTGGCTGCACCCGTCTCAATCTCAACGGCGCGCAGCACCGCAGCGGGCACAGGGCAGCCCGGGTGCAACCTCGCCTGCGTTGCAGCCCGGTAAACCGGTGAGGCGCACATCTCTGAAAGAGCGTCCCGCAGTTGCAGGCGCCCCACAGCCTCCGCAAATTTTGCTACCTTCTCGCAGGCTGTGGTTATGCGCACCTCAACACAATTTTCCCGCCTCTCAACTCTTATTCCCGTGACAAAGCCACAGGAGCCCGCGCTGACCTCTGCCTCAGTTGTCATTCTGCACCTCCATCAGCTCTGAGCGCAGGGTGCAGCACAAATCCACCATAAAGCACGGGCACCTCAGGATTGCCGGCGCCCGCCACCAGCGTAAGCTTCATTCCGGCATCCTCAAAAAGAAAAAACTCAGGCAAACATCAGCTCGTCAGACCCCAGCTTGCCAGCCATCTCCATCTTGCCCAGCACCTTGCTTATTGCGCGCTGGAAATCCAGCAGTGTGACCTCACTGCGCTCCTCTCTAATGGCGAACATCCCTGCCTCTGTGCAGATCGCCTTTATGTCTGCACCCGAGGCACCTTCTGTAAGCGCCGCAAGCTCCTCCATGCCCACATCGCCAGCCAGGTTCATCCTTCTGGTGTGAATTGCAAATATCTGTGCCCTGCCCTTCTCATCAGGAAGCGGTATCTCTATCAGACGGTCGAACCTGCCGGGACGGAGTATCGCGGGGTCGAGTATGTCCGGGCGGTTGGTTGCAGCGATGATGCGCACATCTCCGCGGGCATCGAAGCCGTCCATCTCCGCGAGCAGCTGCATGAGGGTGCGCTGCACCTCGCGGTCACCGCTGGTGTGCGAATCCGTACGCCTCGCCGCTATAGCGTCGATCTCGTCGATGAAAACTATGCTGGGCGCCTTCTCCTTCGCCAGCTGGAACAGCTCCCTCACAAGGCGGGCACCTTCGCCTATGTACTTGCGCACCAGCTCGGAGCCGATGAGTTTTATAAACACGGAGTTGGTCTCCCTCGCAACAGCCTTTGCGATGAGCGTCTTACCCGTTCCCGGCGGACCGTAGAGCAGCACACCCTTCGGCGGGTCTATGCCCACCTTCTTAAAAGCTTCCGGCTTTGTTAGCGGCAGCTCTACAGTCTCGCGTATCTCCTGGATCTGCTTCTCCAGGCCGCCTATGTCGGAGTAGCTCTCCTCCGGCTTTTCCTCTATCTCCATCGCGAGAACTGCAGGGTCTTTCTCCACGGGCAGGACATCCACCACCGCCAGGCTCTGCTGATTCATCGCCACTCTCGCTCCGGGCACGAGCTTGCTCCTGTCTATAAACTGGGAGGTGTTCACAAGGAAGGTGGGGCCCGAAGTACTCCTGACCACAAGCTTGCCGTTGCTCAGCACATCCACGATGGTTCCTATAATCAGGGGCATGGAGCGCAGCCTCTCAAGCTCGGAGCGCAGTCTGCGGATTTCACGCTCCATCTGGATGCGCTCGTTCTCCAGCATGCGCTTTCTGTCCTCCAGCCAGCGCAGGCGCTGGGCGTAGCCGCTCTTTATGCGGTTGTTCTCATTCTTGAGCTGCACACACTCCTGCTCCAGCTCCCGCACCTTGCTCAGAAGGTACTGGGTAATGTCCTCCCCATTCTCCAGATTTGCCTTCCTGTCCTTCACTTCCTCGCCCATTTTATCTTCCTTACTATTTTCTTATCCGGTGGAGTTAAATATCTATCGCTGCTATATCTCCCGCGGCTAACCATCTGCATATTAATTGCAAAAACTAAGCGAGGAAAAGTCTGTTGAACTCCACACCTTCCAGAAAGCCCAGGCTGCCGTGTCTGCACTCCCGCTCGGAGAAGCTCCTTACGCTGTCGCGTGTGATTCGTGGCGAAAGCACCGCAAAGGGCACGGGCTCTGAGGTGTGGGTCTTAACCCTTACGGGCGTGGGATGGTCGGGCAAAACCGCAATTGCCATCTCCTCCCCCATGCCATCGAACAGCCTTCCTATGAGCTTCTCGTCCAGGTCCTCTATGGTGCGGAGCTTCATCTCCACGCTGCCCTCATGCCCGGCTTCGTCGGGCGCCTCTACGTGGATGTAGCAGTAGTCCACCTCCTCCAGGGCGCGGAGGGCATACTCTGCCTTGGCCGCATAGTCGGTGTCGTAGTACCCTGTTGCACCGGGCACGTGCACCACCTGCATGCCGGCGAGCCGGGCAATGCCTTTGATGAGGTCCACCGCCGAAATCGCAGCGCCGGTAACCCCGTACTTGTCGAAAAAGGGCTCCAGTCGGGGTCTCTTTCCCTGGCCCCACAGCCATATCATGTTTGCCGGCCTTTTTCCCTGCTCTACCCTGCGCAGATTTATCTCGTGCTCCTCCAGCAGCTCTCTGGAGCGGAGTATGAGCCTGTTCAGCTCCTTCGCCTCCTCGCTGTGCCCCGGCCTGAGCAGATGGTCTTCAATCCTGCCCCCCACCACGTCGTGAGGCGGTGTGGAGCTGAGCCCGTTGCCCAGCGCAGATATAAAGAGATTGCGGTAGCTGACTCCCGGATAAAACCTCCCGGCAGAGCCGAACTCCTCATTTAGCGCGTCGATGAGCGCCCCTGCCTCGTCGCTGCTCACGTGCCCCGCGGTGAAGTCCGCAATCCTCTCATCCTCCACTGTAATCAGGTTGCATCTCCATGCAACCTCGCCATCGCCAAGCTTTATCCCCCGGCTGGCCGCCTCCAGAGGACCGCGGCCGGTGTAATACCTTCGAGGATCGTAGCCCAGAATTGAGAGATTTGCGATATCCGAGCCAGCCTCCATTCCCTCCGGAACTGTGCGCAGCATGCCTGCGGCTCCCCTGCGCGCAATATAGTCCATGTTGGGGGTGCTCGCCTCCTCCAGCGGTGTCCTGCCATTAAGCTCCTCGAGGGGGTAGTCCGCCATCCCGTCGCCTACCACAACCAGATACTTCATCCATATATCACCTTCTCCAGTGCCTCTATGCTGGGCTCTATCTCTACGGGCTTTTCGTAACGACTGAAGATTACCTCAGGGTCCTTGAGCGCGTGTCCTGTGGTAACGCACACCACGCGCTCATCTCTGGCAATTTCACCCGCTTCGAGGAGCTTTCTCAAGCCGGCAATGCTCGCGGCGCTCGCGGGTTCAACGCCAATGCCGAGGCGGCGCGCCAGCAGCTTCTGCGCCTCGATAATCTCCTCATCGGTGACACTTTCGGCTACGCCGTTGCTCTCCCTAAGGGCGCGCAGCGCCTTTGGTGCATTAACGGGCGCGCCTATCCTTATAGCCGTGGCTATCGTCTCGGGCTGTGGCTCCGGCTCGATGCTGCTCTTCCCGGCCTTAAAGGCCTTCACAAGAGGCGAGGCACCCTCCGCCTGCACACCCGTCATAACCGGCAGGGTATCGATGAGCCCGAGCTCGTGAAACTCCCTGAAGCCCTTCCATATCGCAGAGATGTTGCCGCAGTTTCCTACGGGCACCACCACGCGGTCGGGTGCAGAGAAGTTTAGCTGGTCTGCAATCTCAAAAGCCTCGCTCTTCTGCCCCTCAAGGCGCCAGGGGTTGATGGAGTTGAGCAGATAGATGTTGTGCTTTACGCACAGCTCGCGAATAAGTTTTAGCGCCACGTCGAAGTTTGCCTTAATACCTATCACCTGTGCACCGTGCAGCAGCGCCTGGGCAAGCTTTCCTATTGCAATTTTACCCGCCGGCAGGAGCACGAGGCATTTGATGCCCGCCCTCGCGGCATATGCTGCGAGCGAGGCGGAGGTGTTTCCGGTGGATGCGCAGCCCACGGCACGGGCACCGAGCTCCAGGGCCTTGGTGACGCCCACAGTCATGCCGCGGTCCTTGAAGGAGCCCGTGGGATTTGCGCCCTCATTCTTCACATACAGCTCCTTAATGCCGAGCTCCTCTTCGAGAGCCCTTGCCCTGTAGAGCGGAGTACCCCCCTCGTTGAGACTCACCACCCGGGTGGAGTTCTCTACGGGCATGAGTTCGCGGTAGCGCCACAGGTTGAAGGGACGTCTTTCCAGCTCAGCTCTGGAGAGCTGCACATCCTCCAGCTGGAAGACCACCTCCAGCAAACCTGAGCAGCCGGGGCACTGGTATATCATGGCCCTGCGATCGTACTCCCTGCCACACTCTATGCATCTGAGCACAAACATCCTGCTACCTCCGCACATTCACATAGAACACCGCCCTGTAGGTATTTGTAAAACAGGTGGTGAGGGTTCCTGTAAGTATCAGGAGAAGTGTTATTAACACACCCGTCTGAAAATCCGGCGCTGGCAGCCTGCCCGCTGCGAATTCTTCGAGGGTGAGCTCCGGAAGATTTGTCAGGAGGTGGTAGAAAAAGACAGCCATCACGGGGAGGTATATCACAGCAACGGTGGAGTAGGAGAGGAGCAGAAACGCAAACACTGAAAGAGGCCTGGACATGACGAAGCTGAAGCTGTTTTTGAAGGTTTTAACCGGATCGAGGCCGTCGATTGCAACACCCACATCGTAGAAGTTGAGCATTATTGCCACGAGGATGAGCAGAAGACCGCCCAGCAGGAGAAATACCAGGACAAACACGGCACCCAGGTCACCGGAGAGCACAGCGCCCACGCCTGCACCCATCACCAGCGCCAGGAGGAGCAACACCATAAGAGAGGCACCCACTGCGAGCATGTATATAACCGCCGCCAGAAGCAGTGAGAGGTACCTTTTCCTGCCACTGCTCACAAAGTAATTCAGGTCAACCTCCCCCCGAATAGCCCTGGCAGCTGTTGCCAGCAGGCCACCTGTAAAAAACGGGGTAATAAGCCAGATAACTATGGAGTAGGCAGCACCGGCTGCCACAACAGTTCCGCTCTCACCCGAATAGAAAAACTGCATTAGTAGCTGGGGAAGCGAGATAATGGAGTAAATAAGCGCAGGTATGAGAAGCGCCTCTCTGGTCAGTACCAGTTTCCAGGCGGTGACAAAGGACGTGAGCACACCCATGAGTGATGGAATGGCGACAGAGATATTTAACCTTTCCCTATTTATTTTCCACGAGTTCCGCCAGAGTACCCTCCGCGCTCTCTTTGTCTTCCCCCGCACCGCCGCGGCGGAGAATCTTCTCCACCAGCAGAGTGCAGAGGAGCAGAAAGAGGGCGATGTTAACCGCCAGGAGCACCACAAATTTCTCCAGGGGAATACCGGTTTTGTCAGATGCTGCCACCAGCCAGTGGCTGAGACCGTCCGGGTATGATACCATGAATGGAGGGTTTATTCTACCTGTGATAAATAGATTACCCCCATGGGATGGCGGCACTGAAAGCTCGAAACCCTTATATATCCCCCGAATTTTATATAATGTAGAGGAGATTGCCATGGGACTGAAGGACCTCTTTTCAAAGCTCCAGTTTCAGAGAAGTACCCCGGGAACTCACACTAATATCGACGATTACGTGGAGATAGAAATTCAGGAGGGTGTGCCTGAGGAGAGGGGCGATTCAGACAGGTGTGTGAAGGTGTGCAAGCTGAACGGTTTTGCAGATGTGGACATATCCGCCAGGGAGCTGAGCAACGGCAATGTGGTAATCCTCGACATAAAACCGCTGGCTGAGAGGAGTATGAACGAGCTCAAACATGCTGTTGACGAGATTAAGGAGATAGTTTCCAGCATGGGAGGAGATATAGCAGGTTTGAGCGAGTACCTGCTGATTCTGACCCCCCCGTACATGAAGATAGAGCGCAGTGTTGAGGCGAGGGCAAGCAACTTTGAAGAGGCAATGGAAAGGGTGAGGAAGAGGGTTGCCAAGTAAATCTGCGCTTCAGACCTCCTGCCCCGCATGTGGCGCCAGTGATGCGAAGCTTGAGTTTTTTCAGATGCAAATCCCCTACTTCGGGGAGGTGATGGAAAGTGTACTTCTGTGCAGTCGCTGTGGGTACAGAAACGCGGATGTGGTGGTGCTGGAAGAGAGGGAGCCTGCCAGATACACACTTAGGATAGAAAGTGCCGAAGACATGTACGCAAGGGTGATACGCTCGAGCAGAGCAAGCATAGAGGTGCCCGAGCTTGGCGTTGAAGTAACTCCGGGAAGCGAGGCAGAGGGTTTTGTTTCAAATGTGGAGGGCGTGCTTCTGCGTATCGAAGAGGCGGTCAGGATTGCCGGAAGGTGGGCTGAAAGCGGAAAGGCAAGGGAGAGGGCCCGGGAGCTTCTGAGGCAGATAAATGAGATCAGGACCGGAAAGAGGAGGGCAACACTCATAATCACAGACCCTACTGGAAACAGTGCCATCCTGTCAGAGAAGGCAAAGAAGGAGGTGCTGCATGAGGATATCACCGGCAAGCAAAAGGGAGCGCAGCATCATTGAGAAGGGTGTGGAACAGTACGGTTCCGGTTTGAAAGAGGTGCTCCGGAGCAGAGTACTCCTGGTGGCAAGAAATGGAAGGCGGATGGTGAGCGTCGCTTCCCCTGAGCTTGCCGGCGTGCTAAGACAAATGAAACACGAACCATACTGTGCCGGACTTGAGATAGGAGAATTGAAACGGGGGGGATTTAAACTGGGCCTGGAGGGGGCATACCTCATAGCCGGCAGGGCAGAGAAGTACGTGAAGGTGAACCGGAAGGGAGAACAGTTAGTTTTATATGGGAGGGACGTGTTTATAGGCTCAGTGGTAGAGCAGGGTGAGCTCAGCAGAGGAGACCCGTGCTTGATCCTGAATGAGCGCGGGGAAGCCCTCGCAGTAGGTCGAGTGGACGGCGGTGAGGTTTTTGTCACTAACCTCAGGGACAGAGGCATGTATTTGAGAAAAGGAGAGTAGGACGATGGTACTGGAGAAGGGTGATTTTGTAAAGATAAACTACACTGGCAGGATAAAAGACGGCGAGGTGTTCGACACCACTATAGAGGAGGTTGCAAAGAAGCACGGTATCTACGATCCAAGAATTAGATTCCGCGCCCAGGCGATTGTTATAGGTGCAGGGCATGTGATATCCGGCCTCGACGAGGCGCTTGTGGGAATGGAGGTTGGGGAGAAGCGGATTGTGGAGATACCTCCGGAGAAGGGCTTTGGTTTGAGAGACCCGGCAAAGGTAAGAGTAGTGTCCATGAGGGAGTTCAGGAAGCAGGGGCTGAAACCTTACCCGGGGATGCGCGTCGAGATAGAGGGCAAAGTCGGCCGCGTGCAGAGCGTCTCCGGGGGTCGCGTGCTGGTGGATTTCAACTCAGAGCTGGCGGGTAAGACCCTGGTTTATGAGGTTAATGTGGAGGAGAAGATAAACAAGCTGGAGGAGAAGATTCGCCTTCTGCTGGAAAGACATTTCCCGTATGCTGACCCGAATGAACATGAGATTCACTGCGAGAACGGAAGGGCGGTTATCACACTGAGCGATGCTGTTAAGCTCAGAAGTGATGCATTTATCGCCAAGCACCTCGTGGCAAAGGAGATCTTTGAATACCTGGACGGCATAAACGAGGTGGAATTTCAGGAGATTTACAGAAAGCCGGAAGAAGAGGAGAAGACCGAAGAGGGGCAGGAGAAAAGAAAGGCGGAGAAGAAGCGCGGAAGCAAAAAGAAGTAGTCTGTGACATCGGCAAGAAGGACCATAAATTTTGACAAAAACTGGCTTTATATCGGAGGAGGAGCTACTCCTCCCCTTCGCCCTCCTCAAAGCTTATCCTGTACTCGTCCTTTGAGACAGACGCGCTCTCCATGACCTTGTCGGAGACGTACACGGGTGCGCCGGTGCGCACCGCCAGCGCTATGCTGTCGCTGGGACGGGCGTCGAACTCGAACTCGTTGCCGTTCACGCGCACTATCAGCCTTGCAAAGAACACGCCGTCGCTCAGGTCGTCGATAAGCACACGCTCTATCTTGGAGTTGAGCCCCTCCAGGATGTTCACCAGCAGGTCGTGGGTGAGCGGCCTCGGGTAGGGAACCTTCTCCAGCGCCGTCTGAATCGAAAAGGCCTCGGCGGCGCCTATGTATATGGGGAGCACCTCATCCCTGTCGTTTTCAAGAAATACCACCGGCGTTACTCCTTCGGGTACCGGCGACATGAACACGCCAACAACGCGAACCCGCTGGAAGCCTTCAATCGTCTCCTCAACCTTCTCCATAAGAGTCCCCTTGATTAAACTTTACAAGCTTTTAGCTTATTAACGTTTTGCATAAATTCGGAGGCACTGGATGCTCTGCCTGGGTATAGAGGGCACCGCAGAAAAGCTGGGCGTTGGCATAGTAAGCGAGAAGGGCGAGATCCTCGCCAACGAGGGCAAGCCCATGCCCCTGAAGGAGGGCATCCACCCCCGCGAGGCGGCGCAGCACCACGCCCAGAACATCAAGCCCCTCATCGAGAGGGCGCTCGCAAAGGCGGGCGTTGGCATGGAGGAGGTGGACCTCATCGCCTTCTCCCGCGGCCCGGGGCTTGGACCCTGCCTGCGCGTCATTGCGGTTGCGGCGCGCACCCTTGCGCTCAGGTACAAAATTCCGGTGCTGGGGGTGAACCACTGCGTAGCCCACATAGAGATAGGGCGCCTCACCACCGGCGCGGAGGACCCGCTCACCGTCTATGCCTCTGGGGGCAACACCCAGGTAACAGCCTTCGCCGCGAAGCGCTACCGCGTCTTCGGCGAAACCCTCGACATAGCCCTGGGGAACTGCATAGACCAGTTTGCACGCGAGCTCAAGCTGGGCGCACCCGGCGGGCCCATAGTTGAGAGACTTGCAAAGGGCGGGAGCTACGTGGAGCTACCCTACGTGGTGAAGGGGATGGACCTCTCCTACTCTGGTCTGCTCACCGCGGCGATAAAGAAGGCAAAGAGTGCCAGCATCGCTGATGTGTGCTTCTCCCTGCAGGAGACGGCCTTCGCCATGCTGGTGGAAGTGGCTGAGCGCGCCCTTGCGCATACGGAGAAGGAGGAGGTGCTCATCGCGGGCGGTGTGACGGTCAACGCGCGCCTGCAGGAGATGCTGCGCAGCATGTGCGCAGAGCACGGCGCCGCCTTCTACGCGCCGCCCGGCGAAGTGCTGGGCGACAACGGGGCGATGATAGCCTGGCTCGGGGTGCTGAGCTACTCCTCCGGGGTGAGGCAGCGCCTGGAGGAGACCCAGGTAATTCAAAGGTGGCGCACCGACGAGGTGGAGGTGCTATGGAGGTAATAGCCAAGGGCGCGGAGGCGAACCTCTACCTGCAGAACGGGGTGGTGGTAAAAGAGAGGATACGCAAGGAGTACCGCATCCCGGAGATAGACGAGGTGCTGCGCAGCACGCGCACAAAGCGCGAGGCCAGGCTGCTCTCCCTGGCGAGGCGCGCGGGTGTGCCCACGCCCGTGGTGCTGGATGTGGACACGCAGAGGAAGAGCATAACCATGAGCTACATCGAGGGGGAGAAGCTGAAGTACCTGGTGGAGAGGCTGGATGAGGATGAGCTCCGGGAGCTCTTTACCCACATAGGCTCCCTGGCAGCGAGGCTTCACCGCTCACATATAATCCACGGCGACCTGACCACTTCCAACATGATACTCTCCCGGGGGAGGGTGTTCTTCATAGACTTCGGCCTGGGGGAGGTGAACTCAAGCCTCGAAGCAAAGGGCACCGACCTGCTGGTGTTTGCCAAAGCGGTGCGCTCCACCCACTTCGCCCGCGAGTCCCAAATTCTGGAGGCCTTCTTCTCCGGCTACCTGAGGGAGTACCCCGAGGGGGAGGCGGTCATAGAGAGGATGAGGAGCATAGAGAGGAGGGGTAGATACGTCTCGGCTCGCTGAGCTCGCCTTTGTCACAGGCAATGAGCACAAGTTCCGCGAGGCTGAGGAGATACTGCGTGGCGTGGTTAAGCTGCACTGGAGGCAGGAGGGCTACCGTGAAGTGCAGGCGGAAACGCTGGAGGAGGTTGTCAGGGAGGCGCTCCGCGAAATCCCGGGCGACAACTTCTTTATCGAGGATGCAGGGCTGTTTGTAAGCGCGCTCAACGGCTTTCCGGGGGTTTACTCGGCGTACGTTTTTAAGAAAATAGGCAATGAGGGCATTTTAAAGCTGCTGAAGGGTGAGGAAAACCGCGAGGCTGTTTTCAGAAGTGTGGTTGGCCTCAAGCTCAGCGGAGAGGTGAGGCTCTTCACAGGCGAGGTTCGGGGCAGAATAGCGAGCGAGCCTAAAGGAAGCGCCGGCTTTGGCTACGACCCGATTTTTATCCCCTCCGGGTACAGCACCACCTTTGCCGAGGCGCCGGAGCTCAAGCAGGAGCTCTCCCACCGCAGACGCGCCCTGGAGAAGCTTGCCGCCCACCTCAGCCGCCTCTGAGGCTCTCTATTGCGGCGGTGAGGTTGCTGGAGAGGGCGCTAATGTTGGCTGTGAGGTTGGACTCCGGTGCGGTTCTGTTCAGAAGCCCGGCCGCTGCCCTCAGCTTTTCCACAAGCTTCTCAAGCGCCTCCGCCACCTCTTGCCTGTAGCTCTTCTCTGCCTCGGCGGAGCGCTGGGCATAGCTCGCGTCTCCGAGCTCGCCGGAGATGCGCTGCCTCAGAAGCTCTGCCTGCGTATCTACCAGCCTGCCGGTGGACATGGTGATTGTATAAACTACACTGCCGAAGAGCAGTGCCACGCCGATGGCAAGTAGGAAGTATGTTCTGCCGAGCATAAGACCCCATACAATCTTTGCCGCAATGCTATTAAAAAGTTTAGCAGAATTTCCGAACAATTTCGCAGAAAAGAATAATTATCATTATAAATTATGATAAATTCAAAGGAGGTTGTGGACATGGTAAAACCGAGTGTGCACGAGACAATAAATGAGATGTATAAGAGCGTCAGTCAGGATGGTATCTCAAGTGTTGTGGACCGGTACGAGGAGCAGAGCAAGAAGTGTACCTTCTGCCTCCGCGGGCTGAGCTGCCAGCTGTGCAGCATGGGGCCGTGCAGAATAAGCGAGAAGGCACCGAGGGGTGCCTGCGGAATAGATGCAAACGGCATAGCCATGCGCAACATGCTTCACAGGAACATAATGGGCGCTGCCGCCTACTCCTACCACGCCGTTGAGGCTGTTAAGACGCTCAAGGCAACCGCAAAAGGTAAGACGCCCTTCAGGATATCTGCACCCGAGAAGCTCATAGCCTTTGCGCAGGCGCTGGGCATTGAGACGGAGGGCAGGGAGATAAACGACGTGGCAATAGAGGTGGCTGATGCCGTGCTTGCGGACATGAACAGGGATGCCGACGAGCCCAGCAGGTTGGTTGAAACCTTCGCTCCCGAGAAGAGGAAGGAGCTCTGGAGAAAGCTGGGGATATTCCCCGGAGGGGTGCTGCACGAGATAATGGTGAACGCCGCCTCCAGCATGACCAACGTGGACAGCAACTACGTGTCCCTCGCCCTGAAGGCGATGCGCATGGGCATAGCCACAGCCTTCCAGGCGCAGCTCAGCCTTGAGGTGATTCAGGACGTGCTCTTCGGCGTGCCAAAGCCGCACAGGGGCTACGTTGACCTGGGCATTGTTGACCCCGAGTACGTGAACATCGCCGTGAACGGGCACGAGCCCTTCGTGGGCGCCGCCCTGATTGAGCTGGCGAAGAGGAAGGAGGTGCAGGAGAGAGCGAAGCAGGC
>WANX01000107.1 GCA_015521565.1 Candidatus Hydrothermarchaeota archaeon
CTCACGAGCACGTCGCGGCGCTCCTGGTACACGCGCACATTCTCGCGAACGCACTCCTGCGGGCCGAGCAGAGCGGCTATCGCCGCCTCCTGGATAATCTGCGACGCCCCAGAGTCGACGTTGGTCTTGACTTTGCCCAGGCCTGCGATAACCTCGGCGCTGCCGCAGGCGTAGGCGATGCGCCAGCCCGTCATGTTGTACGCCTTTGAAAGCGAGTCTATGGCGATGCCCACCTCCATAGCTCCGTCGAACTCCAGGAAGCTGCGCACGCGGTAGTTGTCGAAAGCTATGGCGGAGTACGCCTCGTCGGAGCAAACCACTATGTCGTTGTCCCGGGCGAAGTCTATCACCTCGCGGTAGAACTCCGCCTCTGCCACAGCAGAGGTTGGATTGTTGGGGTAGTTTATCCACAGCATCTTCGCACGCTTCACCTTCTCCCGCGGAATCGCCTCCAGGTCTGGCAAAAACTGATTCTCCCTGCGCAGGGGCATCGCATACGCCTCGCCGCCCGCGAAGAGCGCACCCGTGCGGTAGACGGGATAACCCGGGTCTGGGTAGAGCACCACATCTCCGGGATTTACAAAGGCGAAGTGGATGTTGTGCACCCCCTCCTTTGAGCCTATGAGCGCAATCACCTCGCGCTCGGGGTCCAGCTCCACATTAAAATCCCTGCGGTAGCGCTCAGCCACCGCCTCGCGAAAGGCGAGCATGCCCTCGTAGCTGGGGTAGCGGTGGTTCTCGGGCTTCTTCGCGGCCTCGCAGGCTGCCTTTACGATGTGCCCGGGCGTTGGCATATCCGGGTCGCCCACGCCGAAGCTTATTACGTCCACACCCTCGCGGCGCTTCTGCGCTATCCTGCGGTCCAGCTCTGCGAACAGATAGGGGGGCAGCCTCTTTATCCGCTCCGCGTACTCCATGGCAACACCTTTGTTTTTCCTTGTGAGGAATTACAATCTAAGATTAAAAATTTTTCTGTGATGCCATGGCAACGCTGATAATAACTGAGAAGCCAAAGGTGAGCCAGAGGATAGCCAGTGCAATCCCGGGCGACGCTAAGCGAAGGCGCTCGGGAGGGGTTAGCTACTTCGAGGTCACCAGCAACGGCGAGGTTATATACGTCGCAAGCGCAGCGGGGCACCTGTACTCGCTGAAGGAGAAGAAGAGCAGCTACTCCTACCCGGTGTTCGACGTGGAGTGGGCACCCCTCTACGAGGTAGATAAGAGCAAGGGCTACACGCGGAAGTACATCTCCCTGCTCAAAAAGCTCTCCTCCCAGGCGGAGCGCTTTATTATAGCAACGGACTACGACATTGAGGGCGAGCTTCTGGGCTACAATGCGCTGCGCTTCGCGTGCTCTGCCAGACAGGCAAAGAGAATGCGCTTCTCCGCGCTAACAAAGCCGGACTTGAGGCGGGCGTACGAGAACCTGGCGGAGGTGGACCTGGCTCTGGTCAAAGCGGGCGAGGCGAGGCACGTGATGGACTGGTACTGGGGGATAAACACCTCCCGCGCACTTTCCAGTGCAGTGAAGAGCTTTTCCAGGAGGTTCACCACCTTCTCCGCGGGCAGGGTGCAGACCCCAGCTCTTGCGATACTGGTGCAGAGGGAGAAGGAGATCGCCGGCTTCTCGCCGGAGCCCTTCTGGAGGCTCACCGCAAGGCTGCAGGTGGGGAGGAGCAGGCTGCGGGCGGAGCACGAGGCCGGGAGAATCTTCGACAGGGGCAGAGCTGAGGCGCTCTACGGGAAGGTGAAGGACGCAAAGGCTGCGCAGGTGGAGAGGGTGGAGCTCAAGGAGAGCACCGTTCCTCCGCCGGTACCCTTCGACCTGGGCACACTTCAGAGCGAGGCGTACCGCTACTTCAGGCTCAGCCCTAAAGCTACGCAGGACATAGCCCAGTCCCTCTACGAGAGCGGGTACATCTCCTATCCCAGAACCTCCTCGCAGAAGCTTCCCCCCACGATAGGCTACAGGCAGATAATCAGGGCGCTGGGGGATAACCCCGCCTTTGCGGAGCTTGCGCAGCTCCTCCTCGCAAAGGAGAGGCTCTACCCCAGGCAGGGAAAGAAGGAGGACCCCGCGCACCCGGCGATCTACCCCACCGGCACAAGGCCGAAGAAGCTCTCCCCGCGGGAGGAGAAGCTCTACTCGCTGATAGTGCACCGCTTCCTGGCATGCTTCGGCGAGCCCATGAGGCGGGCGAAGATGAGGGTAAGGACGAGCATACAGGGCGAGCCCTTCAGCTTCTCCCGCGCGAGAACACTGGAGCAGGGGTGGCACGTGTTCTACCCCTACGCCAGGCTGGAGGAGCATGCGCTTCCGAAGCTTCGCGAGGGGGATCTGCTGAAGGTGCTGGAGGTAAAGCTGGAGGAGGACGAGACAAAGCCGCCGGAGCGCTACACCCCTGCCTCCCTGGTGGCGGAGCTGGAGCGCCGCGGACTTGGCACCAAAGCCACGCGCGCCGAGGTGGTGGACACCCTGTACAGGCGGGAGTACATCACCGGCACGAGGATAAGGGTCACGCCCATAGGAATGAGCGTCATAGAAGCCCTCGCCGAGCACGTGCCGGAGATAATAAGCGAGGAGCTGACAAGACGCTTCGAGCAGAAGCTTGAGGAGATACAGCAGGGCAGAGCCGAGCCTGAGCAGACGCTGGAGGAGGCCAGGAGGGAGCTGACCAGGATAATGGAGAGCTTCAAGAGGCGGGAGCGCCAGATAGGGGAGAAGCTTGCCCTCGCCATAGAGGAAAAGAGGAGGGGCGAGGTAATAGGCGAGTGCCCCCGCTGCGGGGGCAATTTGAGGATAATCCGCTCGCGCAGGAGCGGAAAGCGCTTCATAGGCTGCGAGAACTACCCGGAGTGCGAGGTCTCCTACCCGCTGCCCCAGAGGCGCGGGGTTTACCCCACGCAAAAGCGCTGCAACGCCTGCGGCTTGCCTATGGTGAGCATATCGCTGGGTAAAAGGCGCGTGCTCAGCTGCATAGACATGAACTGCAAAAGCAAGGAGAAGTACAGGAGGAAGGGAGATGGAGAGGGATGAAATTGCGGAACGTGGAGATACTGTGGTGGTTTCCTATGCTGCCAGGACCAGCGATGGTGAGGAGGTGAGCCGTGCCGATGCAGAGCGTCCGCTGAGCTTTGTGCTTGGCTCCGGGAGCCTGATCAGGGGCTTCGAGGAGGCGGTTGAGGGCATGCGCAAAGGGGAGAAGCGCGTGGTTGAAGTGCCGCCCGAGAAGGGCTTCCCGGAGGGTCATCCTCTCGCCGGAAAGACGCTGATTTTTGAGATTACACTGCTGGAGGTGCACAAGCGCTACCATGATGTGAGGGTGAGTGTATAGCTACCTGAGCAGCGTCTTCACAGCCAGCGTCGAGGCAATGCCTGCGAAGGCGAGGCTGAGGGCACTCGCGACGGCTGCACCGGTGGTGGCGAACCAGGGTATGAGCATCAGGTTGAGGAGGAGGTCGATCACTGCCGCAAGGGCGAGAATCTTCATGGGCAGCGCAGCCCTGCCGAGACCCTGCATAACGCCGGAGTTGACGCTGAAGAAGCCGAAGAAGAAGCTCCCGATGGCCAGGATTCTGAGCGGCGTCGCAGCTCCTGCGTAGGCATACCCGAAAAGCAGGGTTACAATAGGCTCTGCGAGTAACACTGTCAGGAGCGTGGCGACGCCCAGAACAGGTAAAAGGAGGAGATATGCGCTGCGCACATCTCTGCTCGCATCGCTGCCACCGGCTACTCTGGGCAGAACAACAGCGGCGAGCGCTGTGGCAAAGGCGAGAGGTAGCCTTGCGGTGGGCGAGGCGGCGCTGTACACACCCACCTCCTGAGGTGGCAGAAATAGGCCGAGGAGCAGGATATCCAGATAGGCGAGGGCGAAGGCGGCGATGGATGTGAGTGACACGGGCACCGAAAAGAGGAAAACTTCCGTGAAGGCTGCAAAGCTTCGTCCCCGAAGCACCACACCCGTGGAGCGCAGCGCCAGCAGCGCCAGCACGGCGGCGGCAGCGAAGCCCAGGGTGGAGCCCAGGATTGCGCCTTCTGCGCTTTCTGAGACAAGCACCACCAGCACCAGAGCCAGGAGGATTCTGAACCCCTGCTGGGCGGTGAGCAGCGCGGCCAGGAGGGAAAATCTGCCGAGCCCCTGAAAGATGCCGGAGACCGCGGCAATGGCGAAGCCGAAGGGGAGTGCCACGGCAGAGAGGCGCAGCACCTGCACCAGCGCCGGCTCACGGAAGGCCTGGGCTATAGCCGGGGCGAGGAGCAGAAAGACAAGACCCAGAACTGTGCCGCTCAGCGTGTAGTACACCAGTGCGGATGCTGCAACCTCATCCCGTCTGCGCAGTCTTCCTCCCGAGTGCTCCCTGGATGTAAACCTCGCCACACTGGGGGCTATCCCGGAGGACGCGAGCACCACCACAAAGAACTGGAGAGGTAGCGCCAGGTTCAGAAGTCCAAACTCATATGGGGAGAGCAGCCTTCCCATAAGAATGCGGTACACATAGCTTCCGAAGCGCACCGCGAGGTTGCTCAGGGTGAGGGCAAGGCTGGACCGGATAAGGCTCATCCCTTAAGCTTGGGAAAGGGCGGATTATAAGGGTTTTGCTAAAAAAGCTTAACAGCTGCAGAATATACACCTGATTATGATTATGCCCTCCGCCTCCTACGATGAGAATGCGACAAAAGCAGCCCGGCGCATCCTGGAGGAGCTCAGCAGGAAGCTGGGCGTATCTGCTGAACTCCCCCCGCCTGTAGTGCACACCTACAGCCTTTCGCCGGTAAGGGAGATGCTCCGCTTCGCCCTTGAGTTCATGCTGTGGCCCCTGCGTTTTGGTGCACCTTCCCCCTGGGTGGGCAGCTGCAGTGCCCGGGGTGTGATAATCTGCCCGCGTGGCGACTCCGTGACGCTCGAGCATGAGGTGAGGCACCACTTCTGCCACCAGCTCAGACTCCGTGCCTACTCTGACCCGGTGATTCGCAGCATGCTCACTGACATCTACGGGTTCGCGGACAGTTCGCCCGAAGCTCTTGCACGCAGAATCGGCGAAGTTTCACCCTGGGTGAGTGAGGGCTTCGCCTCGGAGCACACCCTTCTTGACCTCTTCAGAGCACCTCTCAAGCTCTTGCTAACCGTGGCTGCGGTGACGCTTATCGGCATGCTGGTGCTCCTCCTTCCCTCGCTCCCGCTGCACTGGGCAGTGCCCGTCCTCTACCTGGCGGGGGGTATCGCCTCTCAGAGCTACCGTTTTCTGCACACCCTGCCCCTTGATGTAGGCGTGCTGAGGTGGAGGTGGCTGAGACGCCGTGTGGAGGACGCCATGGTTACCCGTCTGTTGCTGTTTCCCCCCGTGCGGGGTACAGATATTCAGGAGATTCTCAGGAGGCCCGGAAACATCACCCTCTGAGGATGCGCAGGGTGTTGAGCACCACCTCCGGGTGGAGGGCGTACAGCAGCGATGCCTCGGCGTAGCCCGAGAAGAGGCAGCCTATGCACTCCCTCTGCCTGCGCCTGGCCTCCTCCATCTCCCCGCACCTCCAGAGCTCCGCGAGGGTGCGCTCCTTCAAGCTTCCCGCGCCTCCGAAGCATGTCACCACCCTCCCCTCAGCGTCCAGGTGGAGCATGAGGGAGTGGACAGCACATGTGAACCCCGGCTTCAGGCGCTTCATCATCTCAAGGTAGGTGAAGGAGTTAAGCACCCTGAAGCCCTGCCTCTTCAGGGCAATTACCCTGTCCACCGCAGCCTCGTACCTCTCCCTGCTCCTTATCCCCAGCTCCTCCCACACCTCCGCGGGAACCTCCTCAAAGGGGTGCACCGGCTCAAAGCTTATGCCCGCACCCAGGCGGTGGGCGAGCCTCACCAGCTTCTCAAGCTCCCCTAAGTTCGCCTCGCACACCACGCAGTTTATCCCCACCTTCACCCCATGCTCCCTCGCCACCCTCACGCTCCTGAGCGCATGCTTCAGCTCAGCCCCCCGCAGCCTGCGGTAAACCTCACGGGTGCCGTCTATGGACACGCTCAGGTAGTCCAGGTGGGGCGCCACCTCCTCAACCCGCCTCCAGAGCACGCCGTTGGTTATCACGTACGTGCGCATGCCGCACCGCCTCGCATGCCTCAGGCACTCCTTCAGGTCATCGCGGAGCAGTGGCTCCCCGCCCCAGACGGTGTAGATGGCGCACCCCAGTCTGGCACCCTCCTCCAGGATGCGCCTGACCTCCTCTGTGGAGAGCTCCCCGCCCGCAGGGCGGCGCCAGAAGGGGCAGAAGGGGCAGCGCAGGTTGCAGCGCAGCGTGAGCTGGTGGCACAGCACCACCGGCACAGGTGCCCCCAGGCGGGCTCTCAGGAAGCCCCTCAAAACCCTCAGCAGCATACCGCACCAGGCCTCATTATCTGCGGGTTAAACATCGGTCTTTAGTTTCTGCATGAAGCCGAGGAGGCACAGCGCAGAGGCTCAGTATCCGGCGCTCCTCGCAGTGCGCTTGAGCTCTTCCAGCACCTCGCCTCTGTAACCCTTCTCCTCAAGCTTGCCGGCCAGCTCCAGAGCTATTTCCCCCGTGAGGCGCAGCTGGGTCTCCGCCCAAACCTCACTCTCCGTTACATTTATTCCCGCCTTCTGTAGCTCTTTTCTGTTGTCCCTCAGAAATCCCCGGAATTCTGTGAGGTGGTTCTCCATCCTTTTCAGGACTGCGGCAAGCTCTTCTGCGTACTGCAGGTACTCCATCTCCCCCTCTGCGTACCTCGCATTCAGGCGTCCTATCTGCTCCATGTCTGAGTACACCTTCGCAAGGTAGTCGTCGTGCTGCCATCTGTAGTAGGTCAGCTCCTCCTCTGCACAGCCTGAGGTGAGCACAATCAGAAGCATCCAAAAGAGTTTTATCCCGCGGCTGCGAATTATCAGCATGTCTTCCTCCGCCACTGCCAGCTTTGTGGCCTTCTTCATAGCCACACTGCTTACCTTCATATTCTTCCTGCTGGTAATGAGGTGGCTTTTCAGACGGGAGGATTAGGTAAAGCTGTAGCTGCGCGGGTCCTCGCCTATGCGCTCAGCCCTAACCAGGTCGGTGGTGGTTATGATCCCCTCCAGTTTTTCCTCACTTCCCACCAGCAGGCGCTTTATCGCGTGGGCCGCCATCTTCCTCGCTGCCTCCCGCAAGCTTGCGTCGCGGGAGATGAACTTCAGGTCCCTGCTCATCACCTCCCTCACCTTCAACTGAGGGGGGCGCTCTTCTGCGACTATCTTGTAGGCCAGGTCGCGCTCAGTGATTATTCCAACCGCCCTGCCCCCCTCAACCACCACGAGGGAGCCGATGTTGAACTTCCGCATCAGGCGGGCTGCCTCAGCAAGCGTTGCCTCCGGCGAAATCGTCCTCACATGGGAGGTCATGGCCTCGCCTACCTTTACCATGCTTATAATTTTCCTGTTCCTGTATTTTAAACTTCCTTTCCGTTGTTGCTCTGCTGGGTAACTTTACCTCTGAGGAGTTGTCATGGTAAAGTTCAACATAGCCGCCGACGAGCCAGGAAGACGGGTATTTCTGCTGGGCAACCATGCGATAGCGAGGGGAGCGCTTGAAGCCGGGGTAAGGGTGGCGGCCGCCTATCCGGGAACACCCTCCAGCGAGATTCTCCAGGCGATAGCGGGGGTTGCTGAGAAGCTGGGGATTCACGCGGAGTGGAGCGTAAACGAGAAGGTTGCACTGGAGGTGGCGATTGGTGCAAGCTATGCGGGTGCTCGAGCGCTGGCGGCGATGAAGCACGTGGGTGTGAATGTAGCCCTGGATGCCCTCGCCACACTCGCCTACACCGGCGTAAAGGGAGGCCTCGTGCTGGTGAGTGCCGACGACCCCGGGATGCACTCCTCGCAGAATGAGCAGGACAACCGCCTGCTCGCGAGGTTTGCCAAGATACCCTGCCTGGAGCCCTACGACGCGCAGTCTGCGAAGGACTACACGAAGTTCGCCTTTGAGGTGTCCGAGAAGCTACAGACACCGGTGATGCTGCGCACCACAACGCGGGTGAGCCATGCCAAGGGGGACGTAACTCTGGGTGAGCTCCCGGATTACGGGAAGCGCAGATTTGGCTTTCAAAAGGATGCGAGGCGCTACGTGTGTGTCCCCGCTCATTCCCGGGCGCTTCATCCAGCACTCAACCGCAGGCTTTCAGAAATTGAAAGGTATGCCTCCAAGAGCGAGCTAAACCGCATGCAGTTCGGCGGCGAAAAGGGGATAATCACCGCCGGAGTGGCGCGCAACTACGTGCACGAGGCGGTGCAGACCCTGGGGGCGGAGGTTTCGCTTCTCGAGCTCGGGATAACCCACCCCCTGCCCCGGGAGCTCATAAGGCGCTTTCTGAGCGGCGTGGAAGAGGTCCTGGTGGTGGAGGAGCTCGAGCCCTTTATAGAGGAGCAGGTAAGAGCACTGTGCGGCGGCATCGCTGTGAGGGGCAAGGACCTGCTACCCCGCGAGGGGGAGCTCACCCCCGAGCTTGTGGAGCATGCGGTGGCGCGCTTCCTGGGTGTGGAGTACTCCCCTCCGCCCAGGCGCAGCGCAAGGCTTGAGCTTCCTCCTCGCCCCCCTGTGCTGTGCCCTGGGTGCAGCCACCGTGCCCTCTTCTATGCTCTCAAAAAGGTCACAAAGCGCAAGATATACGCCGGCGACATAGGCTGCTACACCCTGGGCGCACTGGAGCCGCTTAAAGCCATGGACACCTGTCTGTGCATGGGCTCTGGACTAAGCCAGGCTCAGGGCTTCTACCATGCGGGCGTGGAGGAGGCGGTTGTTGCGCTTATAGGAGATTCCACCTTTCTGCACGCGGGTTTAACGGCGCTGCTCAATGCCGCCTACAACGGCGCGGAAGTCCTGGTAATAATCCTGGACAACCGCACGACTGCGATGACAGGTCACCAGCCTCATCCGGGTACAGGAGTTACAGCCACAGGGGAGGAGAGCTTCGCCGTTGACTTCGTCGCCCTTGCAAGAGCCCTGGGCGCGAGCTACGTTGCCAAGGTGAGGCCCAACGATTTTGAGGCCACGCTTCGCGTGCTGGAGGAGGCGCTCTCAAGGCGGGGGCTGCGTGTTGTGGTGGCGGAAGAACCCTGCGCTCTCCTGGGCAGGAAGCTGGGTCTCTGGAAGACGCCGCCGGAGGTTGTGGAGGAGCGCTGCGAGGGCTACCTGTGCAGCGCCTGCAGGGCTTGCCTGAGGATAGGCTGTCCGGCCGTCGGATGGGACAGGGGGAGGGCGAGGATTATAGAGGAGCTGTGCACCGGCTGCGGACTTTGCGTTGCAGTGTGCCCCAACGAAGCGATTTTGGAGGTGGAGGATGATAGCTAATCTGCTCATAGCAGGCGTTGGCGGGCAGGGGATAATCCTGCTGAGCGACGTGCTGGGGAATGCTGCAATAAGCTCTGGTTTGAGTGTGCGCGGGAGTGAGACCCACGGCATGGCGCAGCGCGGGGGCAGCGTGGTCGCCCACGTGCGGATAGGCAGGGTGCGCTCTCCGTTAATACCCCGCGGCAGGGCGGACTACCTTCTCGCCCTTGAACCACTGGAGGCGCTGCGCTACCTGGACTACCTGGGGGAGCGCTGCCATGCGGTGGTGAGCACCTCTCCAGTACCCCCCGCTTCTGTCCACGCTAAGGTGGCGGGCTACCCCGATGTGCAGGCGCTGCTGGCGGAGCTCTCGGAGTATGCAGAGGTTTACCCCGTGGAGGCGCGGGAGCTGGCAAAGCGTGCAGGAAGTGTGCTCACCGCAAATACAGTTATGCTGGGCGCCCTCAGCGCGCTGCCGGGATTTCCCCTAAGTGCGCGGGTGCTCAGGGATAGCATAGCCTCCCGTGTGCCTCCAAAAACTCTGGATATGAACCTCAGGGCCTTTAATCTGGGAAGGAGGGCTGTGAAAGGGTAGAGGCGCCCTACAACGGGCGCTGGGGAAGGTTTATATAGCCCGGGGGGCAACTTTCCTTATCCTGGAGGTCTCGCGATGAAGGAAACCAAGGTGCTTCTCGACCTGGATGAGATGCCCAAGAAGTGGTACAACATTCTTGCAGATCTGCCCGAACCCCTGCCGCCGCCTCTTGACCCGCGCACCAGGGAGCCTGTTAAGCCGGAGATGCTTGAGGTTATCTTCCCCAGGGAGCTCATAAAGCAGGAGGTCTCTCAGGAGCGCTACATCCGCATACCCGAGGAGGTAAGGGAGGCGTACTTCCAGATAGGCAGGCCCACACCGCTTTACCGTGCTCGCAGGCTTGAGCGCTACCTTAATACCCCGGCCAGAATATACTACAAGCGCGAGGACGTGAGCTTCGCGGGTTCCCACAAGCCCAACACGGCAGTAGCCCAGGCGTACTACAACGTAAAAGAGGGTGTGGAGCGCCTCACCACAGAGACAGGTGCGGGGCAGTGGGGCACCGCCCTGAGCCTGGCCGGCGCCCTCTTCGGAATAGACGTGATGGTGTTCATGGTGGCGGTGAGCTACCGCCAGAAGCCCTACCGCAGGGTGCTCATGGAGCTATACGGCGCAGACGTTGTGCCTTCCCCCAGCGACAGAACAGAGTACGGGCGGAAGGTGCGCGAGGCTGAGCCCGAGCATCCCGGCAGCCTGGGCATAGCCATAAGCGAGGCCATAGAGATGGCGGTGAAGGACGAGAAGACCAAGTACTCCCTCGGCTCTGTGCTCAATCACGTGCTGCTCCACCAGACGGTGATCGGCCAGGAGGTGCTGCTCCAGCTGGAGAAGCTGGACGTAACTCCAGATGTGATGATAGGCTGCGTGGGCGGGGGAAGCAACTTTGCGGGCTTCGCCTATCCCATGCTTGGTAAGAAGCTGCGGGGTGAGCTTGACGAGGTGCGCTTTCTCGGCGTAGAGCCAAAGGCGTGCCCAACGCTTACGGAGGGCAGGTACGAGTACGACTTCGGCGACACCGCGGGTATGACGCCGCTGCTGAAGATGTACACCCTGGGGCATGACTTCGTGCCCTCGCCAATCCATGCAGGCGGGCTGCGCTACCACGGCGATGCGCCATCGCTGTGCCTCCTCCACCACAAGGGCTACATCGATGCGGTAGCCTACGACCAGCTCCAGACCTTTGAGGCTGGCAAAATCTTCACCCGCGCCGAGGGCCTTGTGCCAGCGCCGGAGACGACGCACGCAGTATGCGCTGCGATAGAAATTGCGAGGGAGTGCAAGCGCACCGGCGAGGAGAAGGTGATTGTTTTCAACCTCTCGGGGCACGGTCTGCTGGACCTGCAGGGCTATGCCGACTACCTGGCGGGCAAGCTGAAGCCCTGAAAAAGCCCCTATTTTTTATCCTCAGGCTGAATCCCGTACTCCCGCCAGCGCGCATCGACGAGGCGCTTCACCTCTTCGCTCATCTCCGCCACGGGGGGCCACTCCCTGGTGTACCCCTCTTCCCTCCACTTGCGCGTGGCGTCTATGCCGAGCTTTGAGCCGTAGTTCACAAGCTGCGAGGCGTGGTCCAGCGTATCTGTGGGCGTGCCCGGGATTACCACCACATCTCTCGCGGGGTCGATGTTGCTGCTCGCAGCCCAGAGCACCTCCCGCGCGTTCTGCACATCCACGTCGTGGTCCACCACCACTATAACCTTGGTGAACATCATCTGCCCCATGCCCCAGAGGGCGAACATCACCTTCTTCGCATGCCCGGGGTAGCGCTTCTTTATCGAGACCACTGCGAGGTTGTGGAAGGCCGCCTCCGCGGGCAGGTTGATGTCCACCACCTCCGGGAGTTGCATTTTAATCAGGGGGAGGAAGATGCGCTCCACCGCCTTGCCCATGATGGCGTCCTCGTGCCAGGGCCTGCCCACCACCGTCGCGGGGTAAACCGCGTCTCTGCGGTGGGTGATGCAGGTGACGTGGAAAACTGGAAAGCGCTCGGGCATGGAGTAGTAGCCAGTGTGGTCGCCGAAGGGCCCCTCGAGGCGCTCTTCTGCGGGGTCAACGTAGCCCTCAATCACAAACTCCGCCCATGCGGGCACTTCCAAATCCACGGTCCTGCACTTCACCAGCTCCACGCCGCGCTTGCGCAGGAAGCCCGCGAAGAGCAGCTCGTCGAAGTCCTCCGGAAGGGGAGCGATGGCCGAGAAAATCGTCGCCGGGTCTGCGCCCAGCGCTACCGCCACCTCCAGGCGCTGCCCCAGCTCCTTGGCCCTGCGGAAGTGCTCTGCTCCGTGCTTGTGCACCTGCCAGTGCATGCCGGTGGTGCGGGCGTCGAAGACCTGCATCCGGTACATGCCCAGGTTGCGCCTCCCGGTGAGCGGGTCCCTGGTAAAAACCAGCGGAAGGGTGATGTAGCGTCCCCCATCCAGAGGCCAGGTTTTCAGAATCGGAAGCCTCTCCAGGCTCGCCTCCTCCCCTTCGAGCACCACCTCCTGGCAGGGGGCGCGCTTCACCAGCTTCGGCGGGAAGGAGAGCGCCTGTTTCAGCTTTGCCAGCTTTGATAGCTTCTCCCTGATTCCTCCGGCCAAGTTTGGCATGAGCAACGCCGCCAGCTCCTCGCCGATGCTCTCAAAGCTTTCTACGCCCAGGGCGAGCTTCATCCTCTCCTCGCTGCCGAAGAGGTTCGCGGCCACTGGAAACTCGCTCCCCTTTACCCTCTCAAAGAGCAGCGCCGGGCCGCGCCGCTTCGAGACGCGGTTCACTATCTCGGAGATCTCAAGCACCGGGTCTACCTCAACCTTAATGCGCCTGAGCATCCCCCTCTCCTCAAGCTCTGAGATGAACTCATGAAGGTCGCGATATGCCATCCTGACACCTCCTGCTACATAAGGCTTGCCTCAATGGTAATGAACACCGGGCCGCCCACGGCGATGCGCTTCTCCTTTGAGGTTATGTAGCGCCTTGCCACGTCATCGAGGGCGAGGTTAATGTCTCCCAGGCTCTTTGCCATGCCCACCCTCACCCTGAGGGAGCCCTTTCCCAGCTTCGCGGCCTCCTCCACTTTTGCTGCTGCAAGCAGGGAGACCGCCCTCAGGTAGGTTATCCTCTCCACGCCCAGCTGCTCTTCGGGGGGAACCCCCAGCACGTTGCCCCGGTGCACCACCACCTTGTTGAGCGCCGCAGGGCCCAGAAGCTTTGTGTTGGCCTCCCTTTCCACCAGCTTCACCTCAACCCGCCTGCCGAGAATCTCACCCCGGTAGGCGAGGAACTCGCAGGGCGAAGGCTCAGCGAAGTGCTCCCTTGCGGTGCGCTCTATCGCCTCTGCAAGGCTCTTCGCCGCGTCGCTTTCAGGCTGGTGCTTCAGGTAGAGCATCTCCGCCAGCTCCTCGTCGCTCAGCTCCCACTCCGCGTAGAACTGGGGATAGACCAGCTCCCTGACGTCGGCACTGCCCGAGAGCACCATGGCAAGGCGCTCCACACCCATGCCGAGATTCATCACCGGCACCTCTATTCTGTAGCGGGAGAGCGCCACCGGCGAGTAGATTCCGAAGGTGGCTATCTCCACCCACCCCGCGCCCGGGTGGTAGGCGTACACCTCCGTCTGCGTGCCCGGGGTGTAGTACTTTGAGCGCTTCTCGTCGGGACGAAACTCGAAGCGCGTAAATCCGAAGCGGGAGAGCAGCGCCCTCGCCACGGCTTTACCATCGTCGATGCTAACGTGCTCGCCCATAACCACGCAGCTTGCAGAGAAGTGGCTCCTCAGGTGTGTGCGATCCTCCTGCTGCTCCCTGCGGAAGCACCTGTCTATGGAGAAGAGCTTCAGGGGCAGCTTCCGCCTGCCGTAAAGCGAGGCGAGGGTTAAGAACCATCCGCTGGTCATGTGGCTGCGCAGCGTCAGCGTTGTCGCCTCCGGCTTGAGTTCCCTGAACTCCGGAAAGACCTCCTCCAGAACCTTGGTTGCGAGGGCGTCGTCTGTGCCAAGAGCCTCAGCGAGGCGGTATATTAAGTCGTCGCCCCCGAACTCGCCCTTCTTGTAGCCGTGGAGCACCCGCTGAAGCTTCTGCTTCTCTATCTTCTTGATTCCAAGCGAGCGGAGCTTCGCGAGCTTCTCTTCGCTGAGCCCCACATCTGGGCGGGGCAAACCCGCGAGGTAGAAGCAGCGGTCGAGCACGGCAAGCGCCTCGGGGCCGAACTGGCGCTTCACCTCCTTATCTTCAATGAAGATGGGGTTGACCACTTCCTCAAAGCCAAGGCTGA
>WANX01000108.1 GCA_015521565.1 Candidatus Hydrothermarchaeota archaeon
AAGAAAAAAGAAAAAGGGGCTACTGCCCCGGCATCGCAGGCATCTGCGGCATGCCCGGCACAGGCATGCCACCCTCGCCCATGCTGAACTCGTTCACCACGTTGCCCTGCTCGTCGTACTCCCTGAAGCTGAACTTCCCTCCTTCCATCTTCCACTCGGCGCGCAGCCGGTTCTGACCGTCGTAGAATAGCATGTGGGTGTACCCTCCATCTCTGGTGAAGTAGCCCTCCCAGCGGGCGTACTTTCCAGCGGCCTTTCCTTCAAGCACCGCCTTGCAGGTGCTCCTGTCCTCGTGGTCCACCACGCCCTTAATCGCGAGCTTTGCGCTCTCTCCCGTGACTGGATTCATCCAGCTCCAGTAAGAGCCCTCGACGCACCAGCCCTCTGCAGGAGCCGCCTCCTCTCCAACCCTCTCCGCAACCTTCTCTGCAGCGCCTCCGGCGGTGCCGCCGCCTCCGCCGGTGCAGCCAGCAAAAAGCACCAGTGCCAGCACAGCCATTGCCCACCTCATTCTTCCACCTCACACGTACCTCTCTGCGAAGTCTCCGGCGAAGGGAATTTTATACATCTCGCCCTTATAAGCCTTGTACATAAGCAGCACCCACAGAACCACCGAAAGGACAAATACGGCAAAGCCCAGAAGGCCGCCGACTATCCAGCCCAGGAAGGGAATCATCATTATAATCGGTATAACCACCCAGTTTACAATCAGCAGCGTTCCAAACACAACGATGCTCTGCATCGCATGGAAGCGCACAAATTTATTCTCCTTTTCGATGATGTAGAAGATTATCCCTGTTATAACACCCAGAAGATAACACAGCAAACCCGCAACATTTTCATCAAGACCTGTACTCGTTTTTTCACCCATTTTTGCACCTCCTTATACGTTTTGTATGTTTGGAATTATAATGATTTCGCCTCTTCTCCCACTTCTTCACTATGAACTTTCACTCTTTTATATAAAAAATTGATGCGGATTTATGACTTCTCAGCGTCATTTGCCGTGGGCAGGGTAACGCAGAAGGTGGAGCCCCTGCCGATTCTGCTATCCACCCCCACCCTGCCACCATGCGCCTCCACGATTTCTCTGACTATTGCAAGACCGAGACCTGTACCACCATAACGTCTGGTTGGGGAGCTGTCTATCTGATAGAGCACATCAAACACCCTGTGTATCTTGTCGCCTGGTATCCCTATACCTGTATCGGCGATGCAAATTTTCACACATCCCCTGCCTTTTTCTGTCTGAATTGTTATCCTTCCACCCTCCCTGTTGAACTTTATCGCATTGCTCATGAGATTGCGGAGCGCATGCATGAGGAGATTGCGATCCCCTCTTACCGGGGGTAGAGTGTCATCGCATCTCAGGTGAAGTGTTATACCGCTTCTCTTGAGCTCCGAGGCGAAGTCGTGACAAATCCGATTGATGAGCTCAACCATGTTCACCATGCCAAACCTCGGCTTTATTTCACCCTTCATAAGCCTGGATGCACCAATCATGTCATCAACTATCCTGCCGAGCCGCGAAAGGGCGTCGAGTGCCATATTGAGATACTCCGCCCTTTCCGCAGGGTCCTCTTCACACTCTGCCAGCTCTATAGCACCCCTGGCAACAGTAATTGGTGTCCTCAGCTCATGAGAAACATTTGCCAGAATATGTATTTTGAGTTCTTCAAGCGCTTTAATCTGTTCATTGTACCTCTTTATCAACCTCCAGTGCTTCAAAACAGGTCCCCCAGTATAAGATGGAACACCATAAAATCGGCTGAAAAGCTGCATAAACGCTGAACTATGCTTAATTTTTTGCCGTTCTGTCATATCTCTCCAAACCCCCGGTAATTTTATCTAATATCTCCTGTACTTCATAGTTTATCTGCATGTATTCTTATATACTACCTTTAAAATTTGAGTATAAACGAATATATAAACTTTTTCTTAAATTTATTTCAATTGTATTATCCGGGAATTATTTCGCTTTATATTAATACCCGCTTCTCAGTCCATACCACAGTGGTTAAATGCGGGGTCCTTTACTCCACCGGCTATGCCCTCCCATCCTTACTGCAGATGCTTGTCTAACGGTGAGATGGCGCTAACATAAAAATGGAGAGGGTATAGTCTTATAGGAGGTGCTGAGCCTTGAGTGTTATCGAGATTCTTAAAGAAAAGTTTAAGGCGGAGCCCTTCGCCAGGGAACTCGGAATAAGGCTGAAGGAGCTGGAGGAGGGCTTTGCCAGAGTGGAGATGGAGGTTAAGGAGGAGCACGAGAACATCTTCGGCTACGCCCACGGCGGGGCAATCTTTGCGCTGATCGACGCCGCCTTCGAGCTGGCGGGCAACTCTCGAGGCGAGGTAAGCGTGGCGCTGAGTATGAGCGTAACCTACACCTCGCCGGCGAAGCGCGGAGACGTGCTCTGCGCCGAGGCGAGGGAGGTGAACACCACGCGAAAAACAGGGCTCTACGAGATAAAGGTGAGAAACCAGGAAGCTAAGCTGGTGGCGAGCTGCAGCGCTCTCGTATACCGCACCGGCAGGAGGCTTGAGGAGTAGCTACTCCAGCTCATAGCTCGCGATCAGCGCCTCGATGACCCGCGGCGAGGGGAGAGAATACATGTGCGGGATATCCTGAGAAAAAGATATACAAGACTTCGCATTGGTTGAGCTTCAGAGCGACCAAGGCTCTGGTGGTGCCCATCATCTGAGCAGTAAAAATAAAACCTGCGCCGGGTAATTAATTGCATGGACCGCTGGATTAGGGTAAGGGCGCTGAAGGACGGCACCGAAGGCTGGGACGAGGTAGCGCTGGAGCGCGACTTGCGGCTGGTGATTAACGGTAGAACCATAGCAAGTGTAAAGCTCTCCCCCGGCTACGAGCGCGAGTTTGCGCTGGGGTACTGCCTGGGCGAGGGCTTCGTCAAGAGCAGGGAGGCGGTAAAGAGCATAGAGGTAGCTGAGGACGAGATTCGCGTGCTCGCTGATGAGAGCGTACTCGCTGCGTACGAGCGCTACATCTCCAGCGAGTGCCTCACGGGGTGGCGCACCAGGATAAAGGAGGAGGGTATTCGCGTGGCCTCGGAGGCGAGGTTCGGCGCGGGGGAGATTTTTGAGAACATGCGCAGGATGCAGAGGGAGAGCGAGCTCTGGAGGCGCACTGGCGGGGTGCACAGCGCCGCACTGGTTAGCGGGGAGAAGTTCTTACTTGTGGAGGACGTGAGCAGGCATGTGGCGATAGACAAGATAATAGGCCTGGCCGCAGAGCGCAGCATCGACTTTGAGCGCAGCTACATCCTGACCTCAGGGAGAATGCCCGGCGACATGGTGGTTAAGGCGGCGCGCATGGGGGTGCCCCTCATAG
>WANX01000109.1 GCA_015521565.1 Candidatus Hydrothermarchaeota archaeon
AGTTCGTCTTCACTATGTCAGCGCCCAGCTCCGCGCCTACGCGGGCCGCGTGCTTCACCACCTCCACGTGGTGCTCGCTCTCAATCTTCCTCCCCCGCGGGTACATCATGGCCAGGAGAGGCATGCCCCACTCCATGCAGCTCTCGCTCACAGCTCCCAGCTGGGAAAGCATCTCCGCCTCGTCGTCCGCACCAACGTTGACGTGAATGCTCACAGCGTCCGCGCCCAGCTTTATCGCCTCCTCAACACTCGCCACAAGAACCTTGTGGTTGGGGTCAGGCGAGAGAGAGGTGCTGCCAGAGAGGTGCATTATCAACCCTATGTCCCTGCCGTAGCCCCGGTGCCCGTGCTTGATTATTCCCTTGTGCAGCAGCACGGCGTTAGCCCCGCCCTCGGCTACGCTGTTCACAGCTTTTGGCATGTCTGTTAAGCCGGCGATTGGGCCGGAGCTTACGCCGTGGTCCATGGGCACGATTATCGTTCTTTTCGTCTCTCTGTTTATTATCCTCTCCATTCTTACGCGCTTGCCTATCTCACTCATTGGTCCTCACCCTGATACCTGTTAGCATGTCACATAGTGACACAGATATATATAAAGCTTACGGTACCCTCCTCTCCTTTGGCAGATAGTTCAGCACTTTGCCCTCCCGCGCCTTCCCACACCCCAGGAAGTAGCTGCCCCAGCGGAGGATAACATAGCCATCGCCCTCGCCCTCGATGTTCTCGCCACGCATCCAGCGCTCAGCCTGCTCCCTGCCCACCTTCACCACGCCTTTTCTGGCACTCTTGCCCACGAGGTAGCAACCCTCCACAGACAGGCGAAGGCCGTCTCTCTCGAGAGTGCCAAAGTACACCCCTGAGGCGAACTCCTCAACCTCAAGCATGCACTCCCTGTAGGCGTAGAATCGCCCTCCTCCGCCCTCGCGCAGCTTGAAGTCAATGTCCTCGACGCCGAACTGCTCCTTAAGCAGCCTGAGAACCCTCGCCACGCTCATGGCTTCACCACCTTCGCCACGAAGAAGCCCTCGGTGTCGTTGTCCTGCGGATGCAGGCGCAGGCAGCGATGCACCTCGCTGGTGTAGCTCCTTCCCTCGAACTCCAGAAATGCGGGATGCCTCTTCAAAGGAAGCTTAACTTCCTCGAGCTCGGCATCGGTGTTTCTGAGCAGGCAGTCCACAACCTCCTCATTCTCCAGGGGATCTAAAGTACAGGTAGAGTAAACCAGCACACCCCCCGGCTTCAGGGCTCTGTAGCCCGCGAGAATCAGCTCCTTCTGCAGCTTCGAGTACTTCTTTGCCCGTCGTCTGCCCCAGATCTTGAGGTACTTGTAGTTCTTGCGCACCATACCGGCGTTGCTGCAGGGCGCGTCCAGGAGCACGCGGTCGAAGGTTTCAGCAAACTTTGAGAAGCTCCTGCCGTCGCGAAGTGTAACCCTCGCTATCAGCACGCCGCAGCGCTGCAGGTTTGATGCGAGTATTCTGGCTCTCTCAATCCTCACGTCGTTGGCTATAAGACACCCGAGGTTGTGCATGTACTGGGCTATCTGGGTACTTTTCGCTCCTGGTGAGGCGGCCATATCAAGAACCAGCATCCCTGGCTCGGGCTCGAGAACCACCGGTGGAATCATTGATGCCGCTTCCTGCACAAATATAAGACCCAGGGCATGCTCCATGGTGGTGCTAACCCTCCCCCCGGCGACCCAGAAGCCTTCTCTGCACCAGGGCACAGGGGTTAGCGAAAACCTTTCCCCGAGCCTCTCAAGCACCTCCTCGGGGTCTGCCTTCAGTGTGTTAATTCTTATACTCTGCCGCAGGGGCTTTGCCATGTACTCGTAGAATTCCGCGGAGTCGTCTATCCTGGAGTAGCGCCTCACAAACTTTGGATTTATCTCCGCAAGCTTCTGCCTGGCGCCACTCATATCCCACCGGCCATCCTGTCCTAAAACTGTGTGACTATCTCCGCTTCCCCCATCACCCGCTCGCAGTAGTGGCATCTGAGCTTTATCGGGTCCTTCCTTTCAACCATGAACACCGTCTTCACGGGCTCAAAGTGGGTGATGCAGTTCGGGTTTGCGCACTTCAGCACGCCCTCCAGCTTGTGCGGAATCGAAACCTTCTTCTTCTCAACCACGCGATAGTCGCGGATTATGTTTATCGTTGCCTTGGGGGCGATTAGCGCTATCTTGTCCACCTCCTCGCTGCGCAGTTCCCTGCCTTCGACCTTTACTATGTCCTTCAGCCCCGCCTTGCGGGAGGGCACATTTATTGCGACTGTTACAGTGGTCTTTGGAAACTCCTCTGCAAAGCCAATTATCTTGAGCACATTGAGCGCCTGTCCGGCGGTGATGTGATCTATGACAGTGCCGTCCTTTATTTTCCTCACTCTTATGTCGCGCTCCATCACTCGGCCCCCAGCACCAGTGCGAGGAGCGCCATGCGCACGGGTATGCCGTTTCGTACCTGCTGGAAGTAGCGTGCATGCCTGGTGAGGTCAACCTCGGGCGAGATCTCATCCACTCTGGGCAGGGGGTGCATCACTATCAGGTCCTCCCTGGCTTTGGTGAGCGTCTCGGGGGTTATCTTGTAGGCGCCCTTCACCTTCTCATACTCCTCCGGGTCGGGGAAGCGCTCCTTCTGTATCCTGGTTACGTAGAGCACCTCAGCCTCGCGCACCGCCTCCTCCAAGCTGCTCCGGGTAACCTCAGCTCCCAGCTCCCTCAGGTCCGAGAGCACCTCCGGGGGCATTTCAAGACCCGGAGGTGAGACCAGGATTAAGCCCGCGCCGAACATGGCGAGAGCATGGGCAAGGCTGTGCACAGTGCGTCCGTACTTCAGGTCGCCCACTATGGCAGTTGTGACGTCCAGCCTGCCCTTCTCCTTTTTTATTGTGTACAGGTCCAGCAGTGTCTGAGTGGGGTGCTGGTTTGAGCCGTCGCCGGCGTTTATCACAGGCACGTCGCTAACCTCCGCCGCCAGACGGGCAGCGCCCTCGCGTGGGTGGCGCATCACAATCACATCCGCATAGTTGGCCACCGTTTTAATGGTATCGGTGAGGTTTTCACCCTTTGCCACCGAGGCAACACCTGCCTTTGAAAAGCCTATCACCCTGCCACCCAGGCGCTTCATCGCCGTCTCGAAGCTCAGACGCGTGCGCGTACTGGGCTCGAAGAAGAGGCAGGCGAGAATTCTGCCCTCCAGAAGGCACAATTCCTCAGCCATTCTTGCCTCCATGCGCAGGGCACTGTCAAGGATATACCGTATCTCTTCCAGAGAGAAATCGCGGATGGAAATTATGTCCCGACCCTCGAACTCCATGCTACTCTACTAATTATCCACTCCAATTTTTAAAGGTTTTTGCCTCGGTAGCCTTTGCGGGAAGGTCAGGGTGCTGAAATGGAGCTTACATTGCTGGCTTTCCTTGCGGGGATTCTGAGCATTACCTCACCCTGTGTGCTCCCTCTCGTGCCGGTTGTTCTGGCAGGTTCGGCAGGCTCAAAGTTGCGCCCGCT
Organism: Candidatus Hydrothermarchaeota archaeon; assembly: GCA_015521565.1. Classification (GTDB taxonomy): domain Archaea; phylum Hydrothermarchaeota; class Hydrothermarchaeia; order Hydrothermarchaeales; family BMS3B; genus Pyrohabitans. The sequence continues at coordinate 3,509 of WANX01000109.1, forward strand.
GCTCGTGGTTGCCGGAATGAGCGTGACCTTCACGGCACTCGGCGTTGTTACGGCAGTGTTCAGGGAGACGGTAGGGCCGATGCTCGGAGAGCTGCGCATTCTCGGGATAGCTGTAATTATCCTGCTTGGCGCAATTCTCGCCAGTGAAACACTGGGCGGGTATTTCTCCACTTATTCGGGCAGAGTGCTGGGCAGATTCGGCACTGCAGGTGGCGAGGGACACCTGGGTGCTCTGCTTCTGGGGATAAGCCTCGGCATCGTCTGGATACCATGCGTGGGTCCGGTGCTTGGCGTGGTGCTCATGCTCGTTACAAGGGACGTAATTACAGGCGGCGTGTCTCTCTTTGCATATTCCGCCGGTCTGGCGATACCAATGCTGGCGGTTGCATATACCGGGAAGCTTGCATCTGCAAGGCTGATGAAGGCTGCCAGCTACTCAGTATATGCAAAGAAGATTGCAGGCTGGGTGCTGATTGCAGCGGGCATAGCTTTCCTCCTGAATCTGGACAGGGCAGTTCAGGCAATGATAACTCCGTATGTCCCTGAGCTGGAGGACTGGCTGATGAAGTACATGAAAAGGTGAGCCGGAGAAAATCTCTCCGCAGTTATTTTTTCATAACCCAGAATCTTATGCAGCTGCCGTTTCTTTCACGCAGTATCACATCCGCTCCGGTGCGTTCGGCAAGCTCTGCCACGAGCTGGGCATGACATCTGGAGGCCTTTATCAGAAGCACTTCTCCTGCCTTTGCCCTCTTCAGGGAGGATAGAACTACCGCTGCGGGAGGACAAAAGGTCTCTGTCAGAACTATTATCCTGTCTGCCTGTAGCGACTTCATTTTCACGACCTGCGCCACCCTATCTCCTGCTGCTCCTGCTGTACTTCAGCACCTTCTCCACACGGGTATCTCTGCCAGAGCCATAGCCAGAAAGCTTGAGCAGCGCCTCCCAGACGGCCCACCATTCTTCAGTGTTCCAGAGCTTACTCCACTCCTTGCCCACCTCAACCTTCATGCCTTGGCCCACTTTCTACCCACCTTCACGGAACTTACATTGTGCCTTGTGTGACGGTTTGCTTATCAATATCGTCAAAAAAAGTGTCAATGTTTTCAACATAGTTGCCGATGACGGTGCTAATAGAAGAGCTCCTTTCCATTTTCTGTAACCTCCAGCAGCTTGACCCTTCCGACCCTTTCAACCTTTACCATCTCCCTGGCTTCAAGGTAGCGAATGCGCTTTTTGGCAGTGTTCCTGGCAATTCCAAACTTTTGCATAATCTCTTTAATTGAGGGCCTCTTTCCAATCCTGTTCTCCATGTATATGTACCTGAGAATCTCGAATATTTCCGGCGGAAGTTCCTCCCTTTTCGGGCGAATTACACTGCATTCCTTCCTGAGTAGCCGCAGCTGGCGCTGGGACAGCACATCCGGGTCAACAGACAGCAGCAACACACCCTTCTTCAGAAAATAAAAGGCTTCTTTAATCCTCTGTACAAATTCAAACACCTTTCTAAATCCGTTTTTCAGTATCAGATAATCCAGCTCCAGAAGTACTGCATTGTTCCACTCCGGCAGGTTCATTATTGTACTCTCAACTGCGCCGAGCTCCGGGGGGACAGTATCCTTGCCCTTCTTTTCTGAAAGCCAGAAGCACTTTGCCCGGGGTATTCCGACCTCCTCAGCCAGCCTTCTCGTGATAACAGTTCCGGCATATCCGCACTTCATAAGGTCCCGAAGCACGTCCTCGGCAAGGTTGGGGGAAGGCTCTTCAATGAGATAGACCCTGCCCCTGCTCACATCATACTTCAATATCCTCCTCAGCATCCCCTCTTCACTCTTTACCTTTGAAGAGATATCCCTGGCAATTACAGAGAATCCGGCAGGCTTGCCGTCCTCGTCCAGGATTGGGGACACTGTTACGTCCACATCTACAATTGTTCCGTCCCTGCACATCCTCTTGGTCTCGTAGGAGATGAATTTTACACCCTGGCGCACCTTCTGCAGCAGAAAGGACGTCTCATTTCTTATTTCTTCTGGCAGAAGCCTGTCGCTCGGCATTCCAACGGCCTCTGCCTTCTTCCATCCAAACATTTTTTCAGCGGTTTTGTTCCAGCTCGTAATAATTCCCTCAAGATTCACAGAGTATATAGCATCATTTGAGTTTTCAACAATATTCGCAAAATATTTAAGCTCTTTTTGCGACTTCAGCAGCTCTTTTGTCTTTTTCTCCAGTTCGATATATGCTTTTCGGAGTTCTTCTTCGGCCTTTTTTCTTTTGGTGATATCCCTCATTATGGCTACAAATCCTATTAACTCACCGCGCGGGTTGTAGATTGTGGTCAGTGTCTGGTCCACCAGCACTCTGTGTCCGTCCTTGGCGAGTCTCACTGTTTCAATATCCCTTGCATAGCCGTTCATTATTGCTCTCTTGAAGTTTTCTCCGCAGGAGTTCCAGAGTTCCTGGGGCATGATGGTGTGCATGAGCTTTCCAAGCACCTCCTCCTCTTTGTATCCAAACATCATCTCTGCCCCCTTGTTCCAGGATACTATCCTGCCTTCCAGGTCAAGCGAGATTATGGCATCCACAGAGTGTTCTGCGATTCCGGCGAGATAGGCGAGGCGTTCCTCTGCACGCTTTCTGGCGGTTATGTCTCTGCTGACAGCTCTGTACCCCTTCAGTCTTCCGCTGTCGTCGAAAAAGGGTCTTCCGCTGGTTTCAAGGACCACCCTGCTACCATCCTTTCTGAGGAAGGTATTCTCCTGCCCCGAGAAGGAGGAGCCCGTCTTCTTAATTTCTTTGAACCTCTTCAGCGCTATCTGCTTCTCATCTTCTGGCATGAAATCGATGGGGGTTTTCCCCACCACCTCCTCCGGTTCGTATCCCAGAATTTCCTTCACCTTGGGGCTGGAGTAGGTGTAGGTCCAGTTTTCATCCAGCTCAAATACCCAGTCATTTATATCCTCGATAAGCAGTCTGTACTTTTCCTCACTCTTTTTAAGCATCTCCCTCTGTCTGGCGAGTTCCTGTGCCATGTGGTTGAATGCCTGTGCAAGGTCCTGAAACTCATCGCCGGTGGCTATTTCAACCCGAGCATCTTTTCCGTTCATAATCCTTTCAAATCCGGCCTTCAGCCTTTCCAGGGGCTCTGTAATGCTGCCTGCCACAAACAGGGAGATCCCCAGGATTATTATCACCATGTACAGAAAGTATGCGGGAGTAAAACCCCCGGGTGTTGCAAAGCTCACGGTGAACAGACCGAGGGAGAGCATTGAGAAGAGGAGGGATATGGTCACTATCTTGAAGAATATGGGTATTCTCATGGAACCCACCCCATTATAAGAAACAGGAAGATGCCCACGGCGAAAAACCAGCCGAGGTATGCGGCAATAAGCGGTGTAAGCCGTATGTTCTGTATATCTCTTATGTTGACTGAGAAGCCTATAGAGGCAAGGGTGATGGAAAAGGCGATGGTGGACAGCGGTCTGAGCAGCTCCACCACTTCTGGCGGAAGGACAAAGCTGGTGAGGAAGGCAACCAGCAGGAATATAACCACATACCAGGGTATATAAAATCTGTGTTCTGCGTAGAGGAAGGAGATTAGCAGAGTTACAAGGGCTATCATGGCTATGCGTATTCCTTTTACAGCCAGACCCTCTTTAAGAACTTCTGCACCAAAAGGTTTAGAGGCGATGACCACCAGCCCTGTCTGGTGCAGCGTGGCTCCGGTGAGCAGAGCATAAATTTTGGTGCTCATTCCCAGGATGTAGCCCAGGAAGGGATACAGGAGGGCGCCGGTAAGGCCAACTACAGTGATTATTATAATCGCCGCCGAAAACTCCTCTTTTTTTGGCTTTATTATGGGGGAGAGTATTGCGATGGCAGATACACCGCAGATAGCAGTGCCGCAGGTGAGAAGCAGGGTCAGCTTTTCTCTTACTCCGAGAATCCTGGCAAAGAGGTAGACTGCGGTTCCAAGCATGATGGCAGAGAGGAAGGTAAGCAACACTATCCGTGGTGGGAAGTTCCAGGGGAGGGGAAAGTGGATGTTCACCCCGTACAGAATTATTCCTATTGGCAGGGTTACTATGAGCGACTTCTCTGCCAGGACCTTTATTTCTCTGCTTTCCAGAATGGTACCGAAGGCTATTCCAAAAATAAGGGCGATGAACAGGGGATTGAGGGCGGGATATATACTACTTATAATATATGCCACCACGCCAGAGGCGACTATCAGAATGCAGCCGGCTGTCGGGTTCATTTTCAGGCTCCCTTCAGGGGAACAGGTGTCTGAGATAGTTGTTGGGCGGGGGTATTAAAAATTTTTCTGACTACTCCCGGATTGCTTTTTTAACAGCTTCAAGCAGCTGCAGAAACTTCTGGCTTTCCCCAATGGGGAGCAGTTCAAGCTGGTCAGCATGCTCTGCTCCGAGATGGAGGGCTATGGCGCGGGACACCTGCCTCTGGTGCCAGACGCTCCTGTTTAGCACCGGCTTCCATTCACCAAAGCTCTTGACTATGGATAGTCCCACCACGTCTGTGGCTACAGGGTCCCTGCTGAGGATAATTACTCCCGTATCTCTCACGCTTCCTCTGGTAGGTCCTCCTGCCACCATGCTCCTGGTTCCGTCCATTATTATAATGTCTGGGGATACAGCAAGGCTTATTTCCGCTATCATCTCCTCCATATAGGGGGAGGTGTGCAGCCTCCGCCTGTCCGGTCCGGAGATTGTTCCAACCAGATTTTTAAGGCTCATAGAGTAGGTAGCGTATCTGTGGGTCTTGACGACTGGAAGTGATACGAGAACTTCTGCGCTGTACACGCGGAGAGGGATGGACAGGTTTTTAAGGTGCGTGTCCCCTGGAAGCTCCACTTTTACCCATTCTTCCTCCTCAAAAAAAGCCAGCTCTGCTCCAGCATCTTCTGCGGCGGAAGCGATGCCTGTCCTTCTCATACTCTTTTCTGTTGGCAGCCAGTAGATTCCGCTCATATCTCCCACAACGACTTTGCGTGCTCCTGCCTCATATAGAAGCTCCACAGTGGCACGTACTACTTCAGGGTTTGTTGTGGCAGGATGCGGGTCATCGCTGTTAACGTTGGGCTTTACCAGCACTTCTTTACCACGGATTTTCAGTTTTTTAAGCCAGTCTGTTGCTTTCAGAGCGTTTCCTATCGTATCCTTAATATTATCACCTGCTTCAATCAGAAAAACCCGTGAATCTCTGTCTTTTTTGAAGGTGATACTGCGATTTCGAGGAGTACCGCCTGTCCGCATGACTTCCCGCGGGGATGATAGAAAATGACGCAGGGGATAGAGGTACCTGTAGAAAAGTAGAGAGCCGAGCAGAGCGGCAGTTGCAAGAATGGTTCTTCTGCGCATGGTAATGTCTGGCAGGCAGGGTATTTAGCTTTAGCGCTGATAATGGGACCTTCGCATGAATTAGAGAGCCCCGGGATTTCTCTGCCTCTTTTCTTGCAGCTTCCAGCCGGAGTTCTATAGCGGTTTTGATCTCTTTAAGCGCCTCCTCAGGTGTTTCTCCATAGGCTGAGCATTGCTCACAAGGTTGCTCAGATATTTCAGCACCCTGCTGATAGAATACCCCTGAGCCAGAGGCTCCTTAGCCAGCCTCTCCACGCCCTCCCTATCCTCCGGGTGGAGCCCTGGATATACTTCTCCCTCCATCTCTCAAAAATCCCCTGGTGCGGTGCACATCCTCCTTAGCCACCATGCTTGCCTCCTTTTCCTCGCAGCTAATAAATCTCAAGGCTTAAGTGGTGGCTAAGGAGAGCCTCTGAAAGGCAATGAACTTATGGTTCAAAGCCTACCAAAATTTATGGAGTAATAAAAAGATATAGCATGACCAAGCTTTACACTAAAATGAACTTGGAGGCAGCGGTGAGGGATTTAGAGGGGGCTGAGATAGGCAAGAGAAACAAAGAGCTGGTGTACAAGGAGATTATTGCAGAGCTGAAGGGGAAGAGCTAAACGACCAGCTCCTCAACTGGCTTGGGCCTGGTTAGTGGGAGGTAGATCCCTTTCTTGTCTATTACAGGTCTTACCCTTTTGCCTTCTCTTACCCTCTTCACCAGTCCATACTCCTCCAGGATTTTTAAATCTCTGTCCACCGCGCCCTTATCCCTGCCCAGATAATCAGACAACTCAACAACAGAGGCGAACTCCTTCTCCTTTAAAGCTTTTAGCAACCTAAGCCTCTCCCTCGAGAAAATCCTGTGAAGCTCCTCATCTTCGAGGGCAAACACCGCCAGCCTATCGGGATACCTGTCGGGCTTTCTCAGTGCTTCAAACAGGAAGCTTTCTATTGCCTCCCACTTCTCCTCAATCCTGCCCATTTTTCACCACCTTTTCCATATACCTTCTATACTTCTGCCAGTTATCTTTCAGCCTCTGGAGGAACTCCTGGAATACCATCTCAAGGGGCATGTCCTTGTATTCTTTCAGCTTTATAGTCTCCGGGGATTCCCAGAACTTCTGCATGTGCAGGTAGCCGTGACAGGTGTCAACGCGAAACACTTCGTGCCACATGCCAGAAATTTTTGCCCTGTAGGATAGCACGAAGCCGCTGAGCTTGCCCGCCTTTATCAGCAGGCGAACGTCGAGGATATCCTCCAGCGTGAAGGCGATTGTGAACTTCTTATCTTTGTCTATCTTTGACATTTAACATCAACACATTTATAAACGCTGACGCTTATAAAAGATTTTTTTAGGGTCCTCTTTAGTCTCACCACTCAGCAAGCCTCTGCAGAGCTTCTTTCTCTCTAAAACCGAGAGAAACCACCACGCCCACCAAAAGTACATTCAGTGCCACGAACTTTTTCACGGAGCGCATAGTATAGCGGTGCAGCTTATCCAGAGCGAAACATTTCTTCGCCACCTTAAACAAATCATCTATAACACTCCTAACAGCCTTAAACCTCTCCCACTCTTTAATCAATCTGACAAACATCCTCACCAGCTTCAAGAAAATCAGCTTTTCTCCACTTCTGGAGAAGAAAATCTCCAGAGGATAGGAAAACATGCCCAGAAGCCTTGAAAGCGAGAAATTCTTTCTCGGGAAGATCAGAGGCACCACTTTAAACCTGGAAATCGCCATAGCGTAGTTTCTATAGCTGTAGTAGCCCTTATCGGCAAGCACAACATCACCTTTTCTCAAGATTCTCCTTTGCCTGAGCTCTTCCATAACCTCTTTGAAGAGCTTTGAATCATTCGGAGAGCCCTCGCGGATAAGAAAAGCCAATGGCTTCAGCTTACGCTTATCCATCACCATCGTTAGCTTATAACCGATGTAGTATCCTTTGGAAGGAGAATACCCCCATTTAAACTCCCTATCTTCCAGATCTGCCTTTCTTATCCTCCTGCGGAACCAGTTGATGTCCAGCTGAATAT
>WANX01000110.1 GCA_015521565.1 Candidatus Hydrothermarchaeota archaeon
GAAGGTGAGGCGAATGGCAAAGCTTCTTGGCTTAACACCTATAGGCACAATATGGGTTCTTTCCAGGCTGTGCGAGGAGGGAATTATTTCAAAGGAGGATTTCAAAAACCCCATTTTTGAGCTTGTCGAAAAGGGCTTCAGAATCAGAGAAGAGCTGCTGATAGATATTTTAAGGGAGCTTGGGTGATGCAGAAGGCTGCCTTAGAATACCCTTTGCCCTTGTGAAACTGCTCCTTTACTCAGGTGCACGTAATGTCAAAGCCCAGCGTTGCCTATCCCAGGAGCCTCGAGCTCATACGCGAGGCGATTGCAAGGACCAAAAACGTGGCGAACTTTCCCAACAGCGAGCGCGCCATGTGGGCGGAGTTTATGCCATCCCCGCCAAAAAATCTTTTCAGCAAAAAGGCGGAGGTAATCTACTTCGTTGGCTGCATGTCCAGCTTTTCGCCCCAGATTCAGGACATCCCCGCGGCGATGGTTCAGCTCATGGAAAAGGCGGGCGTCGACTTTGCCGTTCTCGGCGAGAAGGAGTGGTGCTGCGGCTACCCCCTGCTCGTGGCCGGCATGCACAGCGAGGCGGAGCAGCTGATAGAGCACAACAGCAGGGTGATCGAGAAGAGCGGTGCGGGCAGGGTGGTGTTCTCCTGCCCCAGCTGCTACAGAACTTTTAAGGAGCTCTACTCCCTGGATGCGGAGCTCTGCCACCACACCCAGTACCTTCAGGAGCTGATTGAAGGGGGGAAGCTAAGGCTTCGAAGCTACAGCAAGAAGCTCACCTACCACGACCCCTGCGACCTGGGGAGGCATTCGGGAATCTACGAGCCGCCGCGCAGAGTGTTGCGTGCCCTTAAGGCTGAGCTTGTGGAGATGCCCCGCGCGAGGGAGATAGCACTGTGCTGCGGCGGAGGAGGAGACGTGGAGCTGGTGGAGCCTGAGCTCACCTCGAACATCTCTGTTACCGTGGCGAGGGAGGCGGAGCAGACGGGGGCGGGCATTCTCGTAACCGCGTGCCAGCAGTGCAAGCGCGTGCTCAAGAAGGGCGCCGCTGAGGCCGGGGCCAATCTTGAGGTTAAGGACATCGCTGAAGTTCTGCTCGAAGCGGTGGAGTAGTTTGTATCAGCGTCTTTGATCAGAATGCTTATCCTCGGTACTGTATACATTGTTTGCAGGTGCTACAATGACCACCACGGTATCTGTGAGACTTTCAAAGGATTTAATGAAAGACCTGGAAGAGTTTTTGAAGGAGGAAAATCTGGAAGAAGCTCCGGTCTCAGGAAGCTGCTCATTGAGGCGATAGAAGAGTGGAAGAAGCGCAGAGCGCTTGAGAAGCTTGCAGGGGGTGAGGTGAGCTTCAGCAAAGCTGCCGAGATGGCTGGCATGGATGTGTGGAGCTTTGCGGCGCTGGTTAAGGAGAGTGGTATCTCCTGGGCTAAAGAAGGTATCAGAGAAGACCTTGAGGCGCTTTGATGCCTGTATTCGATTCATCTCCTCTGATATACCTTGCCAGGGCAGGAAAGCTGGGGCTTATTGAAGCTATTCACGGAGAGAAAATAGTACCAGAAGCCGTTTTTAGAGAAGTTGTGGTTGTAGGAAAGGAAAAGGGAAAAAGAGATGCGTCTGCGGTGGAGGCTCTTTTCAACAGAGGAGTTATGGACGTTGTGAGGGTAGGAGACAGCGAGCTGCTTCACAGGCTTGAGAATAGCCCGGGGCTATCCAGGGCAGACGCTGAGGTCACAGTGCTGGCGCGTGGCAGCAGTGCTACTGCCATCATAGACGATGAATTTGCAAGGCGGGTTGCCTCAAGCTTAAATGTGAGGGTACACGGCACCATCTACCCGGTGCTGAGGCTGCTCAAAGAGGGCAAAATTTCCGGAGAAGAGGCGGAGAGCACAATTGAAGGGATGATAAAACAGGGATTCAGATGCTACGCTGAACTTTACAGTGAGATTATGCGGAAGATTGGAGACCTGCACACGCTATAAAAACAGTAATAAAGGGCGGGTACGATAGAAATTAGCATGGAGGAGCTGCTTGAAAAGGTCAACTTCAGGATAAAGCTCGCGGGAGAGGAGCTCGCCATCGCCATAGCGCAGGACTACAGCACGCAGGAGGTGCTTATGGTAGCGTTCATGAACCGGGAGGCTCTGAAAAAGACGCTCGCCACGCGGAGGATGACCTACTACAGCACCTCCCGCAAAAAGCTCTGGGTCAAAGGTGAGACCTCGGGCAACTTCCAGACCGTAAAGGAAGTGCGCCTGGACTGCGACGGCGACGCCCTGCTCTTCAGGGTGGAGCAGCGGGGCGCAGCGTGCCACGAGGGCTACGCCACGTGCTTCCACCGCGTGCTACGGGATGGCGAGTGGAAGGTTGAAGGAGAGCGCATGTTTGACCCCGAGAAGGTTTACGGAGGCAAAAGATGATTCTCGTTCCGGATACGTCGGTTATAATAGATGGAAGGATAACCCAGCTCATAAAGAACAAAGAGTACGCGGGGGCGCGCATTGTCGTGCCCGAGGCGGTGGTGGCGGAGCTGGAGTACCAGGCAAACCAGGGCAGGGAGAGTGGATTCAACGGCCTTGAGGAGCTCGCCTCGCTGCGCGAGCGCGCAGAGGCGGGGGCTATTGCCCTGGAGTTCTACGGCACCCGCCCGAAGGAGCACGAGCTGCGCTTCATCGACGACATAATACGCAACGTGGCAAAGGAGGTCGGCGGCGTGCTCGTTACCAGCGACAGGGTGCAGGCGATGGTGGCTCGGGTTAAGGGGATACAGGTGAAGTACCTGCGCGCGAAGCGGGTGAAGCGAAA
>WANX01000111.1 GCA_015521565.1 Candidatus Hydrothermarchaeota archaeon
CCGGGAGGGAGGTGAGCGCCGCCGGACAGACTCGAACTGTCGACCACCTGGTTAACAGCCAGGCGCTCTACCTACTGAGCTACGGCGGCACGGCAGGCAAGCTTTGCATGAAGGGTTAACGAGGTAAAACTTTAAAGCTACTTCTTCTTTTCCCTCTTCTTCTTGTTCTCATTCTCCTCCTTCTTCAGGTAGTAGTAAACCGTCGTGAGGGGTATATCAAGGGCGTCGCTTATCTCCTTGGCGGAGTAGCCCTTCTTCTCCAGTTCGTACACCTTCTGAATCTTCCAGTTTGGGTGGGACCGCGGCCTGCCCGGGGTTAAGAGCAGGGGCTCGAACTTTATGCCTATCTTCTCAAGCGCCGTGCGAATCTTCTTTGGTGTGCGCTCGTAAAGTGAGGGCGGACAGGTTATTACCTCTGTGTTGGGCGCGGCAGTGAGTATGGAGGCGAGGATGTTAATGGTGGGGCGTATGCTCAGGTGCACCTTCTTGGTGGTCTCGTCCAGCTTCTGGTTTATCTCCTCGATGAGCACGTCCTTCTGCGAGGAGCGCAGCACCACTATCTCCTTTCCCATATCACCTCACCAGCTCCAGGAACTGCTTTGCCTTCTCGGAGATTCTTATCTCCTTTATGTCCTCCAGGTTCTCCAGCTTCTCCTCGGGTATGACGTCGCGCCTGCCCAGGCGGATGATAACCTTGAGCACCTCCTTGAGCTCCTCAACGCTTGAAGAGACCACCCTCGCGGCGGTCTCAAGCTCCAGGTCGCTGTGCAGGTAGAGCGCTATTCCGCCGACGGCGCGCGAAGAGGTGACCTTAAGGTAGTCCTGGAGTATCTCCTCAATCTCAAACTTCTTGAAAACTATCTCGTGGGCGCGCTTCACCGGTATTACCGTGGGGTCTATGAACTTCTGAATCGCATACAGCAGGTCCTCCTCCTGCAGAATCTCCAGCGCCGCCTCCAGCTGCTCCTTATCAGGGATGGGCTGCAAACCCGGGAAGATGCTCGCATAGCGCCGCTCGCGGTAGGGCTTTATGAGCAGGAACTTGAATATGTCCCAGGCGAAGAGCGCCTTGGGAATCTTTATGAGCATCTCCTTGCGTATCTTCTGGCGGTAGTTTATCGCCTCGTCCAGGCCAGCGATGAGGTTGCCCTTCTCATCCATTAAGCCGGCTGCCTTGAGCTCCTCCTCGAACTCCCGCATCAGCTCGTAGCGCTCCTCAATAACGCGCATGTCCAGCGCAAAAGTTTGAGAAGCCTCGGCTGTGTAGAGCTGGGCATCGAAGCGGCGCTTTATCTCCTCGTACAGCCGCAGCTTCTCCATGTCCACCCTGCGGGAGAGCAGGTACTCCAGAATCTCCTCCCGCTTGTACTTCAGAATCTTGGTGTAGCCTATGGCGAGGGCTTGGCGGTTGTAGCGCCCGCTCACCAGTATGGAGCGCTCGTGGTGGTAGCGCACGTGCTCTATTATAATCCTGCCGTACTTGCTGCGCAGCACGCCCTCGTAGTCCAGCCTCTCCCCCTTGCTCACCTCCACCTGCTCCCGCTTGGTCACCCACTTCCCGTTCTCCTTTGCCTTGAAGGTTACCGTGGCGGACTTTATCTTGCCCTTCTTCTTCTCGCGCAGGATTTCAACCAGCTCGCGGTACGCCATGCGCTCGGTTGGGGTGAACTTGGATATCTCCACTGTGAACTCGCCGCCGTAGGTGAGGTAGGGGAGTATTTCCAGGCGGTAGATGCCCTGCTCGTTTGCCTTAAGCTTTGGCTTCTCCGCAGAGCCGCACTTGGGGCAGACGTAGCGGCGCTTCTCCTCTATTATCTTGAGAGCCTCCTTGCCCTTCGCCTCCTTGCCGCACTCGCAGGTGAAGTACACAAACTCCTCCAGGTGGCCTATCGCTATGTTGTGCGCCGCTATAGCGCTCTTGGTGCGCTCGAAGGTGCCCTTCTTGAAGGCCGCATTTGTGCGGAAGAACATTTTATGCCTGGCCACGTCGCGCTGATCTTCGACGTCCTCGCGCCGGTAGCTTCCCTTGCCGAAGGGCGAGCCGTGTCTGCTCAGCCCCAGCGCGAAGTAGGGCGAGTCGAAGCCGCGCTGCTCCATCTCGTCCTTGAGCAGCTTCAGCTCCTCCAGGTTGCCCTTAAGCGTGAGGTACAGCTCCTCGAAGTAGCGCTTCTCCTTTTTAAGCCTGCTGAGGTCTACCTTAAGCGTGGCGGAGATTTCATCCAGCACCTCTGTGGCGCGGTTCACCAGGGGTATGGTGTCCTTCTCCTCCATTTTCACACTCCAAGAAAGAGGCGGTTTTTGTAACTCTAACGTGTGTTAATATATATGTAAAACCATCCACATATATAAAGTTATGCATCACTGTAAAGAATATTGTAAATGTAAACATATTTAAAATTTTCTGATACAAGTGCTTGTGTACCCGAAATGCGTTCGATGGTTATTTTCTTACCGCAAGCACAAAGCCTACGTAAAATTTATTTAGCCTGCAAATAAAGAATCTCTGGCCAAAAAAGGAGCAGCGCATCAATGTGAGATTTATGGGGCGATATACACCGGTAGTTTTGCTGATAATACTGGCTCTCGCAGGAGCATGGACAGGGACATCCCTGGAGGTAGAATATGCCATTAACGGTGAGAACGCAGGCGCACCCCTTGAGCTGGTGGAGATAACCCGCTTTTCCATTACACCTGCAGTTACTGCAACCAATCAGCAGGTAGTTTTCATGGCGGAGATAACCAACTCCGGCAATGTGGAGAGCGATATTGTGCCGGAGCTGATTGTATACTCTTCCGGTGCACCTGTGAAAAGATTATTCATCCAGCCTCTCAAGCTGCCGCCCGGAGGTAATGTAACCATATCAGGAGACTTCACAGCGCCTCCAGCACTCGGGGAATATAGAACAGTTTTCATGGTTCACTATCGCAACCAAACCGAAAGCGCCTCCGCTGAAAGGATGCTCCGAGTCACATCTGAGAGGTCCAGGATTGCAGCTGTGAAAAATGAGACATCCCACATGAGCTTCCCCCTTTTTCCCGTGCTGGTGGAGGGGCGTCCCGGAGAGGCTACTGCGGTGTCACTTACCCTGCGGAATCCATCATCGGAGCCGCTTGGTACGGCAACGCTGCGTCTGGAGGGTATTCCCGCTGAATGGGTTACCCTGTCTTCAGAGGAACTGAGCCTCGGTGCCAACCAGAGCGGCGGGATAAACATAGGTATAAGTGTGCCTGAGAGCGCCCTGCCTGGAGAACATCTGGTGAGGCTGACTGCGAGGTCTTCCCGTGAGATGGCGGTTGCTGGCTTTGTTTTCAGAATAAAGCCCTACACACCAGAGCTCACACATCCGGCAGTGCTGAGGAAGGTGTATGTGAACGAAGACAGAAAGGAGGTATATGTAGAGCTGCTCCTGGAGAACACGGGAACCTATGCGGATGTGCTGCGGCTTGTGGAGGAGGTTCCAAAGGAGGTTGCCACCTCCGCAGGGGAGATAACATTCAATCCCCCCGCGATGATTCTCAGGGACGACCCGCTTGTGGCCTGGCGCCTCGATGAGGTGGACCCTTATGAGAGATTCAGCCTGAGCTACA
>WANX01000112.1 GCA_015521565.1 Candidatus Hydrothermarchaeota archaeon
AAGCTGAGCTTGGCGCCGGGGAGGCTCTACGCCAGGGAGCGCTGCCTGGTGGAGCTGAAGGAGCTCATCTCGGCGAGCGAGGTTATATTCCTGAACCGCGAGGAGGCCTTCCACCTCACAGGCAACGAGTACCAGCGCGGGGCTGAGATGCTCCTTTATATGGGTGCAAGAATAGTGGTGGTAACCCTGGGCGAAGAGGGCTGCTTCATAGCCAGCGGTGATTCAAAAATCCGCGTGCCAGCACTTAAAACGAAAGTGGTTGACACCACCGGCGCGGGCGATGCCTTCGCGGCAGGCTTCCTCTATGGCCTGATTAGAGGCCACGACCTGGAGACCTGCGGGAGGCTGGGCAACTTCGTGGCTGCGAGGTGCATAGCGCAGGTGGGGGCGCGTGCGGGCTTGCCGGCGAAGGAAGAGGTGGAGGAGTTTCTGGAGAGGCTTTAGCGGATGATAATATTTACGCTAAGGGATATTCCTAAATAGAGAAATAAGCATCACAAAAAATAGGTATGAGCAAATTCTCGAAAGAGCTGAAATGCATAATCAGAGGATAGGATTAAGGAAACTTTGAAAAGCTGGAAACATCACTCAGTTCGCTTTTACGATGCGTATATAACCCAGGCCCAGAAATACGGCAGGCTTTTAACCAGCGATAAAAAGCAGAGCGAGATCGCACATAAGCTGGAGATGGAAGTGAGGTTCTTCGGATAGGGTATGAGAAGACACCCATGTGCTCAAGGATTTATAGAAAATTTTAAATTTGATTTTACAAAAGAAGGAATTATGAAATTAGTAAAGGAGATAAAATTAACTGTTATTGAAATCAGAAGTTTAATGACAGCAGAAGAAATAGGGTTTCCAAAGTATGCCACCCCATTAATCAATTTAGCGAATAGATTCGCACAGGCGACGCGCCCGAAAGTTGTTGGTCAAATGAGCGAATTGATTAAAGAGTGTCCATACAGAGATTTTGAAGGCTGGAAAAGATGGTACATGTCCAGACATCCGGATGCTATTGAAGATGCTACTGACAAGCTCATGGAGATGCTTGAAAGATTCAGAGATACTATCGATAAACTGGACAGGGATACTGTAAGAAGATGGGTTGAGGACCTGATTTTAATCAAGACTTTTCTTGGACTGAGGGTTCAGGAGCCTATTTTGAAATATCTTTCGAATAAACTTAATGAGAAGTACAGACTGGCAACTTCTGAAGAGGAGTCTGCAGGGATTGATGGATACTTGGGGAAATATAGTGTATCAATAAAGCCAACAACCTATAAAGAGAAGGAAGGAATAGCAGAAGAACGGCCAAAAGGGGATATACTGATTTTTTACAAAAAGGATAGAGAAAATAATATCATAATCACTGAAATTGAAAGTCTATCCAAAAAAGGAGAAAAGCTTATCGAAAAATTAAAATGGATTGTTTAGAATCTCTTTACAATTTTAACTGAGTAGTCGCTGTTTAATAATTTTTGGGTAATCCCCACCTTTTCTTTTATTACTGGTAATAAGCTTTCATCAATTTCATAGCCTATAGAGTTTCTCTTTAAGTTTATTGCAATCTTTGTAGTTGTACCTGTTCCAAGAAAGGGGTCAAGAATAGTATCTCCGATTATTGAGAACATCCTTATCAATCGATATGGTATTTCTTCTGGAAAAGCTGCAACTCTCCTTTCAACTTCTGGAAGCGTTTGTTTAATCCCTACTATATCCCATATCTGAGTAAACCAACTATCTCTTTCGTTTTTTGTGTATCTACTTGCATATCTCAGCTCATCATGTGGCTTAAATTTTCTTAATTCTCCTTTTCTAAAAATCAGAATAAATTCGCAGTCAATGGTTATATAAGCATTTGGTGGCAGAAATCCAGAACCTAGAAATGCACCCTTTCCTTTATATTTTGGTTTTGTGGTCGGTTTTTTCCAGAGTATGTAAGGTAATGTAACAAATCCTATTCTTTCGCAGTGTTCTATTACTTTTGAATGATTTGGAAAGAGTCTGAATATCCCATTAAAGCTTCTTGTTGCGTCGCCGATGTTTATACAGGCGATACCTCCTTTTACGAGAACGCGGTACGTTTCTTTCCACACTTGCGCAAGATTCTCATGCATCAGTTCATAAATCTCTCTAATATATTTCTCCTTTCTTTTTTTGCTATTTTCAACTTCCATTTTTTCCCAAGTTTTTTCTATTCTTTCATCAAGTTGCCTAAAAATATCGTCCCACATTTCTATCATAGGGTATGGTGGAGACGTAATCATAAGATGGACACTTTCATCGTCTATTTCTTCCATGTTTCTTGAATCTCCAATTATTATCCTGTGTTTTGTTTTTAATTCTTGTATAAACTCTGTTTTCATCTAATATCACCTAAATTTCTTTTTTATTATTTCAGAAACTATAGATTTTTCTGAAAGCCATGCTATGACAATGTTTCTAACTATCTCTGCATCTGTATTTCCCATTTCCCCCTTCATATTCTCTATAATTTCCCATTGCTCCTTAGTAAAGGTTATCTGTATCCTCTTTATGTTTTCTTTATCACCCATACAACACACATATGTAACACAATTTAAATAGATTTCGTTAATGTGACTGGTGGGATATTACGGGATAGCAGCTCTGTAGATACTCTCCCCATGCGCATCCATTGCGACGACGAGGGGGCCGAACTTCTCCACCTCCAGCACCCACAGCGCCTCGGGAATCCCCAGCTCCAGCCAGTGCACCTCGCGCACGCGCTTTATTGCTCGAGCAGCGAGCGCCCCCGCTCCGCCGGTGAAGGCGAGGTAGGCGCAGGCGTGCTTTTTTAGAAGCTCTATTGCCGCTTTTGAAAAACCGCCCTTGCCTATTACAAGCCTTGTGGAGAACTTTTCAAGAAGCTGCTCGAGGTAAGGCTCCATGCGCGCGCTCGTCGTGGGCCCTGCGGAGAGCACCTCCCAGGCGCCGCGCCTTTTCCTCACCAGAGGTCCGCAGTGGTACACCACGTTGAGGCTTACCGGCACATCCTCCGGCTGCTCTACCGCGCGCCGGTGAGCCCTGTCGCGGGCGGTTACGAGCACGCCGCTCAGGTAGAGCACATCCCCTGCACGAAGCGAGAGCACATCCTCCTTGCTCACCGGGGTGCGAATCTCCTTCACTGCTCCACCACCCAGGCGTTTCTAACCCTGCGCAGCCTCGCGTAACGGTGCGCCCAGCACTGCACGCTCACCGCAACGGGCAGCGAGGCTGTGTGGCAGGCGGAGGCGAGAACCTTCACCGCTAAGCACGTTGTATTGCCACCCATTCCCATCGCTCCTATTCCGAGAGCGTTTATCTCTTCCAGAAGCTCCTCCTCCAGCTCCGCAAGCTCCTCCCGCGGGTTTCTCTCGCTTAGCGGTGCAAGCAGCGCCTCCTTTGCGAGCATGGCAGCATGCTCCAGAGTGCCGCCTATGCCCACACCCACAATCACAGGCGGACACGGCTTCGCACCGGCGCTGCGCAGCGTTTCGAGCACAAAGCGCTTTATCCCGGCGATGCCCTTGCGAGCTGGCAGCATCTGTGCGCGCGAGACGTTCTCGCTTCCGGCGCCTTTCGCGAGGAAGGTGATGCTCTTCTCATCTCCCGGGAGGAAGTGAATCACCGGCACGCCCTCGCCCGTGTTGTCTCCCGTGTTTCTCCTTGTGAGCGCATCCACGATGCTGGGGCGGAGGGGAACCTTCAATGTGGCCTCCCTCACCGCCTGTCTTATCTCCTCCGCCACCTCGCCCGGGTTGCTGAAGCCGCGCACAAGGAAGATCGGCACACCGGTGTCCTGGCAGAGCGGCAGGCTGTGCTCCCTCGCGTAGGCGACGTTCTTTAAAATCGTCTCAAGCTGCAGCTTCGCAAGAGGATTCTCCTCCCTATCAAGAGCGTGATGCAGCGCCTTCTCAACGTCCTCTGGCAGCGAGGTCACCGCAACGCGTATAAGCTCTACCAGCTCAGAGCGCATCGCAGGTAACTCGAAGCAAGAAAATAAAAAGCTTTGGCAGAAGATAAAAGCATGCTTCCTCGTACCACCGTTGCAGGCGAGGTAGAAGTAGAATATCTTCACATTTCTCCGGCGGAGGGGCTGAGCATCAACGGGATAGACGCGAAAGTGGAGAATGTTGTCCGCGCAGACACGCGCGTTGACCTCGCCTCTGGAGGGAGGAAAGCCTACCTGGTGGAGCACGCCCTGGGCTGCCTTTATCTCGCCGGTGTAACCTGTGCCTCTGTGAGAGGGCTGAGCAGGAGCTACGATCTCAGCAGGCGCAGCTTTCGCGACGCCCTGCGAGAGGGACACCCCCCGGCTGCAGTGCTTGGCAACGCCTCGGGTACGCTTGATGAGAAGCTTTACCTTGCGCTGCTGAAGGCGGGCATCAGGAGGCTGCCCGGCGGGCTGCGCAGGGTTGAGCATGAGGTGGCGCTCAGCATGCGCGAGGGCGAAATCCGCGTCCTGCCCAGCGAAAGCGTTGAGGTGTACGTAGCCGCCGAGGGTGAGGAGTTCGAGCTGGTGCTGGAAGAGGCGAGCGAGGAGGAGAAGCTCCGCATCGCGAGGGCACCGACGCCCTACCTGAGGGGCTACTCCGCCGAGACCCTGCCCCACGTCGCTGGCGACGTGCTCGGCGACATCTTCGCCCTGGGAGGCTTCGGCTCGGGCAGGGTGGAGATTTTCCCGCAGCGAAGGTACCACCGCCTGACCACAGGTGCGCTGAGGAGGCTTAGCTTTTTATCAGGCGGAGACTAAACAGAGGTGGAGCTGGCGGGAATGCTCAGACTCAGAGATGATGCAAGGGTGGTGATGTTCGCGGGCAAGGGCGGCGTTGGCAAGACAACGCTCAGCGCTGCTACTGCTCTGCACTTCGCCGGCGAGGGGCACAGAACCCTTATCCTGACTTCAGACCCCGCACCCTCGCTGGGGGACATCTTCGAGCGCAGCGTTGGCGACCGCGTGGTGGAGGTCGCACCTGAGCTTTATGCCCTTGAGCTGAGCTCAGAGGAGGTGCTGCGCCGCTGGAAGCAGAAGTTCGGTGGCGAGGTGTACGAGGTGCTCTCCTCTCTGGTACCCGTGCAGGAGGAGATTATAGACTACATCGGCAGCGCCCCCGGCATAGACGAGGAGTTCATGCTGGACTACATCGCCGGCATCGTGAAGAGCGGAGAGTACGACAGGGTGGTGTGGGACACAGCTCCGGCGGGGCACACGCTGCGCCTTCTTCGAATGCCAATAATCTTCATAGAGCACCTGGACGAGGCGGCGAGGGTTTACCTGCGCCTGTACTCGGCGATGCAGAAGATTCGAGATACCCTTGGTCTCAGAAAGCCGAGAAGGGAGATATTTGATATTATCGCTGGCTGGAGAGAGCTCAGCGAGCAGCTCCTGAGCTTTTTAAGGTCGCCGCAGGTGGAGGTTGTGCCGGTTGCCGCGCCTCAGGGGCTGAGCGTGGCACAGCTCAGGCGTCTTATGCAGGAGCTTGAGAACTTTGGCATCACAGCTGAGAAAATTGTGGTGAACGGAATAGTGAAACCGGATTGCGAGTTTCACCGGCGCATGGCAGAGGTGCAGAAGAGGTATATAGAAGAGCTCAGACGGAGCTACCCGGAGGTGGGACTCGTAGAGGTACCTCTCCTGCCTCAGGAAGTAAAAGGTCTGAAAAGCATAAAAAAGATTGAGAGCCTCCTCTTTGACATGCGGTAGGGTAACCAAAAATTATATAAGTTTTTTTAATGTATTGTTAAGCATATTTTCACAAAAAGAGGAGGTTGGTAAAACATGACGAGCAGGGTAACGGGAATAATTATTGCGGTTCTGGCAGTGGCTCTGGTGGGGACACTCATCTACATGGGAAATGTCTCCTCCACGTACTCGGAGCAGCTCCAGAAGAAGGAGAAGCAGATAGCCTCACTGGAGGCAGAACTCAACAAGCTCAAGGCAGAGCTGATAGCTGCAGAGGAGGAGAAGCCAACCACCGGCGAGGCGCAGACTACTGCAGCTGCTCCCCAGATAAACTGTGCGGACTGCCATGGTGATGTATCAGGCTTCCACGAAATCGGCACGCTGATGAAGATTGACCAGGAGAAGGGTATTGAGCCACCCAGAATATGCACCACCTGCCACGGTGACAAGATCCACAAGATACACGAAAGGAAGATCGAAGAAAAGGGTGTGCAGATGTGCCAGACCTGTCACATGACCAAGGAGGGAGAGTTCCGCGTGCCGGAGAAGCGTCCCGACGACGTGCTTGTGTGTCAGCTGTGCCACTTTGATGGCAACTACATAAAGATACACAAAGGAAAGTGTGAACGCTGCCACTACGGAAAGCCAAACGAGATACACCAGCCAGCGCTGCAGAAGAGATACGAAGAGATAGCCTCGCTGTAGGGTTCCTCCCTACTTTTTCTATTTCTGTAAATTTTTACTTTCGGCCTGCACATCAGATAAAAAATTAAATATTTGAAACTTTTTTAAACCGGTCACCACTGCAGTGTTATTGCACCCTCCGGGCAGGCGGCGACGCATTTTGCGCAGGCGAGGCACCAGCTTAAATCTTTTACAACACATTTTTTCTCGTCACCTTCTTCCCGAATTTCCCATATTCTGGCACCTTTAGGACATGCCGCCTTGCAGGCACCCACCCCGCGGCACTTCTCTGCATCCACGACTATGCTGAACATGCCGTGCCTCCTTGAAAGCTTTATATCTTCCGCAAGCATGGTTATTCTCATGAGAAAACTTTTCAATAAGGACAAGGCGATTATAGGTGTTGTTCACCTCCTCGCCCTGCCCGGCTCACCCCGCTTTTCAAGCGATGAGGAGGTCCGCAGGCGTGCACTGAGGGATGCGTTTGCGCTCTACCACGGCGGCGTGGATGCGCTGCTCTTCGAGAACTTTGGTGATGTGCCCTTCTCCTGCAAGGCAGAGCCCCACGTCATAGCCTACCTCACCTCCATAATAGAGGAGGTCAAGCGTGAGGTTCCACTCCCCTTTGGTGTGAACGTGCTGCGCAATGACGCCCCCGCAGCTCTTGCCATAGCGAGCGCCACGCGGGGTGAGTTTATACGCGTGAATGTGCATACCGGTGCGAGGTTAGCTCCGGAGGGGATAATCGTTGGAGAAGCCCACAGGACGCTGCGCTACCGCTCTCTCCTGAGAAGCAGGGTTAAAATCTTTGCCGACCTTGCGGTTAAGCACTCTCTACCCCTCGCAAATCAGAGCCTGGAGGAGGAGGTCGCCGCCTGCGTCGAGCGCGGGCTCGCTGAGGCGGTTATTGTAACGGGTAAGGCCACCGGCGAGCCTCCCGGCATAGAAGAGCTTGAGCAGGTCAAGCGTGTGAGCAGCGTGCCGGTGATAGTCGGAAGCGGACTTAGCGCTGAGAACTGCTCTGCCCTGCTAAGCTTTGCAGACGCCGCCATAGTGGGCTCGAGCGTGAAGGAGGGCGGGGTGGTCACCAACCCAGTAAGCGAGGCGCGCGTTAGAGCGCTTATGCGGGAGGTTGCCAGGCTGAGGTAGTGCCCTGTACGCCTGCACAGGCTCAATAACAGCTCTCAACTCGCCATCGAACCCCAGAAGAGAGCGGGACAGCGAAGCAGCGAGTTGGCTGAGCTATGCGCTCAGCCTCCACCTGCGAATAAGTACCACTGCGCTGAGAAGCGCGAGGAACACCGAGGCACCCGCAAAGCCAAAGGCCGCGGCGAAGCCGTAGTTCTCCGCTATGGCACCTGCTACAGCAGGTCCGAAGGCGAAGCCCAGCGAACCGGAAAAGTTGAAGCCTCCCATAGCTGCACCCCGTGATTCCTTCGCTGCGAGGTCGCCGCTCAGCGCAGCCGAGGCGGGGAGCATAACCGCTGCCATTATGCCGGCAACGATAAGTGCGCCCGCTATCGCTGGAGGCTGGAGCACACCCACAAGAGATATGCACACCGCGTACACCACGCTGCCGGCAATGAGGGGCTTAAGCCTGCCGTATTTATCTACCAGCGCCCCTCCAGGATACTGCAGCAGTGCAAAGGGCATGAGGAAGGAGGAGAGGTATATCCCTATCTGCTTCGGGCTCATCCCGTAGCTCATTCCCAGCATTATGGGGAAGACACTCACAAAGAAGCCCGCGGTGAAGCGGTCTATGAAGGAGAAGATATATGGAACCAGCAGCTGTCTTTTCTCCAGAATCAGTGAGAGGCTGCGCAGTGCTGAGCGCGAGGCTTTAACCTCGCTCTCCTTCAGAAAGAGGGCCAGGAGAAAAGCCACGAAGATTATACCTGAGGCGGCATAGAAGGGAAGCACCGGGTCGCGCTCTCCCAGAAAGCCTCCCGTGGGTGAGCCGAAGGCCATGCCTGTGGCGATGCCCATGCCCACAATCCCCATACCCCTGCCGTACCTCTCCTGTTTGGCCACATCCAGCACCATCGCCATGGCTATGGAGTACACCATGACGGTGAATATTCCCTCCAGGAACCTGAAGAGCATCAGAAAGCCGAGGTTGGGGGCCTTTGCCTGAAGCAGGAGCATGAGGGAGTTGCCCAGGAGACCGCAGAGAATGAAGGGCTTCCTTCTTCCGAGCCTGTCAGAAGTGGTCCCCCACACCAGCGCGAAGATCGCATAGGCTATGAGATTGACAGCTACAAAAAAGCCGGCCTGGGCGATGCTTGCTCCGAACCTGTCCATGACGTAATGCTTCACAACCGGATAGATCATGGTGACGCTGAACAGGAGCAGGAAGCATATCGCCGCCAGGTGTGCAAAGGTCCGCATGGTTTAATAAAGCTCCGTGGAGGAATAAAAGCTTATCTCAAGGCGCCAAGTATAAATAGCCAGCCGCCAAATACGCAGAGCATGAGGAAGGAGCGCGCGGTTGTAACTGTTATAGGCGAGGACCACCCCGGGATAATAGCAGCTGTCACGGGTGTGTGCGCTGAGCTGGGAATAAACATTGAGGATTTAAGCCAGACGGTGGTGCAGGGGCTGCTGACGATGACCCTTATCGTT
The DNA here is from genome assembly GCA_015521565.1 of Candidatus Hydrothermarchaeota archaeon. Classification (GTDB taxonomy): domain Archaea; phylum Hydrothermarchaeota; class Hydrothermarchaeia; order Hydrothermarchaeales; family BMS3B; genus Pyrohabitans. The sequence continues at coordinate 8,990 of WANX01000112.1, forward strand.
GACATCACGGGCAAAGACCTGCGCGAGCTGCAGCGACGCCTTGAGCGAGTTGCGGAGGAGCAGCGCGTCAGGATAATCGCCCAGCACGAGGATATCTTCCGCTACATGCACCGCGTGTAGGTGAGGGCATGCTCGACAGGGAGGAGATTCTGGAAACGCTGCGCATGCTGCTGGAGGAGCGCCTGGATATACGCACAGTAACGCTGGGAGTCAGCCTCAAGGACTGCGCCTCCGGTGACATCGAGGAGACCTGCTCCCTAATTGAGGAGAAGCTCCTGCGCGTGGCCTCCCGCCTGGTGAGCGAGGCACAGGCTCTTGAGGAGAAGTACGGCATAGCGATAGTCAACAGGCGCGTCGCAGTTACGCCGCTTGCGAACGTGCTCGCCCCTTCGCTTCGCAAACTGAGCGAGGAGGAGGCCAGAGAAGCCGCGGTGCGCGCAGCGATTGCTCTTGAGCACGCCGCGGAGAAGCTGGGCATAGACTTCATAGGGGGCTTCTCGGCGCTGGTGGAGAAGGGGTTTACCTCTGCCGATGAGGCGCTTATCAGCTCTATCCCAGAGGCGCTCTCGCGGACGCAGCGCGTTTGCAGCTCAGTCAATGTGGCAACCACGCGTGCGGGGATAAACATGGACGCCGTGCTAAAGATGGGCGGGGCTGTGAAGCGCCTGTCAGTGCTGGACTACAGGGCATGCGCCCGCCTTGTAACCTTCGCAAATGCGCCTGGGGACAACCCCTTCATGGCCGGCGCCTTCCACGGGGAAGGAGAAGGCGAGGCTGCGCTTAATGTGGGCATCTCGGGTCCGGGAGTGGTAAGAGCCGTGGTTGAGAAGCATTCCAGCGCCAGCCTGGGCGAGGTGGCGGAGGTGATAAAGCGCACCGCCTTCAAGATAACCCGCGTGGGAGAGCTGATAGGCAGGGAGCTAAGCCGCCGCCTGGGCGTGAGCTTCGGCATTGTTGACCTTTCGCTTGCACCCACGCCCTTCCCGGGCGACAGCGTGGCCGGGATTATCGAAGCAATGGGAATCTCGCGATGTGGCGCCCCGGGAAGTGTGGCCGCCCTCGCACTGCTCGTGGATGCCGTGAAGAAGGGCGGAACTATGGCGACCAGCTATGTGGGCGGGCTGAGCGGAGCCTTTATACCGGTGAGCGAGGACGCTGGCATGGCCGAAGCTGCGAAGGAGGGCACCATAACCGCAGACAAGCTTCTCGCCATGAGCAGTGTGTGCAGCGTGGGCCTGGACATGGTGGTTTTGCCGGCGAGCACCAGCGCGAGCACTGTCTCGGGTATAATCGCCGACGAGGCCGCGATTGGTGTGATGAACAACAAGACCACCGGCGTCAGGGTAATCCTGGCTGGCAGAGAAGGGGAGCGCGTTGAGCTGGGCGGGTTACTCGGCTACGCCTACGTCATGCCCGTGAGCAGGCACTCCTGTGAAGCCTTCGTGAGGCGGGGCGGACGCATACCTTCGCCAATCCACGGGCACAGGAATTAGGTCGCTCATTAAACCAGTAAAGGGCTGCGTTAAAAACGGGCAATGCACCCCAAAATTTATCTATCTGCGGTGCAACTTAATCCCCGAGGGAAGCGCATGATTATCACAAGGCAGAAGCCCATGGAGGAGATACTGGAGATGCTCTCCCCCTACAGGGGGGTTGCGCTGGTGGGATGCGGAGGCTGCGTGGCCTTCTACCGCACGGGGGGAGCGAAGCAGACCAGGGAGATGGCAGAGAAGCTTCGCGAGGCTGGGGTCAGCGTCGTTGCTCTGGGCATGGCCAACCGCCAGTGCTATCTGTGCGAGGAGAGCGAGGTCGCAGGCTTGAGCGACGCGGAGCGGATAAGGAAGGTTGCGCGCGAGCTTGAGGGCTTTGCGCAGCTTGAGAAAGCGGAGGCGGTGCTGAGCCTGGCCTGCGGCGTTGGCGTTCAGAACCTGGCGAACATCTTAGATATTCCCGTTCTGCCGGCGCAGAACACGCTGTTCATGGGGCGGCGCAGGGTTGAGGGCGACTTCGACCTGGAGCAGTGCCTGGGCTGCGGGGACTGCATCCTCGCCTTCACCGGCGGAATCTGCCCCATTGCGAGGTGCGCTAAGTCTCTGATGAACGGTCCCTGCGGCGGGGTCTTCAACGGGATGTGCGAGGTGAGCAAGAGCAGGGTGAGCGAGCACCCAGTGCCCTGCGCCTGGATAGAGATCTACAGGAAGCTCAAAAAGCAGGGGCGCGTGCAGGAGCTGCGCAAAATACGCCCGCCCAAGGACTTCACCAGGGCTGCGCACATGCGCAAGGTTGCGTGGGGGGTGCAGAAGTGAAGGAGGTTTACAGCAACTTCATGCGGAGCCTGCTGAGCGGGAAGTTCACCATAAGCGGCGAGGTGGACCCGCCAAGGGATGCGAACCGTGCTGCTGTGGAGGAGCAGGTGAGGCATCTCAAGGAGCACGTGGTCGCGGCCAACGTCACCGACAATCCAATAGGCGACGTGATAATGAACACCCTTGCGCCGTGCGTCATAATGCAGGAGCTCGGCCTTGAGGCGATTTACCAGGCGACATGCAGGGATAGAAACAGGATAGCGCTGCAGAGCGACATTATCGGCGCGGCTGCGCTGGGAATTAAAAATGTGCTCGCCCTCACGGGAGACCACCCGAAGATGGGCAACCATCCGCAGGCGAAGCCTGTGTTCGACCTCGACTCTGTGCTCCTCACCCGGGTGCTGCGCCGCCTGCGCGAGGGCGAGAACATGGCGGGCGAGAAGCTGGAGCACCCGCCGAGGATACACATAGGCGTTGGCTTGAGCCCGGGTGTTGAGCCGCTGGAGCCGGAGATTATAAAGCTGGAGAAGAAGGTTGAGGCAGGCGCGGAGTTTGCCCAGACCCAGTGCATCTACGACGAGAAGGTGCTGGAGCGCTTGAGCGAGGAGACTGCGCACCTGGATATCCCGATTCTTCCCGGAATAGCCCCGCTGCGCAGCGTGGGGATGGCGAAGTTCATGCTCGCCAATGTGCCCGGGATAAGCATACCCGAGGAGCTCATGAAGAAGCTGGAGAACAGCAGCAACCTCACCGAGACGGCGATAGACATAGCTGCAGAGCTCATAGCTGCTGTTAAGGACTACGGCTTCCCGGGTGTGCACCTCATGCCCGTGGGCATGGACGCGCACGTGGGCGAGATGATTGCGAGGAGCGGTGTGAGGTGAGCTCCAGGCTGCGCAGGCGCGATGACGGGAGCTACCTCCTCGACCTCCGCGAGTACGACGATTTCTGGCTGGGGGTCAACATCTACCAGTACTTCAGGCGCTTTAAGAGGGGCGATGTGGTGGAGCTGATCTTCGACGACCTGAGCGTGGAGGAGGGGGCGATTACCGCACTCCAGGAGTGGGGCTACCGCGTGCTCGAGCGCACGCAGCGGGGCAAGGACGTTCATCTGGTGGTGGAGAAGATATAAGCCTGCCTTCGTTACCTTTTCTCCTCCGCCTGTGCAGGAGAGAGGGAGAAGCGAGGAAGAGGTAAGAAGCCTCCTGCAAGAGGCGAAGAGGCGGGACCTGAGCTACGCCAGCGGGCGCATTCTGAGCTCGATGTGCACCTCGCCTTTAAAGGTGGCCTCCCGAGCGTTCTGCGATTTTCTGGAGACCAACCTGGGCGACCCGGGGTTATTCCCGGGCACGCGGGAGCTTGAGGAGCGCGCTGTAAAGGCGATAGCCTCCCTCCTGGGCTTCGCCGGGGCCAAGGGCTTCATAGTGAGCGGGGGCACGGAGGCGAACATCACCGCGCTCTTCGCCGCGCGGGAGGCGGCAAAGCGCTCAAGGCCTGAGGTTATTGTGCCAGAGACTGCGCACTTCTCCTTCGAGAAGGCTGCGCGGATGCTCAAATTGAGGCTAATCAAGGCAAAAGTGGGGGAGGACAGCACCGTTCTTGTGAGCGACGTGGAGCGCAGGATAACCTCGAGCACCGTGGCAGTAGTGGGCATCGCGGGCAACACTGAGTATGGCGCCGTCGATGATATTGCGGCGCTTTCGGAGCTTGCGCTGGAGCACGGGCTCTACCTGCACGTGGACGCCGCCTTTGGCGGATTTGTGCTGCCCTTCCTCAAGGAGCTGGGCTTCCCAGCAGGGGAGTTCGACTTCTCTCTGCGAGGGGTGTGCTCCATAACTGTGGACCCCCACAAGATGGGCCTCGCTCCTGTGCCAGCGGGCTGCATACTCTTCCGCGATGCCGGCTACCTGGAGCTGCTTCAGGTGGAGTCGCCCTACCTCACGCAGCCCAGGCAGTGCACCCTCCTGGGCACGAGAAGCGGCGCAAGCGCTGCGGCGGTGTTCGCTGCGCTCACCTTTTTGGGTAAGGAGGGCTACCGCAGGGTGGTGGAGCGCTGCATGCAGGTCACGCTTCACCTGCGAGAGGGGCTTCTCAGCCTCGGGATGCGTGTGCACGAGCCCTGGATGAACATCCTGGTCTTCGACCACCCGCAGAGGGAGGCGCTTGCCGGCGAGCTGCGCGCTCGAGGCTGGGCGATTTCCAGAACGCGCCGCGGGGAGATACGCCTTGTAATAATGCCCCACGTTAAAAAGGAGCACGCGGAGCAGTTTCTGCGCGACGTGGAGGAGGCAGCAGAGGTTCTGTGACTCCACCACCCAACTCGAGAACATCACCGGAAAATTTAAGGAAAATTTTAAATTCTGACCGGCCAACTCCTACACAGGAGGAATGCGGTGAGCGAGAGACAGCTTTTTATCAGAGCGTGCTGGCGCGAGGAAGTGGAACGCACTCCGGTGTGGCTGATGCGCCAGGCCGGGCGTTATATGCGCGCCTACCAGCGGATAAGGGAGCGGCATTCCTTTCTGGAAATGTGCAAAAATCCAAGGATTGCAGCAGAGGTTACTCTTCAGCCTGTTGAAAGGCTCGGAGTGGATGCGGCCATACTCTTCAGTGATATTCTGGTTCTTGTGGAGGCCATGGGTATGAGGCTGGAGTTTCATGAAGGTCTGGGCCCCAGACTGAGCGAGCCCGTGAGAACTCCTGAGGGTGTGCATAGACTGCGTGTGCCCGATGCGGAGAGGGACCTGCACTATGTGATGGAGGCTATCAAGCTCGCAAGGAAAAAGCTCCGTGGACGCGTTCCCCTTATAGGCTTTTCGGGTGCACCCTTCACCCTGGCGAGCTACGTAATAGAGGGCAGAAGCTCCCGCAGCTTCCGCTTCACAAAGGAGATGATGTTCTCCCAGCCCGAGGCGTTCTGTGCACTCATGGAGAAGCTCACCACGGCAGTAATCGACTACGTGAACGCCCAGGTGGATGCCGGAGTGCAGGCGCTTCAGATATTCGACTCCTGGGCAGGATGCCTTGCCCCGCAGGACTATGAGCAGTATGTGCTGCCGCATATGCGGCGCCTCTTCTCGGAGATAGAGGCCAGAGGGGAGGTCCCTGTAATCCACTTTGCAAATCAGGCAGGTACATTTCTCGATAAGGTGCGCCTTGCGGGAGGCGACGTTATAGGCGTGGACTGGCGCATACCTCTTGATGAGGCCTGGCGCCGTGTTGGATATGAAGTAGGGATACAGGGAAATCTGGACCCTCTCGCGCTTTTCGCTCCTCTCCACGAAATAGAACGGCGGGTACGTGATGTTCTGGACAGAGCTGCCTCAAGGCCGGGGCACATATTCAACCTCGGCCATGGGGTACACAAAGACACACCGGAAGAAAAGGTTGTGGCGCTGGTGAAGATGGTGAAGAGGCTGAGTGCAAGGTAGCAGCTCACCCGCCCAGTGCTCATCCAACCCTGTACCTGAGTATTGCTGCAATGCCGCCCACCGCCTCGAGACGCTCCCCGGCTTCATGCTCTGTGCTCACTATGAGCACCACCGCCCTTATAGCCTTTGCGCGCTCTATCAGCTCGTCACACTCTGGATGCCTTCTCAGGAAGTTATCGCTTATTAGCAGCGTATCAACTGCGCCGTATTCTATGGCCCTGCTCACCTCGGCCATACCATAGGCGGCAAGGCCACCCTTTGCCAGTTCCTCGTAGAAGCGCTCTACCTGGGCGGTTTCCTCTGAGATACGGCTCTCCTTCAGGATACGCTCTATCACCCGGCGTCTGAGCACCTCCTGCACCGCACTCCTCCCGCCGCAGCCGGTGCCCTCGAGGTAGCAGCGCTTCGCAAGCTCCGGATAGCGCTCCTTTATCGCATTGAGCAGAGCCTCCTTCCAGAAGCCCGGACCCGCGAGCACAACCGCCTCAACATTCTCCTTATCCACCACCTCCGCTATCTTCCCGGCAACTTCTGCGTAGAACTGTTTTGCGCTCGCTTCATGCTGCTTCAAATTGCGCTTTCCCGCGATGCTGCCTGTTATCCTCGCCAGGTAGTCAACGCCATACCTCCTCACCAGTGCCAGCTCAGCCTCACCCTCTTCAACAGCTGCTATAAGCACGCGCGCTTCCCTTGCGGCCTTCTCGGCCTCTGCCAGGCGCTCCAGATGCCACCTCCGCCACTCACGCTTCTGAAGTGTCACCTCGTCTCCGGGCTTAATCTCTATCGTCTGATGAGTGCCAAAGGATATCAGGTCCTCGGGGCCGGAGAAGACTTCTCCGGTGACGCGCAGCCGCATCGCATAGCTGGAGAACTCCACCTGTTTCACCTTAATACCCAGAAACATGCGCACGCGCTCGCCCTTGTCGGCGCGCACCCGCTCCTCGTCACGCACCCTGCGGTAGGCTACACCGTACAACAGGTCGCCTTCCTCCACAATGCTCTTCAGATACCACAGGTCGTCCACATTTTCAGGGCGGAGCTTCAATATGCCCTCCTTCAGATTGCGGTGTAGAATCTTCATCGCCTTAGAATAGGCGCAGAGTTAGATAAAGGTAGCGACTAATAGCACGGCTGGCCTGCAACTCTCCAATGGGAGCACTCAACCGGGGTGCAGCGCTTTACCTCGTTATGCTTCCGGTGTAATTGGATGCCTCTCAAGCCTGTTTCTGTAATGTGGGAGTCTACCATAGCCTGCGGCCTTGCGTGCAGACACTGCAAGGCGAGTGCCCGCAGGGAGCGTGACCCCCGGGAGCTCACCACAGAGGAGAGCTGCGCCTTTATTGACCAGATAGCGGGATTCCGCAGACCCTATCCGGTGCTGCGAATCACAGGCGGCAACGCTCTCAGAAGGGACGACATCTTCGATATAATACGCTACGCCAAGGATGCGGGATTAAAGGTTACAGTAGCACCCAGCACCACCCCCCTGCTGAACAGAAAGAATATAGAGAAGCTGAAGCGTGCTGGCTGTGATATCGTGGCAATGAGCATCGACGGTGCCACGCCGGAGCAGCACGATGCTTTTCGTGGGGTGAAGGGAACCTTCCACAGACTGGTCAGGGCAACCAGGATAATGCAGGAGCTCCGTCTGCCTTTCCGCCTCCTGACAACTGTTACAACACACAATGTGCGCGAGCTGCCTGAGATTATGTTCCTCTCAAAGAGACTGGGCGCAATAGGCTGGTACCTGTACATGCTCATACCCACGGGCAGGGCCTCCGAGGAGCTGTCGCTTTCGCCGGAGGAGTACGAGGATGTGTTCCACTTTATCTATGATGCCATGCGCCTCCCCCTCCTTGCCGTAAATGCCATCGCCGGAAGTGAGCCCTACCGCCGCGTTGCTGTGATGCGCTACCTGGCTGAAAGGGAAATGCTTGACAGAAGTGCGCTGAAGCAGGGAGAACTTTATTCGCTGCTGAGCCGAAAGCTAAGCAGGCTCGCGAGAGAGGCGAGGGTGGAGGAGGCGGAGGTTGTTGAGGTGAGCTATTCCTCAAAGGACTCCAGCATCTTCGGCAAGGGGATATTCGTAGCGCACACTGGCGAAATATACCCCAGCAGCTTTATGCCGGTTACCCTTGGCAATGTACGCGAGGATTCGCTTGAGGAGGTGTACACCGGTTCAGAAGTGCTCAAAGCAATGCACGACGCGAGCAGGCTCAGGGGCAGATGCGGAATCTGCGAATTCAACGACATATGCAGGGGTTCTCGCTCAAGGGCGTATGCGGTCACCGGCGACTATCTGGCGGAGGACCCATACTGCGCATACTCTCCTGGCAGTGTTGAGCTCCCGCCTGTGGACAAGGAGGCGATACTCAACCAGCTGAGGATTACCAATTTCTCAAGGAGAGTTGGCTGAGTTTACTTTCTCCTCCCTGCGAGCGGGGAAAGTGCGGCGAGAAGGAACACCGCGGCCGAGCAGAAAATTAAAGGTGCTGCACGTGCGTCCAATCCAGCCAGCACTTCAAAGGCATCATAGACGTAGCCTGCTGCAAGTGGAAACACAACTGCGCCGGCGCTGGAGAGGGTGTTGGAGAGTCCCACGACGCTTCCTGCACGGCTGGATGTGCCAGCCACGGCGATGCTTCGGGTTAGCGGAAGGGCCGCCTTTACAGACACCAGTACCAGAGCAAGGGATAGCACGACCGCCGGGGTGCTGGTAGAGGCCGCAAGGGAAAGCAGACCGCCTGAAAGCAGAAGCAGAGTCAGAGCAAGAACCCTGCGGATGCCGAATCTGTCTGCCAGAAGGCCCGAGAGGATGCCGCTGAGGCTTGCCAGAAGGGTTGCCAGGGTTAGCGCATATCCAAGCTCAGACCTGGACATACCCTGAACCTCCCTGAGAAAGATGTAGAGGTACTCGTTCATCAGCCCCATGGCACCGCCTGTGACAAAGGAAATCCCCATTATCCAGATAGCGAGGGGCGGAAGAGAGCTGAGGCATGTGCCTCCACCGCTCTGCGGTGAATATTCTGAAAGGATGCGGGAGGAAAACAGCAGGACCGCCACCACTGCGGAGAGCGCATACAGGACGAAGCCCGTGAGTATGAGCTGTGTGCTGTTCAGTGGCAGGAGACCATAAAGGGCATAGCCTGTGCCCGAGCCCAGGGCACCGAGGGTGAAGTAGGTGCCCAGGTAGGAGCCTCTTTTCTTCTCCGGTGCGGAGAAGCCCACAATAACCTGCAGCGTGGGCCAGAGGATGCCCGAGAAGAAGCCGTGCAAGGCACTGAGCAGCACCGCCAGAATTGCTTCTGGTGCAAAAGCGTAGGCGAGGGCTATCACAGATATCGGGAAGAGGGCAAGCCGCGCAATTTTTCCCCTAACCCCCGGTGTTCTATCTCCGGCGAAGCCGGCGAGGGGTGCGGCGAGGGCACGCGCTGCCATAAAGGCAGAGGTGAGCGCTGTTACCTCAAGTGCAGTGGCGTGCAGCTCGTCTCTGAGTTTAAGTGCGAGCGCGGGTTTGATCAGGTAGAAGGCGGCGCTTGCGATGAACACCACGAGAAAGCCTCCCATCAGTGTGCGCCGGTCGCTCATAAGCCAGGATTATCTCTGGAGGTTATATCTTTTCTCCCGGAGCACAATTTGCGTAGGTTAATCCTTTCCATTAGCCCATGCCGCGATGTGCGGGCAGCTGTATAACAGCCGTTATATTCGACCTGGATGGTACACTGGTGGACTTTAATCTGGATATTAAGCGCATTAAAAGGGAGCTCTTTGGCTTCAACTCCACCGAACCCCTGCTGGAGACGATCTCAGCGCTGCCTCCTGAGGAAAAAAGAAGGGCGCTCGCGAGATTGGTGGAGCATGAGGTGAGCGCAGCAAGGAGGACGGAGCTGATAAAGGGCGCACGGGAGGTTGTGCAGTGGCTGCGCTCCCGGGGTGTTGCCCTCGCCCTTGCTACCAGAAACTGCAGGCGAGCCTGGAGGGAGGTGGAAAAGCGCCACGGGCTCGTATTCGATGCTGTCATAACCCGGGAGGACGCTGAACCAAAGCCCTCTCCGGAGCAATTTCTGCTCGCTCTCAGACTTCTCAGGGTTAGGCCGGAGAATGCTCTGGCAGTGGGCGACCACGCCTTCGACTACCTTGCGGCAAGAAGGGCAGGGATTAGAATAGCCCTGCTTCCCGGCAGGTTTTCAAGGGAGTACCTGAGCAGGGCGGACTTCGTGCTCAGGAGTTTAAAGGACCTGGAAGGGGTGGTACTGGAGTCATGCGATTAATAGTCACTTCCCAGCGAGATGTGGCTGGAAGAAATATATTCCGCGTATTCAGGGAGGAGATGGGCTTCTCAGAAGCCGGAGAGTTTGAGGGCATGCCCCTGCTGAAAAAGGGCAAGGTTGCTGCCATAGCGACTCGGGAGAGGCAGACAGAGGCAGAGCACCTGGATGAGCATTTCCCCGGGGCGGAGTACTACGTATTTGCCACCCGTCACAAGGCTGTTGCAGAGAGAAAGACACTGACGGTGCACGTAACGGGAAATCTGGGAAGGGAGGCGAAGGTGGGAGGTTCGCCCGGAACACTTGCCCGTGCCCACCCGAGCGCCATGAAGGCTGCGCTGCTTGCGCTGGAACGTGAGAGGAGAAATCTGAACCTTGAGTATGGGGTGTCCTTCGAGGCCACACACCACGGACCAACCGGACTGGAAAAGCCGGTGCTTTTCGTGGAGGTTGGCTCCACAGAGAGGGAGTGGAGGGACATGCGCGCTGTTCGCGCCGTAGCAAGGGCAGCACTCGAGGCTGCGCTCTGCGAGCGAAGTTATGAAGCCTGTGTTGGCGTAGGAGGAACACATTACGCACCGCGCCACACGGAGCTGGCGCTTCAAACGCAGTACGCTGTGGGACACATAATACCGAGCTATGCGATACCTGAGCTCAGTGCCCGGGTTTTTGAGCAGGCTGTGCAGAAAAGCGGTGCGCGCTTTGTCTATCTGGACTGGAAGGGCATGAAGCGGGAGGAGAGGGCTCGTGTCCTTGCACTTGCGGAGGAGCTTGGCATACCTGTCAGGCGCAGACGCCAGCTTGAGAGGAGGGATGGGGATTACACACCAATTAAAGCCGACCTTAACCTTCTCAGAGCTGCGGAGAAGCTCAATTCGAGGCGGATGAAGCGGGTGCTCAGCTCTCTGGGCGTAGTCGCTGAGCGCGACAGAAGCGGTTCACTAAAAAGGCTGCTTGCAAAGCGCGATGTGGGGGAGGAGATTGTGAGCGCGTGCGTTGATATCCTTTTAGCCAGAGGCGAACTCTGCCTCAGGGGCAGAGAGCTTGTGCTGACTTACACCTCCTTTGACCCGGAGAAGGCGTCGCGGCTTGGTCTCAGGCCAGGGCCGGAGTACGCGAGGCTCAGGAGGGGCGAGAGTGTTGCTGTTGGCGGGCGAAAAATAACACCGGAGATGGTGCTCTCCAGGAGGGAAATCCGCATACCAATAGCGGAGCCCGGTACGCTGGAAGTGCTGAGGAAAACGTTTAAATATCCAGGGTAGCCATTCATAATCCAGCAGGAGGAATTGATTTGGACAGCATCATTGAGGAGGCCATGAAGCGCGTAAATGAGGTTAATCACAGGAATGCATCAGTTATAAATAGGACAGGGATAGACGAGGAGCTTCAGAATATACTTTCACAGACAAAGGCAAGAATTGTGGTCGTGGGAACAGGGGGTGCGGGAAACAACACAATGACCCGCCTGATGGAGGTGGGCATCGAAGGGGCAGAGACTGTGGCTATAAACACCGACGCCCAGGACCTGCTCAACACCATGGCGCACAGAAAGCTGCTGATAGGGAAGGAGCTGACGGGCGGCCTTGGCGCAGGTTCTGTCCCCCAGATTGGCGAAGAGGCTGCGAAGGAGAGCGAACAGGACATTAAGGAGGTGCTGGAGGGCGCAGATATAGTGTTTATAACCTGCGGTCTTGGAGGGGGTACGGGCACGGGGAGTGCACCGGTTATAGCGAACATCTCCCAGAAACTGGGCGCACTTACCGTGGCCATTGTCACCTTTCCCTTCGCCATGGAGGGTATGCGCAGGCGCAGCAACGCCGAGATGGGTCTGGAGAAGCTGCGCAGGGAGACTGATACAGTGATAGTTATACCCAACGACAAGCTTCTTGAGATAGCGCCCAACCTTCCCCTTCCAGCCGCCTTCAAGGTGGCCGATGAGATTCTTGTGCGCGCCGTTAAGGGCATCGCAGAGCTTATAACAAAGCCCGGACTTATAAATCTGGACTTCGCAGATGTGCGCGCGGTGATGGAGGGCGGCGGCGTTGCGATGATAGGAATGGGCGAAAGCGACACAGAAAACAGAGCCGTGGAGGCGATAGAGAAGGCGATTAACAGCCCGCTGCTCAATGTGGACATAACCGGTGCAAAGGGTGCGCTCATCAATGTGGTGGGCGGCGAAGACCTGACGCTTGCCGAGGCTCAGCAGGTGGTACAGGTGGTCTCAGAGCGTCTTGACCCGCGGGCAAATATCATCTGGGGTGCCCAGATAGAGGATGACCTGAAGGGTGTGCTGAGGGTGATGCTGGTCGTGACCGGGGTGCGTTCAAAGCAGATTCTGGGCTCGGAGGGCTTCGCAGAAGAGCCTGCGGAGGAGGATTTGAAGTCGAAGCTTGGAATAGATTTCCTGGACTGATAGTATGCAGGCTGCAGTGACCCAGAAGCTGAGGTTTGGTGAAAAGGTAAAGGAATGGCAGCGGGTAATAAAGCTGTCGCGCAAGCCGAGGAAAAACGAGTATCTGAGTGTTGCCAAGGTAACAGGGGCAGGAATGATTCTGGTGGGAACGCTGGCATTTATTCTGCGCCTCATTATCCATGTGGCGAGTTCTCTTGTCAAGTAAGTTTGCTCCCGTTAGGCAAAAAGTTTATATAGAATAAGGTCCCCACACTACCTAATCTGTTTTTAAATTTTTAATCCGGTGAAGGTCATGGATTCTAAGATTTACGCGGTTCGCACAACAATAGGGCAGGAGAGAAACGTAGCAGACATGATGAGCGCCAGGATAGAGAAGGAGGGGTTTGAAGTTTATGCGGTGCTTGTGCCGCACGACATCAGGGGGTACATCCTGGTGGAGGCAAAGGACAGGACAGAGATAGAGAAGGCGCTGCGCGGCGTAGCCCACAACAAGGGTATTGTGGCGGGGGAAATTCCAATAGCTGATGTGGAGAGGTTCTTTGAACCCAAGCCGATGGTGACCAAAGTGGAGCAGGGTGACATAGTGGAGCTTATAAGCGGTCCGTTCAAGGGAGAAAAGGCACGGGTTGTCAGAGTGGACCTGAAGAAGGAGGAGATTACAGTAGAGCTTTTCGAAGCTACTGTGCCCATACCTGTGACTGTGAAGGGCGAGAGCATCAAGGTGATACGAAAGGAGGCGTCGGAAAGTGAAGCAGGTGGTTGAGAGTCTCGTTGAGGGCGGCAAAGCATCGCCGGGTCCACCTCTCGGTCCGGCACTGGGTCCGCTTGGCGTAAACATCTCCGCAGTGGTGGCGGCGATCAATGAGAAGACCAGGGACTTCGCCGGCATGAAGGTTCCGGTCAGGGTTATTGTTGATCCGAAAACCAAGTCCTTTGAGATAGAGGTGGGCACGCCGCCTACGAGTGCGCTCATAATTAAAGAGCTGGGAATCGAGAAGGGCTCCAGCGATGCCAGGGCGAATATAGTGGGCAATCTGAGTATGGAGCAGGCGGTTAAGATAGCCAGGATGAAGCGCGACGGCATGCTGGCAGCTGATTTGAAGGCAGCCACCAAGGAGGTGCTCGGCACCTGCGTATCCATGGGTGTGAGCGTGGAGGGCAAGCCGGCTAAGGAGGTGCAGCGGGAGATAGACGAGGGCAAGTACGACCACCTGTTTGAGGGGTGAAAGGATGGCGATTACTGCAGAGAAGATTGTTAGGGCTGTAGCAGAGGCCAGGAAGGCCTCGAAGAAGCGCAACTTCACCCAGAGCTTTGACCTGGCGATAAATCTGCGCGATGTGGACATGTCAAAGCCAGAGAACCGCATCACAGAGGAGGTGGTGCTCCCGAAGGGCAGGGGAAAGCCGGTCAGGGTGGCCGTTATCGCGGGCGACGAACTTGCGCTCGCCGCCAGGGAGCATGCTGACCTGGTGATTACCAGGGAGGAGCTCGAGGAGATTGCCAAGGACAGGAAGAAAGCGAAAAAGCTTGCCAACGATATCGACTTCTTTATCGCGCAGGCGGAGCTCATGCCCGTGATAGGCAGATTTCTTGGCCCGGTGCTCGGCCCTCGGGGAAAGATGCCCAAGCCGGTGCCGCCCAACGCGCCAATAGCGGCGATAGTGGAGCGGCTGCGGAGAACTGCGAGGCTGCGCACAAAGGACAAGCCGGTGATACATGTCGCCGTGGGAAGTGAGGAGATGAGCGACGAAGAGGTTGCCCAGAACATAGAGGCGGTGCTATCCCATCTGGAGAGGAAGCTGGAAAAAGGGCTGGGGAATATAAAGAGCGTTTATGTGAAAACCACCATGGGGCCCAGCGTGCAGGTGGAGGTCTGAAGGATGCGCACCTCTGGCACAGTTCCGAAGTGGAAACTGGAAAAGGTTGAGGAGCTGAGCAGGCTTATCAGGGAATACCCCGTGGTGGGGATAGTCAACATGGAGAACATTCCGGCGAGGACGCTCCAGAAGATGCGTGCCAAGCTGCGCGGTGAGGTTCTTATCAAGATGTCAAAGAAGTCCATAATGCAGCACGCCATTGAGAAGGCAGCGAGGGAGGAGAAGAGCATCGCAGGTTTGAAGGACAGGCTGCGGGGTCAGCCCGCTTTCATCTTTTCAAAGATGAATCCCTTCAAGCTCTACAAGATTCTGGAGGAGAACAAGGTTCCGGCGCCTGCAAAGCCAAACAGCATTGCGCCGCGTGACATTGTCGTGCCGAAGGGAGAAACCCCCTTCTCTCCAGGCCCCCTGCTGGGCGAGCTTCAGGCGCTGGGTATACAGACTGAGATAAAAGGCGGTAAGATAGCCGTAAAGAAGGATACTGTCGTAGCCAGGGAAGGCGAGGTGATAGATGCGAAGCTCGCAAACATCCTGAGCCGCCTCGGAATAGAGCCCATGGAGGTGGGCCTCGACCTGATAGCAGCCTACGAGGCGGGGACTGTGTTTCTGCCAGAGGTGCTTCGCGTCGATGAGGAGGAACTCAGGGGCCAGCTCGCCCTCGCCTACATGCAGGCGGTGAACCTGAGCGTTAACTCTGGCTTCCTCACCAGGGAGACGGCTCCCATTGCAATTGCAAAGGCGTACCGCGAGGCTCTTGCGCTTGCCGTTGAGGCGGCGATACCTGAGCCAGGAGCTGTGGAAAGGCTCCTCACAAAGGCCCACTTGCAGATGTTATCCTTGGCGACTAAGCTCGACGACTCTGCGCTGGACGATGAGCTGAGGCAGAGTCTCAGCTCTGCAGCAGCATCAGCCAGCGAGAAGCCAGTGAAGGAGAAGAAGGCAAAGGAAGAGCCGGAGGAAGAAAAAGAGAAGGAGCCAGACGAGGAGGAAGCCGCCGCAGGTTTAGGAGCACTTTTCGGATAATGGAGGTGAAGAGATGGAGTATGTTTACGCTGCCATGCTTCTCCATGCTGCAGGGCAGGAGATAAACGAGGAGAACATCAAGGCGGTGCTGAGTTCGGCCAAGATAGAGGTGGACGAGGCCCGCGTGAAGGCACTCGTAGCCGCGCTTGAGGGCGTGGACATAGATGAGGCCATAAAACAGGCGGCTGTGGCTGCGCCGGCAGCGGCGCCTGCGGCAGCTGCAGCGGCTCCTGAGGAGGCTCCTGCAGAGGAGGAGAAGAAGGAGGAGAAGAAGGAAGAAGAGGAGCCAAGCGAGGAGGAGGCCCTGGAAGGTCTCGGTGCTCTGTTTGGCTGATTTTCCTCTTCTCTTTTGTTTTTATATCAGGAAGTTGTAGAGTATAGTCCATACGAGAATCCAGGCGGCAAAGAAGTAGAGGTAGCCCTTGCCGAGCCAGTCCCTGAGGGTGAATTCCTTCTCCGACAGGTTGAGGGTTCTTCTGGTGAAGATGTAGAGGGGATATGCAAGAAGAAAACCCACGATAATTACTGAGACCAAGGTTAATGTTCCCGGGATTAGGAAGGGAGAAGCTACACCGAGAGCCGCACCCGCTGCGGCATGGATAAGGCTTATCCGGCGCTCGACCTTATACTCCATATTGGTTCCTCCGGTGGTGGTATGAAGACCAGCATGAGCAGCTTTGATGTCATGGCGGTGGTCCGTGAGCTTCAGGAGATAATAGGTGCCAGGGTTAATAAAGTTTTTCAGCCCACCACCAGTGAGCTCAGGATGGTGCTCAACGTCAGAGGCAGGGGCAGGGAGGACCTGGTGGTGGAGGCGGGCAGGAGGGTTCATCTTACCGCCTATCCGCGACCCGCACCCAGACAGCCTTCGATGTTCGCCATGGCGCTGCGGAAACATCTGGGAAACGCTGTGCTCGAGGGTATAGAGCAGGTGGGCTTCGACAGGATAATGGTACTGAGCTTCTCACGCGGTGGGGAGGTGTTCCGTCTGGTAGTGGAGCTCTTCGGGAAAGGTAATGTGGTGCTCACAGACGCCGGATACAGGATACTGGCGGTCATGATGCCCCGGAGATACTCCACCAGGGAACTGCTGGTGGGTGCGGGGTATGAGCTGCCCCCGGCGAGGAGGAACCCCTTCGAGCTTGACAGTACGGAGATTGCGGAGCTGGTGAATGCCTCGAAGCGCAGTCTGGTTAAAACCCTCGCCCTTGACCTGGGCCTGGGGGGACTCTACGCCGAGGAGGTGTGCCTGCGTGCGGGCGTGGATAAGAACCTCGCGCAGATATCCGAGCGGGAAACGGCAGCGATTAGGCGAGCTCTGGAGGAGCTCAGGTACGGCATCGGAAGGGAGAAGCCGGAAATCATATTCAAAGAGGGGGTGGCGGTGGATGTTACGCCGGTGCCCCTGAAGATATACGCAGGGCAGGAGAGGAGGAGCTTCTCGAGCTTCAACCAGGCCCTGGACGAGTACTTCACTGTGCACGAGGTAGAGAGGGTGCAGAGGCAGAGGGAGGAGAAGTTCAGGGCAGAGCTAAACCGCCTTCTGCACCGGCTCAGGTCCCAGACGAAGACCATAAAAAAGTACCTGCGGGAGGAGAGGGAGCTGCGGAGCAGAGGAGATGCAATATACACACACTTCACCCAGGTGGAGAGGATACTCAGTGCGCTGAGGAGTGCACGGGAGAGGTACTCCTGGGAGGAGATTGAGCGCAGGATAGCCCGTGGCAGGGGCAGGATCAGGGAGGCTGAGCTCATAAGCCGCCTTCGCCCCCAAAGGGGGGAGGTGGTGCTCATCCTCGACGGCCGGGAGGTGTGTCTGGATATAAGGAAGAGTGCGGCTGAGAATGCGGGGTACTACTACGAGAGGAGCAAGAAGTTCAGGGGCAAGGCGCTCAGCGCCAGGAAGGCAGTACAGCGCACCGTCGCCGAGATACGCAGGCTCCGGGCTGAGGGTGCCGGAGCCTTTGAGGCGGAGGTGGAGGCGCCCCGCAGGAGGACGAGGAGAAAGAGGGAGTGGTACGAGAAGTTCAGGTGGTTCGTATCCAGCGACGGCTTTCTCGTGCTGGGCGGCAGAGATGCGGTGAGCAATGAGGTGCTGGTGAAGAAGCATATGGGCAGGGGAGACGTGTTTGTGCACGCAGACCTTTACGGAGCACCCGCAGTGGTGATCAAGGCGGAGGGAAGCAGGGTTCCGCCCACCACGATACAGGAAGCCTTCGACTTCGCGGCCAGCTACTCCCGCGCCTGGAAGCACGGGTATGCAAGCATTGAAGTATACTGGGTGAAGCCCGAGCAGGTGAGCAAGCGCGCCGAGAGCGGTGAGTACGTGGCGAGAGGCGCCTTTGTTATCCGCGGCAGGAGAAACTATGGCATAGGCAGGGTGCGCATCGCCATTGGCGTGGTTCTCAACGGGGAAGCGCGCATTATCGGCGGTCCCCCCTCGGCGGTTGAGAAGCATAGCAGCGCCCATGTAGTGCTTGTCCCGGGCAGGGGAAGAAGCAGGGACGTGGCAGAGGCCATAAAGAGGAGGCTTGCGGCCGGACTGGGTGGGGAGGCGAGGCAGAAGATAGAGGGCATCCCCATAGAGGAGATTCAGGCGTTTCTCCCGCCCGGCACCAGCGATATTCTGGAGGAGCAGAGATGAAAACCGCAGAGTACCTGATTGAGCTTCTGCTCACTCTGATAGTGGGGCTTCTGATTGTAAATCTGATTTATCACCTGAGGAGAATTATCAGAAAGCGCAGACAGAGGGGTACTTAGAGCCTCTCCAGCTCTCCACGGCTCTTCCTGAGTATTATGACATCGCCCAGGGATGCAATCTCATAATAGGGTACCTTCAGTGCGCTGTAGCGCTTGACCCGTTCCCTGGAGGCCAGGAACCTGCGCTCTCCCACAAGCATGCACGGAATGTCGTCCACCAGGGTTATCTCCAGCACCTCACCGAGCAGCTCCCCGCTCGCGTCCACAACCTCCTTCCCCAGCAGCTCCTCATCCCTGTACATCTCATACCACCTCTGCGCAGAGGAACAAAAACTTTTTGCCTCAGCCAAGCACACCGCTCTTCTCTATCTTTTCTGCAATCTCCTTAAAAACCTTCATATAGTTCTGCTCAGTTACCTCCTTCTCAAGCTTTGCTCCGGCTGCTACTTCCCTCCCGCCGCCTCCAAAGAGCTGGGCTATCAGGCGGAGGTTTATAGCGGGGTTGTTCCTCCGGAAGCTCAGCTTGCCGTCGGGATAGACCACCACCACGAAGTCAGTTCCCTTCTGCTGCAGGTGGAGGGATGCCAGTGTGGAGCTCAGGTACTTCCTGGACAGTGCCATGGCACAGGTGTAGCCGCCGATGCGGAAGGTCTCCATATGCTCCTCCAGATAGGTGTAGCCTTTCTGCTTTGCCAGCTGGTACCTGGTCCAGGCCTCTTCAAACTCCCCATTCCAGAACTCACCTCTGGAGAGAGCCTCAACGAAGCGAAGCTTATCATATCCGGAGGAGATCACGTCGTACAGCTTCCAGGCGAGCTCATCTTCCTCCCGGAAGTCGTGGGCATGGGCGAGTCGCGCAATTTCATATGAGACCTTATCACCGGACATGAACTCCCGCTGCACCAGTTCGGCGGCGCACAGCCTGGTGCTGTGGATGAAGCGCAGCCTCAGCTTGAGAATCTCTTCACCCCCCTGCCAGTCGTGGTGGTCTATCCAGGTGACCTCATTTGACCTGCAGAGCTCAGAAAGCGCATCTCTGGCTGAAAGCAGGTCTGAGTTGTAGCCCAGGTCTGCTATCACCACCCTCTCCCCTCGAAGGCTTCTAGCCAGCTCCACTATAATCTCCGCCAGGTCGTCGTAGTCTGCAAAGTGGTGGACAATCTGGAGATGCGCTTTCCGGGCATACCTGCGGAGTATGGCGTGGCTGCCGAGGCCGTCCAGGTCTTTTTTGTGTGCTATGCAGTGCAGAGCCATGGGCAGCTTTTGCCCTGCAGATTAATAAAGGTTCTCCTTCGGCAGCAGCCGGGCAAGGCTTCCACCCCTTTTGCGTAACAGCAAAGTTTGCTGTGGTTATATCTTAAACAGCTTATAAAAATATTTTAAAGGAGAGAGACATGAAGCTGAGGTTGCGTGTTGACGAGCTGATAAGCATACTGGTAAAGTCGGAGGAGTCTCTTCTGAAGAAGTATGACCTGGATGCGGCGAAGCTGAAAAAGCTTCAGAAGTCGCTGCAGGAGGGTAACTGGCGGCTTATTCCCTGATTCTTATTAAAACGCCTGCCACCAGCAGGCTGAGTTCGTACAGAAATATCAGGGGGAAGGAGAGGAGCAGCTGGCTCATGGGCGTGGGGTCTGCGGTGATGATGGCCGCGAGGGTGACGATGCCCACGTAGACGTACTTTCTCTTCCTTTTCAGGGATTCCAGGCTCACGATACCGCGCAGCGCAAGCCAGGTCACCGCCAGCGGCAGTTCAAAAAGCAGGCTGAATATTACCGTGGTAAGAAAGGCAAAAAACACGAACTGGTTTATGCTGTAGTAGGCAAGCACACCGGCTTCTGTTGTCAGTGCGGTGAGCACCTTTACAGCCGTGGGGAGCAGCAGAAAGTAGGTGAAGGAGAAACCCGTGGCGAGAAGCACAAGGGCGACCACCAGCCATACCAGGGTGCCAAGGCCGGGTTTAAAGCGCAGGGCGCGGGCCACAAGCAGCAGGCTCACGGCGCTGAGCACCACCGCAGTCAGCACCAGCGCAATCTGCAGCTTCACCATCACCGTCTCCAGCATTCCAGTAGCGATAAGTCTGGCGCTTTCGGGTAACAGGTCCTGCTTCATCCGCTGGATGATAAAGTCTGAGAGGTAGAAAAAGATGGCGAAGGAGGCTGTGCCAGTGCCCAGAAGCAGCCAGGCGTGTTTTCGCAGCAGTAGCAGGTATCTGAACAGCATGCCCCACCTCAGGTTATAAGCAGCTCCTCCTTCTCCTGCTCCAGGGCGAGGCGAAGCTCTCTCGCAAGCCGTCGTCCCATGCTCATTCCGTGGCCGTAGAGGAGATAACTGTAGGGCGAACCGGATATGAAGGGGTTTGTCCCCGCGACAATTCTCGCCGAAATTTCAAAGGCAATGAACTCCAGCTCGTGAGTCACCATGGTTTCGAGACAGAAGGGGCCCAGCATACCTGGCGGGGCTATCTCCCTCGCCACATCAACCAGGCGGTCGCCCATCTCCAGCACCCTCGGCAAAAGCGATTCTCTCGCCACGAGGGGTGCGTTGCCTACCACCACGTAGCTGGGCTCTATATAGCTGGTCGTCTGGTCAATGGCAGGTATCCGGGTGAGTCCGTCGATGTTCGCCTCATACCTGCGGTCGATGCCGAACAGCTCCACCTCGTCGGTGAGGGGGGAGTAGAAGTAGGACAGGTACATATTAACCCCCGGTATGTACTCCTGAATTGTGGCCCTCTCCAGGTCCTCTCTGGTAATCCTGCCCTTGCGTATCAGACGCTCTGCCTTGCGCTTGAAATCCTTGTAGCTGGCAACGATGAAGTATCCCCGCCCTCCGCGGGCTCCCGGGAACTTAACCAGACAGAGGCGGTCTATGTCGCGGGGGTCATGGGTCTCCTTGGGCATTTTTATCCCTGCCATGGTGAGCCACCGCCTCTCCAGAGTTCTGTCAGACTCCCAGCGCAGTATGGCACGGTTGCCCAGAAGAGGAATGCGAAGCCTGTCTTCAATGTTGCCAACCCCGACGTAGGCAATGAGCGAGCCGTGGGGCACCAGCAGGGCGTTGAGCTTCCTCAGCCTCTGAAGCATTTTATCCTCCAGCAGCTCCTGATAGCTGTCTATGGTTATTATCTCGTCCGCCACCCGGAAGCGGCGGTAAAGCTCCACACGGTCACGCTTGCAGACCACCACACTCCTGAAGCCCTCCTCCTGGGCTCCCTTGAGTATCTGGAGCGCCGAGTGGCTTCCCAGTGTGGCGATGGCAAGATTGCTCCTGTCATAACTCCTGTAGATTTCCAGAATTTCCTCTCTATCCAGCATGCCCTCACCTACGTCACAATTTCTTCAAGTCTGTCCAGCTTCACCGCCTCGGCGATTTCCATCATCGCCAGGTCGAGGGGGTCTTCTATGCGACGCCTGTGCTTCAAGCTGAGGATGCGCATCTCCGGCGAAGTGGGACCCATGGCAGGATCTCCGGGCACGCGTGGAGAGACGTCAAACACCACAAATTCCAGCCGGCCGTGCTCCTCGGGTGAGTAGGCAATTGCCCCCTGCAGTGCAAAGGGGCCTATCATCTTGGGCGGATACTCCCGCTCCACCACCCTGCGGAAGCGGTAGGCTGCATCGTACACCAGGTGCTGTTTGCTCTCCCGCATGGTTACACCGAAGTGCCCAATCTCCTCATTTGTTACCGGGACACGGATTTTGAGCTGGTCCCTTGCGGGCAGGTTCAGAAAGCCCTGCAGATTCACCTGGCGCCTGTCCGAGAAGCCCACCAGGTCAAAATCGCCGAAGATGTCCTCCAGCGCATAGCCGTGAAAGTTGGCATTGAAGCGGGCACCCAGCACATACTCCTCTATCCTCGCCCTGCTCAGCGTCTCCTCGCTTATTATCCCCTGCTTCAGCAACTCCTCCGCCTGGTGGTAGAAGTCTTCAGGCGAGTCTGCGTAGAAGAAAGCCCTCTCCAGCGGATTGGCGGCCTGCTGCACCTTGACGATGCAGAGGCGGTCTATGTCTTCGGGGCTTTCAAAGTGCTTTGGCGTGCGTATTCCGGCCTTCTTCAGCAGATAGTACTGTCCCCGTTCGTAGTCGCGCTCCTCGGCGCGCAGCATAAGGCGGTTGCCGTAGATTGGCACCCTGAACTCCCGCTCTATTCCATCGTAGCCCACATACACTGCGAAGGAGCGGTTGGGTATGAAGATGGTGCTGAGCTCCAGGAGACGCTCCTGCACCTCCTGGTTGAGCATGTCCCTGAAGCGCTCCACCTCTATTATCTCATCGTAGAGGTGGCGGTTGTAGCGGGTGTAAAGTTTGTCCCTGCCCTTTTCCACCACTATAGCAGTGCGAAATCCCGCCGCCTTTGCGGCACAGCCTATCTCCTTGGCGGAGTGGGAGCCGAATATGCCTATGGTTATGTCCCTGTCATAGCCTGCTGCAATCTTCTGAATTTCTTCCCGCTTCAGCATACTATGCACCCTTCTTCTTTATCTTTATGATGTCGCCGATGGTGAGCTCACCCCCCGCTCCTCCCGGAGCAGAGAAGTCCTCTTCCTCCGGCAGCTCCTCCAGGATTTTAATGTCCAGCACCCTTTCGAGCTTCCTGGCCATTTCCACACTGGGCTTCATCTTTCCTGCTTCAAGGCGCGCTATCACAGAGACCTTCTCGCTTATCTTTCTGCCCAGCTCCTCCTGAGTAAGCTTTTTCGCCTCTCTGGCACGGCGGATTATGCTGCTGTAGTCTGCCACCACGTCTATCTCAGGAAGCGGTCTGGTGTAGGGACGCTTTTTGCGGGGGCGTGCAACCCTCCCCGCGGGCTCGCGTTTCGGAACACGGGACCAGGTCTTTGTCTCCCTGCCGAAGCGTGCACACCGGGGACAGGTCTTCATCTCGGTACCCTCAATTACGGTGGAGACAGGCTTGCCCCAGATTTTCCGCCCGCAAACTTCGCACTCCATGCCCGGCCTTCCTCAAAAACTGACGGGTTAATTATCTGTGGAGTATTTTTAAATATTTTCCCCGGAGATATCACTGTATGAAGGCCCGTGTGATAGATGACCTGGTGGTTGTGGAGGACGAAGCCTCAGTCTCCAGACTGCTGCAGAGGGGCTTCGGAAGGAGGGAGGGAAACAGGCTGCATCTTTCCCTGGTGGAGGCGGCGTACCTGCTGGAGAAGGGGAGGCTGAGAATAACCCGCGATGGACGCAGCCTGAGTGCGGAGGAGCTGCTGGGGCAGGAGGAGGGGCTTCTGACCAGGTATGCGGTTTACCGCGACCTGCGCGAGCGCGGATATGTGGTAAGAACGGGCTTCAAGTTCGGTGCCCACTTCCGTGTGTATGAGCGGGGCACGTATCCGAAAGAGCACTCCCGTTATCTTGTGCATGCTGTGCGCGAGGATGACGGGGTGAGCTTCACCGAGCTCGCCCGTGCCGTGCGCCTTGCGCACAGTGTAAGAAAGAGGCTGCTTTTTGCCGTGGTGGATGATGAGGGAGATGTGACATATTACGGGGTGGAGAGGCTCACACCCTGAGGCTACAGCCTGAAGCTGTGAAAGGTCTGCCAGCTGCCCTTCAGGCGGAGCGCCACTATCATGTCCCTGAGCTCCCCGTCGCCAATCTCTCTAAGGGTGTCGTCCCTTACCCTGGATGATAGCCTTTCCATCTCCCGCAGCAGGCGCATGTATTCCCTGTCGATGGTCCGGTAGTCACCCTCCAGGCTTCTGAACTCCTCCAGCAGCGCCGAGAGCCTCTCCACAAGGGCGCGCTGCTCCCTGTCCACCTACCCGCGCACCTCCCTGAACTCCAGCTCCTGCTTCAGCAGCAGAAAGCTGTTCCTGGGCACATCGCGGTACACCACCACACCGGGACCTATCCGGGAGCAGGAGCCTATCTTGCGTCCCGCATTTATCATCACATTCAGGCCAAGTTTAACACCGTCACCCACCACTGCGCCCAGTTTGCGTTTTCCTGTATCCACAAGCTCGCCCCTTATCCGCATCTTAACACTGGCGCCGTCGAGGCGCAGATTGCCCACCTTTGCACCAGCACCAAAGTTGCAGTTTCTGCCAACTATGGAATCTCCCACATAGCTCAGATGGGATATGTGCGTGCTGTCCATGATTATTGAGTTCTTCACCTCAACAGCGTTGCCCACCCTGCAGCGCCTGCCCACGTAGGTGCAGCCGCGGAGGTAGGTGTTGGGTCCTATGATGCTGTCTCTGCCTATGTACACAGGGCCTTCGATGTAGCTTCCGGACCTTATAACCGCACCCTCCTCCAGATAGACCTTTCCTTTTATGCTCACCCGTCCCTCCACCTCGCCGGCTATGCGATGGGGAAGCTCCTCCAAGAGGGCTCTGTTCGCCTCCAGATAGTGCCACGGCGTACCGATGTCCAGCCACCTGCCGCGCAGCAGAACTCCCCGGATGCCTCTATCCAGGAGCAGCTCCAGAGTTGTGGTTATTTCGTACTCTCCGCGTGGCGATAGCGGAGTGCGCTCAATCGCCTCGTACACCTCCGGGGAGAAGACGTAGATGCCGGCGTTTATCAGATTGCTCTCTGGATGAGCCGGCTTCTCCACTATCCTCTCGACTCTGCTGCCCGTGCCCAGGGTTACCACTCCGTATCCTCGCGCGTCTTCGACCCGGCGCAGCCCCATCGTGGCAGTACCTCTGTGTTCCTTCAAAAGCAGCGCAATATCCCGGGAACTCGGGACGGTGTCCCCGTTGAGCACCAGGAAATCCTCGTTAAATTTAACCTGGGCTATCGCGTGCGCAGTACCCAGCCGCTGCTTCTGCTCCGCGTAGCTCAGTTTTACCCCAAGCTCTGAGCCATCGCCAAAATGGGCTTTTATAGCTCCACCCATATAGCCAACGACCAGGGTGATATCCCTTATCCCCGCCTCCCGCACCGCCTCGATCACGTGCTGCAGCAGCGGCTTTCCTGCGAGGGGTAGCATCACCTTGGGCTGTGTTTCTGTAAGTGGCTCCAGCCTCGTGCCTCTGCCCGCTGCAAGAATTAAAGCACGCATCTTAAGCACCAAACTTTTCTGTTTTGTTAAGCAGGTCGAGCAGAATGGGCATTAAGTCCAGACCCCTTATCCTGCCCAGTCCCCCACCGGCGCACGCTCTTTCGCCAAAAGCCACCACGGTGTCTGTTCTGACTTCGGGGCCGGCGATGAGCACAGGTACAACATCGCCGGTGTGGTCGCCAACACTGCAGGGGGTGGTGTGGTCAGACATCACCACCAGGTAGTTATCCCGTACAAACTCCAGGAACTCGGCCATCATCTCATCTATCGCCTCTATTACCTCCACCTTCTTTTCCGGAGAGTGGTCGTGACCCGCCTCATCCGCCTCCTTGATGTTCATGAGCAGAAAGTCCACCTCCTCCAGAGCGGCGAGTGCCTGCTTCGCTCTGGCTGTGTACTCCCTCTCCGCCCGGAGCACCCGCATGCCCGCAAGGCGTGCAATGCCTCTGATAATCGCCGTCGTGGCAATACATGCGCCTGTCATACCATACCTGGAGTGGAAGCTCTCAAGGTCAGGCACAACCCCTGCACCTCTGGTGAGCAGATAGTTCGCAGGAGGCAGGTTTTTCCTGCGGCGTTCCCTGTTTACCTCATGGTCCTTCAGAATCTCATAAGCCCTGGTGGTAAACTCCTCCAGAAGTCTGGCGGTGCGTCTCGCTTCGGGCGTATCCTCCAGGGGCTCTGCTGGATGCACCTTCACCCCGGTGGTGTGCGGGTCGGTATCCCCAACCCTGTGGCTCAGACCCTCTCCGCGGAACACCAGTGCGCAGCGGTACGCCAGGGAGGCGAGCTCCACCTCCACACCGGGAAGACGAATGTCGCGCAATGCCTCTATCAAACGGGAGGTGTCCTCTATCCTGCCAGCACGCCTGTCCATTACAATCAGGTTCTCATCCACAGTGGCAAAATTGCACCTCCAGGCTATGTCGCCCCGGTGAAGCTCAATCCCCATACCGGCAGCTTCGAAGGGACCACGCCCGGTGTACACCTCGCAGGGGTCGTAGCCCAGTATTGCGAGGTGTGAGGTATCGCTTCCCGCCCTTATACCGGGAGCCACCGGGTCCACTATGCCGGTAATACCCCTGGATGCAAGCCTGTCCAGATTTGGGGTGGACGCAGCCTCCAGCGGTGTTTTCCCCCCGAGGGATTTCACAGGTCTGTCTGCGAGACCATCACACACCACAACCAGCGCCTTCATAGACCATCGGCATCCAAATGGGCAGGGGAGAACTTAAAGCTTTTGGAAAAGGTATCTCAAACTTCTTTAAGCTTTTCCAGAATTATCGCCGGCCTTATATGGGTGATGCCTTCCAGCTTGCCTATCTTGTCAGATATTAGTGAGGAGAGCTCCTTGCCGTTTCTGGTCCATACTTCGGCCATAATCATGTGGTCTCCCGTGGAGGTTGCGACAAAGCGCACCTCCTCGAACTCGGTGAGCTTTTCTGCAACGCTCAGAAACATGTCAGGATTCGTGTTTATCCCGACCAGCGCCACTGTGGCGAAGCCCATCTTTGCCGGGTCCACGACAATGGTGTAGCCTTTTATAACCCCCATTCTCTCAAGGGCGTCAACTCTCTTTCTCACAGTGGCTTCGCTTACATTAAGACGCCTGGCAATCTCGGTAAAGGGCGTCCTGGCATCTCTGCGCAGAATTTCTATTATTTTTATGTCTTTTTCGTCCAGCATCATATGGTTATCGACTAAAATGTAACGATATTCATAATAATTATAACGGTGATGAGAGTACAGATTTTCTGACCATCACTTTTAATTAGAAGAATAGGGTGCGAAATTCGAACTTATCTCTGTTTCAGTTTACGAATCTCATACCAAAAATTTATATATACGAACTTATAATAACGAAAACAATAAGTCAAAAGAGGTGAAAGTGTATGGTGGATAAGGAAAAGGTACTGGAAGCCATGAAAAATGCGGGAAAGCCTGTAAGGCCGGGAGACATTGCCAAGGTCCTGGGCGTGGATAGCAAGGAGGTGTCCAGGGCAATTAAAGAGCTCAAGAAAGAAGGCAAGGTGCACTCCCCTAAGAGATGCTACTATGCACCTGCTGGTCAGGAGGTGATATAGATGGGCAAGACCGGAGAAAATCTGGCAGCAGCTTTTGCCGGAGAGAGCCAGGCAAACCGCCGCTATCTGGCCTTCGCCAGGAAGGCGGAAGAAGAGGGCTACCCCAACGTTGCAAGGCTTTTCAGGGCGGCCGCGGAGAGTGAGACAATACATGCGCTCAATCATCTGCGGGTTATGGGTGGAATAAAGAGCACCGCGGAGAACCTGAAGGCAGCCTACGAGGGTGAGACCTACGAGAAGAAGGAGATGTATCCGGAGTTCATAGAAACGGCTAAGCAGGAGGGCGAAGCCGATGCAGAAAGGACCTTCACCTGGGCCATAAAAGCGGAGGAGGTGCACGCAGAGCTTTACACCAGGGCCCTGGAGGCCGTCAACGCCGGGAAGGATGCAGAGCTGGGCTCTCTGCAGGTCTGCCAGACGTGCGGCTACACCGTCGAGGGCGATGCACCCGACACATGTCCGGTGTGCGGTGCCAGAGGCATGTTCGGGGAGGTGGCATAAGGGTGTGCGATCCCGCAAGGGGCCCCTCCCTGCATCTTTTAATATGCGCCAGGTGCGGCGCTGAAAATGAGGTCTTCAGCGACGAGCCGGGGGTCAGCTGTGAGGGCTGCGGTGCTGATATAGGGAACCCCTGGTACCATGTACACTCCGCGGATGCGGGGAGCAGAGGCTCATGAACCGGAGGTTCCTGAATGCTGCGCTGGAGTAGCAGACTCGCCATCGGCGTTGAGGAGATAGACGCGCAGCACAGGGAGCTTTTTGAGCACATAAATACCCTGCTGGAGGCCTGCTCCCGGCGCAGAGGGGAAGAGGCGATATTTGAGGTAATCGACTTTCTTGATGCGTACATCGCTGACCATTTTGGAACAGAGGAGGGACTGATGAGAAGGCACAGGTATCCTGATTATCACAGCCACAGGGCACAGCATGCAAAGTTTGCTGCTGAGTTCTCAGAGCTGAAAAGACGCCTTAAGAGCGGCAGGATATCTGCTGCTGTTATACCGACCAATCGCCTTCTGGTGGACTGGTGGATAAATCACATAAGCAGGTCCGACAGGGAGCTGGGAGATTTTTTGAAGAGCAGATTGTAGAAAGGTATTAATCTGAGGAGACCCAAAATTAGGTTAGTGGAGGTGCTGTTATGAAGAAGATGACGGAGGAGAGTTTGAAGTCCGCCTTTGCAGGAGAGAGCCAGGCACATATGAAGTACCTTATATTTGCGGAGCAGGCGGAGAGGGATGGGTTCCCGAACATTGCGAGGCTCTTCAGGGCGATTGCGTATGCTGAGCAGGTGCATGCCACAAACCACTTCAAGGCTCTCGGGATGCTGGGAAAGAGTCCCGAGAATCTTGGCTCCGCCATAGAGGGTGAGACCTTTGAAGTTGAGGAGATGTACCCGGCGTACAATGCCATCGCCGAACTTCAGGGAGAGGAGAAGGCGAAGAGGAGCATCCGCTATGCGCTTGAGGCGGAAAAGATTCATGCAGAGCTCTACTCTGAAGCCAGAAAGCTGGCCGAGGATGGCAGAGACATAGAGATAGAGAAGGTGAGCATCTGCTCAGTGTGCGGCCACACGGTGATAGGTGATGCTCCGGAGCGATGCCCTGTGTGCAACGCTGGAAAGAGCGCCTTTAAGGAATTCTGAAGGGGTGAGAGTGTGACGGAGTTTTCCCTTAAAGGTGTGAACAAGCCCCGTGACCCGGAAAATATGACGGACATGGAGAAGAAGCACACCCCCGTGATTCATCTGCCCGAGGAGATAAAGGCAGGGGAGCCTTTCAGCGTGAAGGTTGTTGTGGGGGAGCTTTTGAAACATCCCAATGAGCTCTCCCACTACATAAACTGGATTGCGCTCTACGACGAGCAGTACACCTTCCTGGGAATGGCAACTCTTGCTCCTGTGGTGAGCCACCCCAGGGTGAGGTTCACAATAACCCTGGATGAGCCCACCACCCTGCGCGCCTTCGCCTTCTGCAACCTCCATGGCCTGTGGCAGGGCAAGCGGGAGGTAAAATTTTAAGGTGGGCGCATGAAGGCGAAGCAGATAAAGCCCGGGATATACTGGGTGGGCGCTATAGACTGGAATGTCAGGGACTTTCACGGATACGTCACCCCCAGGGGCACAACCTACAACAACTTCCTTATAATGGACAGGAAGATAGCCCTCATTGATACTGTGAAGTACGACTTTGCGGATACAATGTTCGAGCGCATCCGGTGCCTGACAAATCCCGAAAAGATACGTATTGCCGTGTGCAACCACATCGAGATGGACCACGCTGGCTCCTGGGACAGGGTTATGAGCCTGGCGAAAAAGGCCACGCTCTACTGCACCGAGCGAGCCAGAGAGGGTCTGGAGAGGCACTTCGATACCACCGGCTGGGATATCCAGACGGTGGGCACGGGCGATACTGTGAAAACGGGCGAGAAGACCCTGATGTTTATAGAGACACCAATGCTCCACTGGCCGGATAGCATGATGACCTATATCAGGGAGGACAGGCTCCTAATCTCCCAGGACGCTTTTGGACAGCACTTTGCCCAGGCGGCACTTTTTGATGACCTGGTACAGGAGCAGGAGCTCCTGGAGGATGCGGTAATAGACTACTATGCCAACATACTCATGCCCTTTGGCAGACTGATAAAGGCGAAAATTGCAGAACTTCAGCGGATGGGGCTGGAGATAGACATGATAGCACCTGACCACGGTGTGATCTGGCGGAAGAATCCTGAGAAGGTCATAAAAATGTATCTGGACATGGCAGAGGGAAGGGCCAGAGAGGGCATAGTGATAGTCTATGACACCATGTGGCATTCCACAGAGCGGATGAGCAGGGCGATTTTGGACGGCATTCTGGATGAGGGCGTGTATGCGGAGGTTATAAAGCTCAGGGAGACACCAATGAGCGTGGCGATAAAACAGTTCTGGAAGTACAGGGGTTTGCTTGTGGGCACGCCCACTCTGAACAACCTGATGTTTCCGACTGTGGCGGAGTTTTTGCAGCATCTGCGGGGTCTCAGACCGCAGCACAGAATAGCCAGCGCCTTCGGCAGCTACGGCTGGGGCGGTGGTGGTGTTAGGGAGGCGCTGGGCATCCTCAAAAGCATGAAGCTCGAGGTGGTTGAGCCGGGATTTGAGGTGAAGTACCGCCCAATGGGGGAGGACTACCGGCAGGGATACGACTTCGGCAGGCTTTTTGCCCGGAAGGTGGTTGAGTACCACAGCGGGTTTGAATAGGAGGTGAACCCATGGCAAGGTACAGGTGCACCGTGTGCGGCTATGTGTACGACGAGGAAGCGGAGGGCAAGGCTTTCGACGAGCTGCCCGAAGACTGGCACTGCCCGGTGTGCAATGCGCCAAAGGAGGCCTTTGAAAGGGAGTAAGGCCTCTACCCCTCACTTTTTTCAGCAGCAAGTTTTTCCGCGTACTCCTTCTGCATCGCATCGCGGTAGTACTCGGGCAGGACGTTGAAGGCGCAGAAGGGCACAGCGCGCAGGTCAGGCGTAACGTAGTGGATGGCGCATCTTTTAACCCTCGCTATGTCGTAGTTGTACAGGTCCATGAAGTGCATCAGCCCTATGAAAAGGGCGTTATGATGGAACTTCGCCAAGGCGCGGTAGTCGTGTCTCACCAGCGCGGCGAAGAGGATGGGATATATTTTCAGGTTCTCGGGAGCCCCTGCCGCATCGATAAAGCGTCTTATTCCGGATAGCAGCTTTATTCTCTCTACAAGTCCACCGCCGCCCTCCTTTATGCGCTCTGCACTCTCGTTCAAATACTCCAGCAAGCCGTCGATGTCTATAAAGCGCGTTATGGGCACAAGCTTGTTGCCGTCCTTGAACACGTAGGTTGCCATACCGCAGGCAAAGTGAGTGGTGAGCTCGTACTGCTTCACCCCAGTGAGCGCCTCAACTATGTGGGATATCGCGGCAACGCTCGGCACGGGGTAGAAGTCCTCCCGCGCTATTGCGCCGGCAGTCTGCTCCTCCAGGGCGAGAATAACGTCCGGTATCGTAATGCGGTGCTTCTCCCGCTCCTCCCGGGGCATTCTTCCGACCAGCGAAACCGGCTGGAAGTTCACACCGCGAACCACGTCAATGTTTTTAAGGGCAAATTCAACTATGTCGCCAAGCTCATGGTCGTTTTTGTTCTTTATAACCGTCGGGACAAGCACCAGGCGCATATCAGCGCGCCTCGCATTCTCCAGGATTTTCGGGATGTAGCGGTGGTTCTTCTGGTTGGTCTCTGCGGTTACCCCGTCGAAGCTCAGGTACACAACGCCCGCGCCGGCTCTTGCTATAGCTCTGGCAAGCTCCGCATCCCGGGCAAGCTTTATTCCGTTGGTGTTCAGCTGCACGTGGTCGAAGCCCAGCCGCTTCGCAAGCCTGATAATCTCCACCAGGTCCTCTCTTAGAGTTGGCTCACCTCCGGTAAGCTGCAGCGCATTGCAGGGCACCGGCTTCTGGGCTTTGAGGTAGCGCAGCATGCGCTCAATGTCCGCGAGCGAGGGCTCGTACACATAGCCCGCGCGCTCCGCGTAGTAGAAGCAGTACCAGCATGCGAGGTTGCAGCGGTTTGTTACCACCAGATTGGCGAGGGCTGTGTGCGATAGATGGGCCTCGCAGGGTCCGCAGGAGAAGGGGCAGCTCTCAAGCTTTGTGGTGGGATTTGCGAAGCCCTGGCCGTCGTGGGCAAAGCGCCGAGCCTTTTTATAGAGCCAGTAGTCCCCCCAGTACAGGTCCTCAAATTCACCGTGCTCACCACAGCGCTTTCGCATGTAAACCTTCCCGTCGCGCTCAAAAATCTCTGCCCTCACAATCTTCCTGCACTCAGGGCATAGGGAGGCGGTGGCTGTGATGAGCCTTTCAGCATGCGCCTGCCTCTGAGCTGCAAGCTGCACTCATACCACCCCCTAATTTTTTGCACCTTTCACAAGTTTTGGGAACTGTATGAAGCGGTTCAGCACAACCAGATTGCATAGCACAGCCAGCAGCAGCAGCACACCAAAAAGCTGATTCGCCACACCGGCGAGAAATATCAGGAACAGCCTCACATCACGCTTCATGAGGTTCTCAGTCAGATTAAGAAAGGTGAGCCCGAAGAGCTCCGCTCTTGAGCCCGTGTAGCTTATGGAGTAGCTGCCGAGCATTGCAAGACCGCCAACCAGCCAGAGCTCCTCCGGATTGGTGGCGATTATTCCCAGGAGGATGAGCATATCCGCATACCTGTCCAGGGTGGAGTCGAGAAAGGCACCGTAGGGTGAGGCCACCCCACGCAGACGCGCAATCTCACCGTCGCAGCCATCTATAATCGACGAAACCTGGGCCATTATTCCGCCCAGGGCAGCATACCCGTAGGCAAAGAGTCCGCCGGCCAAAGCGCCGAGCAAAAAGCTGAAGATTGAGATGGCGTTTGGAGTAACAGGCGTATCAACCAGCCTCCGGGAAATCCTGAGGGAAATTCTCCTGTTTATATACCTGGATACAAACCCGTCCACAGGCTTTATCAGGCTCCTGAGCAGCATCTCCTCGGCACGCCTGAGTTCCTCTCTCGTGTCCACATCCCACCACACATAGCCGGTGGCGTCGAATGCGCGCAGCCTGCGTCTTCCGGCCAGGTGCTTCATAACGTCTGTGACTGTAAATCTGCCCTCAAAGCGCCGTGCTGCCTGGAGCACCTCCGGCGTGCAGTAGAAAACCCCTGTATCCAGTGCGTTGTAGCTGGAAAGCTCCTTTCCCAGGTCAGTTATCCAGCCTTCTGTGTCAACCTGCACCTTGGTCGCCTCCTCAAGGTTCCGTCCCTTAAGGCTGTAGTCAACACACAGGGTTGTCGTCTCGGGTTTCGACTCCAGGAGCTTTGCCACCATCATGTGGTCGAAGATGTGGTCGGCCATCACCAGCACAAAGGGTTCGCCTCCAGCAGCTTCCGCACCCTTGAGCAGCGAATATCCTCCCTCTCTCTCAACATCCTCGTTGTGCACAAGCCTGACCCTGCCGTTCAGGTGCTCCCTGACGCGCGGGTCACTGTACACCACTATTATCTCCTTTATGCCCGCCTTTCTGAGAGCGTCTATAGCCCTGTCCACGAGCGCCCTTCCAAGAAGGCGAACAAGGGGTTTGGGGAGGCTCGTGCCAAGCCTCTCCCCCTTTCCAGCGGCCAGAACGACCGCCTTCATCTCTACTCCTTCAGCGCCAGCTCTGGTGCCACCCTGGTAAGGGCGTTCTCCTTTATGAACTCCTCCACCATCTGCCTGGCGACTGCATCTGGATACTGCACCGGCGGGTGCTTGAAGAAGTAAGCGCTCACACCCTCGAGGGGACCGGCGATGCCATTGTCCAGTGCCAGCTTCGTCGCACGTATCGCGTCGACGGCTACACCGGCGCTGTTGGGGGAGTCCTCCACGGAGAGGTGCACCTGGATTGTGAGCGGTATGTCGCCGAACTTCCTGCCCTTTACGTAGATGAAGGCCTGCTTGTTGTCGTTCAGGAAGGGCACGTAGTCACTTGGCCCTATTCGCGTGGGTATGTCGTAGTCCACCACACTGGTCACCGCCTCCGTCTTGCTTATGCGCTTTGATTTGAGCCTGGACTCCTGGAGCATGTTCAGGAAGTCGGTGTTGCCGCCGATGTTGAGCTGGTAGGTCTCCTCCACCTTTACGCCCCTGTCCTTGAGCAGCTGCACCAGTGTGCGGTGGAGTATCGTCGCCCCCACCTGGCTCTTGATGTCGTCGCCCGCAACAGGCAGGCCGGCGTTTGTAAACTTCGCCGCCCACTCCCTGTCGCTGGCTATGAATTCTGGGATGCAGTTCACAAAGCCGCAGCCAGCATCTATGGCTGCCTGGGCGAAGTAGCGCGTTGCCCTGGCGCTGCCCACCGGTAAGAAGTTCACCAGCACGTCTGCATTAGCCTCCTCCAGCGCCTTGGCCACGTCCACCGGCTTCTGCTTTCTGCTTACAGGTACTGTGCCACGGAGATACCTGCCTATACCGTCGAGCACAGGTGCCTTGAGCACCTCTACGCCCAGCTCTGGCACGTCGCAGAACCTGGCTGTGCAGTTGGGCTCTGTGAATATCGCCTCGCTCAGGTCCCTGCCCACTTTGTTGGCGTTAACGTCAAAGGCTGCAACAAACTTTATGTCGCGTATGTGGTAGCCACCGAAGTTCACGTGCATTAATCCCGGTACGAACTCATCGTCGCGTGCATTTTTGTAGTACTCCACACCCTGCACCAGCGAAGATGCGCAGTTTCCAACACCTGCAATTGCCACTCTCACCTCAGCCATCGGATCACCTCCTCTACTTTTTCTGTTCCCACAAGTTAGCGCTACAGCTCTGGCTCAGGTTTCAATTGTGCTCTCGAGCTTGCTGCGCTTGCCCAGCCCCACAACCTTGAGCAGAGAGCTCCTCTCCGACCGGGTGAGCCTGAGTTCTTTAACAGCCTCCCTGCCAGCCCTCCTCACCTGGTCAAGCACATCTTCTGCTCGCTGGAGGGCATCCTCGTAATATTCAATCTCCTTTTTTACGTCCTCCGCAATTTTTGTAAGAGCCGCAAGCCTCTGGAGGGGATCTGAAATCGCTCTGGCGCTCTCCAGACGGAGGGTGTGGACACTGTCCTTTTCCGCCTCTGAATGAGAGGGTGTGCGCAGCTTCATGGAAAACTCCTCGGGAGATATGTCCACCCGCAGGGAAATGTGCTCGGCAATCTCATAATACTTTCTCGGCCTGCCACGCTTTATTCTCTCCTCCTCTACAGTGAGGATGTTTGCCTTCTTCATCGAATCCAGATGCCTCGCAAGTGCCATCTTCTCCACACCCATCTCCCTGCTGAGCTCTGACAGGCACTTCGGCTCCTGACTCACCCTTTTTATAATCTCCCTCCTGGTCCTGTTTCCCAGTATATCGAGCAGCTCATCAGCACGCATTTTTCTACATATTGTTACTTTAATATCAAAAGAAAGGTTTTTTGTAGACTACTCCTCGGACTCTCTGCTCATCCTGTAATCGTCGTAGCCTATCCAGGCAAGCACCAGTCCGGCAAGCAGAAGCACAACACCGAAACATGCTGCGAACACCAGCAAAAGGGCTCGCCAGAAGGGCACCATGACGCCGGAGCTGAGTACATCGCTCAGCACAGGTATGCGCACAAAATACCAGGCTATCCCCAGGATTACAAGCACCGCCCCTGATAGCATCTTCATAACTTCCCCGCTCATGGCCGCCACCTCCGGAAAAAGGATGCGGAATAACATGCTAAAATTTTTTGTCACAAGATGTTACCATAATCATTTCTTCAGAATTACCCTAACCTTCATAATCCTCCTCCCTCTCATCTTCTCCACTCTCAGCTTTGCATCCTCGAATTCCACTTCATCCCCCGGAGACGGTATTCTGCCCAGGGTGTTGAACAGCAATCCGCCCACTGTATCGAACTCCTCCTCGGGAAGGGCGATGTTCAGTGCCTCATTCACATCGTGGATGCTCATCCGCGCGTCAACGACAACCTCCCTCTCATTTATCCGCTCCAGCGGCTCTTCTTCGGCGAGGTCGTACTCGTCCTTTATTTCCCCCACAATCTCCTC